>CAZTJY010000035.1:0-19941 GCA_964613725.1 uncultured Parapedobacter sp. | reverse complement strand
GGCCAACGCAAAAGCTTGGAACGACGATACACCTTTGTTGGATGAACTGCCGCCAATCAGCAGTTTCACCATATCTTTAAAGTACCTGACTTGTAAAAATCCAGTTGCGAACGAGAAATATACCCCTACCCCGATACATAGCACGACGAGCGCGTTACTCCACACAACGTCATTAACGGCCTTAATAAACTGTTCCATAAGGTTTTGCAGTCGTCATGACTGCTTCCATTGTTTAAACGGTTAGAAATCATTTAAGGTCCGCAAAATAGGGAATTCTGCGACATTTTTATCAGTTTTTTTCTGAGCACTGTCGGCCGCGGAGAGGTGCCGAGGAGTAACCACACTCGGTGGGATGCCACCGCTAGCGGTGGCATCCCCCTTTCCATGATTGCATATGAGCGCTCTTGGGGTGTGGGGACCGTGTCTGTTACAACACCGCCGATTCAAGGTTAATATATAATACGGTAAACCTAAACTAAAACATTTAAAACATTTGCAATCCCAGCTTCAGCTGCAGCACCCCCATGGGCATCTTCCTGTCCATCTCCTGCGGCGCGGTGTCGTAGACCGACTCGCTGCCGTCATTCTGGTAGTAGGTAACGGGTACCTCGAACGTCCCGCTTTCATAGCTGGCGGTGAATGTTACCTTCTTATAACGCAGGCTAATGCCGACGTCGGTCTTCAACCCAAAGGCGACATCCTCATCGGTATTGAAATAAAGCATTTCCGCATCGGGATCGTAAGGATCGCCTTTGAAATGGTAGGGCGGTTCGAACGACAGCAGCACGGTGGGTGCCGCTTTAACGAAAATATCCGCGTAAAAGTCTTCCACCGGGTTAAACGATACTACCGGCCCCAATTTCACACTGCCGGTCACGAAGTCGAACGGGTCGGCCGCCTCATCCGGGCTGGGCAATGATTTCCCCATGTTATAGCCGAAGGAAAAGAACGTGGCATCGAGGCCCACCTTGAACAAGTCGTTGATGGGATCTTCGTGGAAAAAGAAATATCGGCCCAATTCCATGGTGGCCCCCAATTCTGCCCCAATAGCACCATCTTTGGCAATATTCTCATACAACGGCACGCTGGCATCGATCGCCTTACCAAAGGCTCCCTGCGGGATATTGACGCCCAAGCGTATGTAAAACTTTCCATAATCGGATTCATTATAATAACCTTGGTTGGCCACGGTTACCTGTTGGGCAAAAGCACCGCCGACGAACAGGCTGGCGACAGCACATGCCATTGCCTTTTTTAAAGCATTCGTTTGCATATCAATTCACTCCTAAGCGACTCTGCAAATCGGGAACTATATTTTCGTACGTGCGCAACACGCGGTCCCACCGGCGGAAAGACTCATCGGCCACCACACTGGTGCCCGGAGGGGCGATCTCCGACACCAATTTCGCTTTGTATTCCAGCGGATCGGTGTTGCTGGTTCTGATAATCAACCGCGTGCGTACAACCGCCGAGTTGAACGATTTGGCCGACCAAGCCGTCGCCATGTATCCGGTTGTTTTGTCCATGATGGCTACCACATCGAACGTACCCGTAACGATGCGGTTGAGCAATACCCAAGACTCGTCCGCACTGCGGGAAGGCCGGATATCGATGTCTTGATTGGCTAAGTTGGTCACGAACGAGTTCTCATAGGCTTCGTCTTTTTCCAGTTGGATGAAATCCGTCTTGGGGATGACATTGATACCGTTGTTTTCATAGTTGCGTATCTCCGTGACGAACCCGACTTTTTCAACCCGGATATTGACGGTCGCATACTTGTCGATCTTGATTTTGGCAGGCGCCGTTACCTGCTTGCCATCCACAAAAAGATTGGCTCCCGCCTCGGTACTGATGGTAACGGTACGTTTTTTCGCCTTTTGTGCATGGGCCGGCGTCGCAATTATGAACAGTCCGGAACAGAATAACGCTAAGGTGATAATCGAAAGAAGTTTACGTGTTTCCATTAAGTTAAATTTGATAGATTAATTAGTGGGTTATGACAAATCATTTGATGAGGCAAACCTAAACGAACCACTCACTTTCTGCAATACCCTCTATAGGGTATTTTTTAGGCAGCCATCACCACCAGGGCCGGGGCTAAAACAAAAAAATACCCACGGAGGGGTATTTATTTTCAGGTCTTGCAAAAGAAAATTAGTTTCTCGCTTACAGCTTGCTATTCACGTCTATCGCGTTCAATTCTTCAAATGCTTGAGTAAGGCGCTTTACGGAGCTCTCTTCGCCCTTGCGCAACCACGCGCGCGGGTCGTAATACTTCTTGTTAGGTGAATCCGCTCCGTCAGGGTTACCGATCTGGCTTTGTAGGTATCCTTCATTCGCTTGGTAATAGCCGCGCACACCATCCCAAAATGCCCATTGCATATCGGTATCGATATTCATTTTTATTGCCCCATAGGAAATCGCTTCGGCGATCTCTTCCGGAGCCGATCCCGATCCACCATGGAACACAAAATTAACCGGCTTTTCAGCCGACAGGCCGAATTTCTCGCGGATATACTCCTGCGAATTTTTCAGGATAACCGGTTGCAATTTAACATTGCCCGGCTTATACACGCCATGTACGTTGCCGAAAGCCGCTGCAACGGTGAATTTATCGCTTACTTTGTTCAGTTCCTCGTAGGCATACGCCACTTCTTCGGGCTGTGTATACAATTTGGAGCTATCTACATCGGTATTATCCACGCCGTCCTCTTCCCCACCGGTCACACCGAGTTCAATCTCCACGGTCATGCCAAGTGGCTTCATCCGCTGGAGGTATTTCTTTGATATTTCGATATTCTCCTCGATAGGCTCTTCCGATAAATCGAGCATGTGCGACGAAAACAGGGATTTACCGTGTTGTTTGAAGAATTGCTCACCGTGATCAAGCATGCCGTCAATCCAAGGCAATAATTTCCTGGCCGCGTGGTCGGTATGGAGGATGACCGCTACCCCATAGTGCTCGGCCAACAAATGTACGTGGTGAGCAGCAGACACCGCACCCAGCACACAGGCTTTTAGCCCGTCGTTGTTCATCGACTTTCCGGCATAAAATTGCGCTCCACCGTTAGACAGTTGGATAATCACTGGCGAGTTGACCGCTTTGGCCGTTTCCATTACCGCATTTATCGAATCCGTGCCGATGACATTCACGGCCGGTAAGGCAAATTTATGGGTTTTGGCGATCTCGAATAATTCTTGTACCGCATCGCCTGTAACAACCCCTTTAAAATCTTTCAAACTCATGGTATTCTCTTCTTTATTATCGTTGTTCAAGGCCCCGAAAGTAGGCATAATTTTTGAAAAACCGTAATCTTTGCTCCAACGTGATTCGTGTAAACGTATACATTGACCCCATCCATCCCGCTGCTGACGGATTTCATCAAATCGCGCTTCCGCACCAAATTTCGGGTCGTCGTCGTGACCGGCAATAATCCTTCCCGGTTGTTTAATCCAACTTAAAACCCTTTAAATAAAGTCTTTCATATACGCTTTCGGATTTTACTCCATATGATGATCAAACCAAGCGTTGGTTAATAAATGTTAAAACCAAAGCGCATAAGCGACTTCGCTGTTACCTTTACCGCGTCATGCACCAGAGTTATCATTTCATATCCCTTTATTTGTTGATTATCTGCAGCACATCGCCTGCCATGTTACAGGCCCAATATTTCGGAGGTGTGGTGCGCGACAGGGAGACCAGCATGCCGGTCCGATCAGCATCCCTAACGATAGGTAATTTCCGCACCACCACCAACGCAGGTGGACACTTTAGCCTTGCTGGGGTCACCGGCTTCCCCGTTACGATCTCCGTTTCGCATATCGGCTATGAACCGGCTTCACTTACCTTGTATACCGAGCCCGATACCGTACTATACATTTCGCTGCAGCCCAAAACCATTGGTCTAGCCGAGGTGCGTGTGCTCGGTCGACGCAATTCCGTGAAAGACTCGCTGTGGATGCGCCAAGAATATGCCGACCAGTTCAACTTCAGCCCGGTGAAGCCGTGGGAGGCCTTAACCCTTGCTCCGGGGGGCGTCGCCATCAACCTCAACGTATTGTTTGCTTCGTTCTCGCGCGAACAGAAACGGAGTAAACTTTTGAAGGCCGCGCTCATTCGCGACGAAAACGAAGATTATGTGGACCGCCGGTATACGAAGGCACTTATCCAAGCGCAAACGGGAATTTCCGACGCGGAACTGGATGTTTTCCGTTGGTTCTTCAGGCCTACTTACGAACAGTTGCTCGGATTCTCCGACTATGACCTATTGCTATATATCCAGCAAAAATACAAGGATTTTAGCGCACACAGGGAAGCGTATCCGGCGAAGGTGCCCGGGCTTATGGGCAATAGCCTAACACCACCGTAGCGGCGCGCGCACTTCGCACCCTCGGCTACATGTTGGCTTCCAACAGCCTTATAAGTTATAGTGCTTTTTCAGCTCGGCGGCAACCTGCACCAATTCGTTCTCGGTCAGCGGTCGATCATATAGCAAAAACCTCGCGATTTCGCCGACGAATGATTCCACACCCGGGTGTTCGATGGCGTCCCGCTCCTGACCGATGGCGAGTTTTGATGCATCCGCATGGATGTTCACGGGAAACGGATGCGTAACAACAGGTTGCTTGGGATCATTGATGAACAACGAAAGTGTAACCACGCCGGTTCCTGCTTCCATATGTCCCATCAACAGGTAATAATCCGTCTGGTTGAGTCGCTCCTCGCTGATGACTTGCGGGTTATTACCATCCCAGCGGCCAAATGTCACACCACTCCTACTGCCCATCCACACGCGGTTATCATCGGCGAGCCCTCCCCAGAACCCTTCATAATTCCCCCCGTTACGCAAATTACCAAAAAACGAGTTTACATCTGGCAATTCCCCCGATTGCTCTCCAGCCTTCAACACACAGAACCACGTATAGCCACTACCGGTAATCAAATGGTCCAGTGCATCTTCGTCCATTGCTACCAGCTCCTGTTTATTGAATACAACCGTACGATGCCCGTTTAGCTGGGCGACATCCGCTTTCAGCAACGGCATCCCCGAACCCTTTACGTTCCGTCCTTCGTCTCTTTTTTCAAATGTCTTTATCGGGAACGATTCCACTTGATTAACCCACTTTTCAACTCGATTGTCGGTGCCAGCGACTACGCCGCGGTTTGCATCCAAATCAATAACCAATCCTGCTTTGATGGATAGGGAATCCGTTTCCCGGTCCACCGGGGCTGCCCCAAGGCATAACGATAAAAATGCAATCAATATCATATAACGACATTTAGCCATTTCAAACGAAGGCAAAGAAAGAAATAATTACCGGATATCCGAAACTATCGGCTTCCCAGCACCTCATCCACCATGCCGAATTCCTTAGCTTCCGCCGCCGTCATCCAGTAGTCGCGGTTGGATGCTTCATCTACCCGTTCATACGGTTGCCCACTGTGCTCGGCAATAATACGGTACAGATCCTGTTGTATTTTGAGTATCTGACGGGTATTGATGTCCAGGTCGGCAGCCGTTCCTTGCATTCCTCCCGAGGTTTGATGGATCATCACCCGTGCATGCCTTAAGGCCGCCCGCTTGCCTTTCGTACCCGCGCAAAGCAATACGGCACTCATTGAAAGGGCTACGCCGGTGCAGATCGTGGCCACATCAGGACCGATGTACTGCATGGTGTCGTAAATACCTAAACCCGCATATACCGAACCACCCGGCGAATTGATGTACAACTGGATATCCTTATCGGCATCGGCCGACTGCAGGAAAAGCAACTGTGCCTGGATAATATTGGCCACGCGGTCGTCCACAGGTTCGCCAAGAAATATCACCCGATCCATCATCAGCCGTGAGAATACATCCATCTGCGCCACATTGAGCTGCCGCTCTTCGGTGATATAGGGCGTCATGGCTAGTGGTGCGGGCGCTCGATGCATTACTGACATGAATTGGTCGACCACCAAACCATTGATACCGAGATGGAGCACGGCATACTTACGGAATTCGTTACTTAAATGAGTCATCATAGCAAATTATTTATGTTAAAATTTAGACATAGCTAGCGCTTCACACCGCTTGGGGTGTGTATCTTCCATTGCAAAAATCAAGGGTTATTTAAAAAAGAGTGCCTTTATCCGGTCAGCGAAGTTTTGGTGCGCAGGTTCCGTAAACAATCGTTGATGCACCTGCTTTAGCTCGGCACGCAATTGTTCGCGACGGTATTCACGGATCACGCTGTAGGTCGCCTGTTGCCAATAAACATCCTCACTGAATTCCGGGTCGACGAGCCGCTTCGCTTCAAAAAGGGCTTGCTGTCCGCCAGAAGCTCCACCCCGTAGGCAGTTTTCCCGCCATTGCCATTCACTCCAAGAAGTCTTCATATTGCAGGGACTTTTCTTTTACCAACTGTTTCACCTTTTGCAGGCATTTAAATTTTTGCACCGTTGCCGAGCGTTTGCCGGAAAAACCGAATCGGTCGGCCAGACCATCCATATCCATGTTATCATAATAGAAGGCCGTAAGCAATTGCATGCATTTCTGTCCGGCGGTTCGCAATACACGTGCAATACGGCGATAGGCAATCTGCGGTTCCGCCAAGTTTTCCCACCGAGGTCCAAGTTCCCGCCCCTCGTACGCCGCTACCATTTCATCAAGTGACGTTTGCCGCCCGTTCTCGCGATACCGTTTTGTCCAAAGATGCCGCGCCACACCAAAAATATACGCCCTTTCATTCCGATCTACATGGAATGCGTTGTCACGTGTTTTTTCATAATACACCACCAAGGCGTCCTGAAAAACATCCTCCGCCTCCTCTAGGGTACCACCACGTCGTGCGATGTAGCGGGCGACCTCCGGAAAACTTGCTTCATACAGCTCCACAAAATCCATTTTATGTATTTCGGCCATGATCCTGTTCTTTGTTATCATGTGTCCTTTTATGGAAAAAGATCACCATAGATACACTTTTTTTTAAAAATATTATTTTTGTTTTCACGACACGACGAAAATCGGACCAACCATGTGGACATTCACTGCCAAACTGGATATCATCGGCATCAACCCTTATGTATCCGTGCCTGAAAAGATATTATACGAGATCCAATCACAAGCCGGAAAAGACAAAGGTCCCATCCCTATAAAAGGCACCTTAAATGGAAAACAGTTCCGGCAGACCCTGGTTAAATACAGTGGCGCTTGGCGGCTATACGTTAACCTAGCCATGCTCGAAAACTCACCGAAACGCATCGGTGAAACCTTGGCAGTGACCATTGCGCTTGATACCGCTGACCGGTCTATTCGCCCCCATCCGAAACTGGTAGCAGCGTTGACCCAAAACAAAGTTGCCAAAAAACGGTTCGAATCACTCGCTCCTTATCGACAAAAGGAAATCATAAGATATATTTCATTCCTCAAAACAGAAGCCAGCATCGAACGGAACGTGGCGAAAGCGATCGACTTTCTATTGGGCAAAGGCCCATTCATCGGCCAGCCACGTAAATGAGGTTACCTGTCCTATCCGATGACGTTCGCATGCCATACCTTGGTGTCTCGGATGATTTCACCAAGCTTCCTATACCCAACCCAATTTTCTTACTGGTTGCTGCCAATCAACATATGCAATCGTCTGTATAGGGATATTCGCAGAACCACGTTGCCATAACCCGTTCTTAATGTTAGACATAAAGGGAGGATTTCGCATTTTTTAAAACTATATGGCGAAGGGGTTGTTTGTCTATACAATAAACAAATCGATAATTAAATTTACACAAATGAAAACGATCAAAATGTTATTCACCATCATGGCCGCTGTCGCATTCCTAGCGGCATGTAACAATACTGGAACCAATCAACAACAAGACAGAGACACAACGTACATGGAGCCTGCACCACCAGCTACTGATACATTGATGAACGACACCATGATGAGGGACACCATGTAGTCTTCATCCGATACGGCCGATATAAACACTTTTGCTGTACTGCTTCTTATTGGCGGTATGCACGAATAGATACGCATGGAAAGGCTCATCCCAAAATTGAGGCGGCAGTTCCACTTTGACGTGCCCTTCCTTGCGTGTACTCAGCTCGGTGTTACGTCCGCCAATGCCCGCGTCGGGACTATAGACAACGAGTACGACTTGATCATCCGGTCTTGCCATGGGGTTCTCTTCGCTGGAGAAATAGACTTCCAATGCCTGCGGCTCCCGAACGACGTCTCTGATATCGATACCGGGAAGTATCCCCATGCTGATGGCCACGCGTTCGGGAACAATCCGTTGGTCGGGATATTGCCCCTCCACAGCGCTCCGCAAGAGGTCTTTGAGGGCCTGCCCGAAGGCTTTGCTCTTGCTACCTCTTCCCGTACCCATCCAGCTTTCGGCAATGATGGGTCGGAGTGGATTGAGGAAAGCCATGGCTAAACGCATGCGTTGCTGCACGGCAAGCTTGCCATATGACTGCTCCTTTTTCTTGGGTTTACTGCGGTCGTAGAAAAAATCCATGCTTCTAATTTTCAGGTGCATCCCCGATGGGGATATAAACGGTTTTCGAGGCCCGTTTTTTATCGTGATCCGTAAAAAACAACCAGATATGGTAGCCCCCCGGGTCGGATTCAATGCGCTCCAACCTCGTAAACTGCGCCTGTCCGTCCTGCCGGACGGTAGACCCGTCGGGTGCATGGAGCATGTCATGTGTTTCGTCAAACACCAGCACATACGCAAGATCGTCGGGTGCGCCGCCCATGCCATAGGTTTTCGTGTTCCAGGTGACATGCACGACACCGCGGTCATCCACCCACGCCCTTTCTGCTCCTGCCGTAACCAGCGAACCGTGGCTGAGCCTTATTGCCTGGTAATTTAGGCGCACGTCAGCGCCCTCTACGATGAAAGCGTCGTCGTAGTTATAGCTAAAAGCGGCGTTGCGCCCAGTAGCCTTATCCGTGAATTGGCTGAAGCTTATTTCCAATATACGGGATAATGGCTTGAGAAAATCGTTCAACAGGCTGAATTTCCTCCGGATCAACGCTTGATCGGGCGAAGGAGGACGCCTTTGCTTGAACCGTGACAGGCCCTTCATGTAATTGACTTTGCGCCATTTACTGCCGATTACGCTACCCACCTTACCGCGGAATGGCCCATTTATGCCGTCGTCGAATCTCGCCATCGATCTAATTGGTTAGTTTTCTAAACGTTTTGAAGACGCAAGGTAGCCATTTCCTGAATATTTTCCTATAAGAAAATGTTGATTCATGAATTTAGGAATTAAGTAAATTTAAAAGATAGCATATAATTGAAGTTATTCTATCGTCTTTTTATCGTGAAAAAGACGATGAATTCTCGATGAAAAGACGATGAAAAGACGATGAATTATAATTGAAAACCGTTAATTAATTATTTTCATTTATCATGTTAGTAAGAAAATATGAGGACGAGGGGGGCATCCCTTCCCCGCCACGGGGTAGCCCTGTGAGATTAAACACATAGTTATCCTGAGAACGATGATACAATGACCCGATTGATTTATATTCTTTTAGGGCTGCTGCTAACGGTTAACACCGCGCACGCCCAATTGAAATACGCCAACGACAGCATCGAGAACGGTGCTGCGCAGACCGATCGGTATCTCGACAAGCTAGGGGGAAAGCGGGTTGCTTTTGGCAACCAACCGGACCAGTGTCATCGGCACCACACATTTACTGATAGTCTATTGCGGATCGGTAACATCATTTACCTAGCCGGGGTGCATGCCTTCAAAAAGCAGGTCGAAGCAGGTAAAACCGAAGCCGAAATCCGAAAGACTTGGGGGCCGGGACTGGAAGCGTATAAAGCCATGCGGAAGACGTATCTGCTTTATAAGTAGACTTAAAACGCCAGCCCCTGTTTCCGAGCGGCTGTTCAGCCGTGCAGCAATTACCTCGGGCCCAGAGGTAATGCCCTTTTAGCGCTATATGTCCCCATTCAAATCAGCCATTCCCCCGATTCCGCACCAAAATTTGTATTCAAACAAGGCGTATCAATTGGACCGAATGAAATGAATATGAATGAAATGAACAAGAAATGCCTCGCGGTGCTCTTTACCTTTGCTGTACAGATACTTTTTTACATGAAGAACAAGATTTAGACCCGACTTTTTAGGAAAAACATCTTACAACTGGTTTTCTAACCCTAGCCTATGATTTGACATGTACCGTCGCGCTACATCTACCTCCAACTCGCTCCGACGTTTTCTCGTGGTCTGCGCTGTATTGCTACTTGGCGCGGCGAAAGAGGGGTATGGGCAACGGGTTTATGCGGATGTGGAGCAAAACGATGCTACAGTCCCCGCATCCGTAATTAACGAAAGCAATGCTATTATGAACAATGGCGGTGACACTTCAATATATTCGACATTAAACGTTACCGTAGGGGCACTCGGTTTAATATCAGCCAAACAAAACCTCCAATTTGACAATGTTGTAAACCCCACGCCTAGTACGCCCGTAATGGTCAAATTCAGCACTCCCGGATCACTTTTAGATCTCTTAGGAGGATTTTCGGTTCAACGAACAAATAACGCCAATAGCACCTTGGTCGCTCCGTCATACGGCGGAACTGGTCTGCTCGAATTACTGAACTTATTCGGTGGCGGTAAAACTGCTATCTTAAAAATCCCGCCAACGGGAGCATTATTCGATGGCGTGCGTCTAACAATCAATACAGCTATTCTAGGTATTGCCCGGACCGCAAATTATTATTACGCCTTCTATATCGCTCCCCCCGAAATCCCCTCAACTGTTACAGCCTGTGAAAACATACCAATCGACGTAACCATTTCAAATTATGATGAGGCTATTGAAGACCAAGGGTATCCGTACACTTATCAACTCTATACCGACTCGCTAACAGGAGACCCCATTGAAAATATATCGTTCAGTAACGGAATCCTCACGTTACCCGATACGTTGAGCGCGAAAGAGTACTACTTAGAAGCCCGGGAAAACGGCATATACCCGTCGGCTAGGACGAAGATCACGTTAATCAGAAATGAACCACCCAGCATTTCCTTAACTACAACTACGCTTAGTGTCTGCCAAGAAGACAATTCAGTCGACTTGTCCTATACCGGTGTCGCCAATACCCCTATTTCATACACTATCGATTGGGATGCTTTGGCAGAGGCCGCAGGTTTTATCGATATCGCAAACGCGCTCCATGCCTTTTCATCCGATGGTGGCGAAATATCCGTCTCCATACCTCCCGATGCTGAGGAAGGCAGCTATGAAGGGATATTAACGATAAAGAATGCTAATGGCTGTACAAGTACTGCTTATCCGATTTCGGTCAACGTTTTGCCGAAGCCCGCAGCTCCTAACTTGAATATTGACCCACACTCGCAATATTAAACTCAAAAAACAATAAAAAAATAAAAATCAACATGTTATGAAAATCACAATCAAAAAATTAACTACCGCAGCCACGCTGCTGTTTTCATTGGGTGTATTAACAGCTAATGCTCAGGTAACTCCAAATACGCCGGACGTGGAGCTTTTCTGTACCGGATCTACCCTGAACCTAGGTGCTGCGCCAGCTAACACGGAATGGATAGTACGATACAGTACGGACGCTGGAGACGAAACTCCCGGAACAACCTTAACACTTACCGGGGGCACAACAATCGAAACTACCGACTTGGTGAACGGTTACTACTACATTAGCACGGTGGGTGATGCTGGCCATCCCGAAATCTGCGAATCTGAATGGGTAGAAGTTCCCGTCTATGTATTTGAACCACTCACGATAGAATTCTCTGCTGAAGATTATTGTATTGAAGATGCCGCTAATCAAGAATTCACGATAAATATCACAGAAAGTGATGAATTCGAAACCTATGCCTACCAATGGTATACAGTTGTAGAAGGTGTAGAAACACCCATAGCGGATGAAACAGGTGCAACGTATAAGCCGGACGTTTCCATAACCCCAGAAACAACCACTACGTACCGTGTTAAAGTCGGATATTTAGTTGGCGGTCTGGCATATTGTTCAACAAACGATTCTGATGATGTTACCGTCTTGGAAAAACCAGGAACGCCAACGATCATTATCACCGGTGGAGCGACGGGCGAAACATTATAATTTAAAGACAGTGGGAACTCACAGCTTGCCGGTAAACGAAGCCGGCAAGCTGTGGTTTACCAATAATTCGGTTGCATAGCTTAAAAAGCATAGTCTTTCACGTTTTCGGCGCCCATGAATAAAATTTCCCTAATCGTATGGTTTACTTGCGCGTTGACTTTTAGTAGTCATGCCCAGGAACAAACTGTGCACATTGCCGAAGGGAGTACAGTTACCTTAACCGCCGCATCCACGGGCGCTATTGGTTACTTGTGGTATTTGAATGACGAGCCGATAAACGGACATCATGACGCTGTCATTACCGCTTCGGAGCCTGGCATTTATACGGTTATCGGTTTAGGTCGGAGTTGCAACTCCGACCTTTCCGACCCCGTTAAAGTCGTCGTCGATCCCGCTGGAGAGCCGGTAACCGTGGATATGCAGATACACCATGCACCGGATCGACAACTAGCCATGATCAATGAAGTCTTCCGCTACCAGTTGCTAGCCGTAAACAACGGCACCCATACCGCAACGGGGGTGGTAGTGACCGCAAAGCTACCCGTTAACGTAAGCTACGAGACCGCTTTGGGAGCCTATGCCGGCGAGGTTACGTACAACGCTGCTGCCCGTGAAATCACGTGGCTGCCGGGCGACATGGTCGCTGGGCAATCCGAAATACTGACCATCAGTGTGCGGGCCCGAGACCAAGGCATGGCGACGCAACTGGCCATCGTGACCAGCATCGAACCGGACGAAAATTCCGACAACAACACTGCGGAAGCTACCGTGGAAATCGTCGCGTTGGAGATTCCAAATGGATTCACGCCCAATGGCGACGGATTGAACGACCGCTTCGTAGTGCGCGGTCTGGAGTTTTACCCCGAGAACCGATTGCTGGTTTTCAACCGCTGGGGGAATGAAGTATTTAGCGTAACCGGTTACAAAAACGACTGGGACGGTGCCACCTTAAGTGCTGGGACCTACTATTACATTTTTGAACTGCGGCTGCATACGGGCAAATGGCAGACGTTCAAAGGATTTGTGACCATCGTGAGGAATATGACGAGATAAGCGATTAATTCTTTTTCGCTGTCGTCACCTCAATCACTCCGTTCTTTCCTTCCTTGCCATACTTGTCAATTGCTTCTGCGCCTTTCCATACGCGGATGGCTTCGATGGCATCGGGCGATAGCTTACGGAGCGCTGCTGAAGTCGATTCTTTCCCATCGATGATGCAGAGTGCACCATTAAAATCATCCTCGGCAGCAGGTTGACCCTTGAGCTCTTCTTTCTTGGCGTACCCGACCACCCGGATTTCACGAATACCCGTGGTGTCCTTTTTGGCTATATCCTTTTGCGCCTTCGCTTTGGTAGTGAGACGGACAGCCCCATCGGCACCGCGGCTTCCGTACATCGCGGTGGCCGATGAATCCTTTAATACCTCAATACGATCGATGGTGTTCGCATCGATCTTTCTGATGTCAAACCCTTTCTCCAGTTCCTTCCCATCCAGTATCATCAAGGGAGAGCCTTCGCTGTCCGACCCCGTACGTGCAACCCGGCGTATCGAAAGTTTGCTCCCCTTGAGCTTGATTGTATCAATAACAGGTCCATTGGACCGGGCAGGCTCCTCGGTAAATTGTTCTTGGTCAGCAGCCGGCCCAAGCAAATTGGGGTGTTTGGGCCCTTCCGGCAGGTAAGCCGCACGGCTCATCGTGAAAAACAGGGCAAAAACCGCTATGATGGGTACGCCTAACAGGTAGCGGCTGAGTTGTAGCCTCGAAGAGCGCTTTTTGTTCATCATTCGAATCCGTCTTTTTAAGTTTTTGAAGTTAAAGCCCTGCGCGATGACGGGATAGGCTTCCAGCTGACGACCGACACCTAATAGACTGAATTGATAGGCCCGTTTGTCGACACCGCTACGCAACACGCTCCGATCGGTGATAAACTCCAGGTTTTCACGGATGGCATGGCGCAGTAACCACATGCCCGGGTTGAACCAGCACAGCATACTGCACAGTTCCGCGAACAACACATCTGCTGTGTGTAGCTCGCGCACGTGCACCTGCTCATGTTTGAATATTTCTGTGAGTTCGCCTTCGGTATGGTTATGTACATTCACATAGATATTGCGCCAGAACGAAAACGGCCGAATGGGTGCGAATACTTGACGGTAGCGAAACCACTGCCACGTGGCCGCGTGGGATTGCCCGTGGACGCGCCCCAAACTAAGCAGGTGAATAACGAATTTTATAGCAAACCATACCGTTCCCAGGGCGATAGCTCCCACCAGCAAAGGCCACCAATGAAACGCGGTGGTGGGAACCCGCTCCCAATCGGGAATAAAATACACCACTTCGCCCGGCAGCCGCTGCACGGGAGTTTCAAATAGCCCGGCCAAATCGACCAGCGGATAAGTGAATGAAAAGAGTAACGCAAACAACAAATAAATCCGGTTGAGCGTGTAAAACGTAAGCTTACGCAAAAACAGCCTATACCCTAGGTAAAACAGGATAATGGCCAAGTTGGCTTTCAGCAAATAAAGGATGATATCCGGCATGGCTATTTATCTCGTTCGTTCTTGATCATGTCGAGGATCTCATCGAGTTCGTCGGCGCTGATTTTTTCTTCCTTGGCGAAGAAGCTGACCAATTCCTTATAGGAATTGCGGAAGTAATTATGCACAAACCCGTTCATGAAAGCCTTCTTGTAATCTTCCTCGGCAATTTGCGGTTCGTACCTATTGGCATTGGCATACCGTACCGTTTTCACATAACCTTTGGTTTTCAGTTTAGCCAAGGTCGATGCCAACGTGGTGTAAGGCACTTTTTCACCGGGCATGCTATCCAATAATTCCTTAATAAACCCGCCGTTATTTCGCCACACCAGTTGCATGGCTTCTTCTTCTTGTATCGTTAATTTCTCCATATCAATTACGGTTTCGAAGTAAAGTTACGAATTAATCGTAAGTAATGACTATTTTTTGATTCTTTTACAGGTTGTATTAAACTCCCCTTATGATTACTACTGCGTTTAGTGTATGTTTGCACCGATGCAGGACTACAGTGCCCAGTTAAGTAAATACATGCCGGCTGCGGCGGCACCGATCATTTCGCGGTGGATCAATGATAGCGGCTGCCTGTTCCGCATCAGCCGGAGCCGCACCTCGAAATTCGGCGATTATCGGCCGCCACATGGCGGAAAAGGGCACCGCATATCCGTGAACCATAACCTGAACCCCTACGCTTTCTTGATCACGACGGTGCACGAGTTTGCCCATCTGAAAACGTGGGATACCTTCAAGAACAAGGTTAAGCCCCATGGGCCCGAGTGGAAATCAGACTTCCGGGAGCTTATGCGCCCGTTCATTCAAGCCGGCCTCTTTCCCGAAGACATCCAACACGCGATTATCCGTTACTTGAACAATCCGGCGGCTTCCAGTTGTACCGATCTGCACCTGTATCGCACATTGAAACGCTACGACACTACGGACGAATCGGCCCAAACCGTGGAGCAACTGCCAGAAGACACCTTGTTTGCACTCAAAAACGGTCGCGTATTCCAAAAAAAGGAAAAGATCAGGAAACGTTACCGTTGCATCGAGGTGAAAACCCAACGGGTATACTTATTCAGTCCGATAGCGGAAGTGATGGCAATTAAATAATTATTCCGTACTTTAGCATCGCTAAGTTTAGGCAGCAGACGGCAGATTATAGACTTTCGAACGACTAGAAACTAACAAACAACAAACATTAACGACTAAAAACATGTACACCGGATTTAAACACCTACACTCTACGCTGGCCTACGTGCTGCTGGCGGGACTGCTTATCTCTATTCTTTACGTACTGTTCGCATACCTACAGAATAAAGGATACAACCGTAAGATGGCGCTGCTGGGACTGATATGCGCACATTTACAGTTTGTGGTCGGCCTTATCATCTACTTCGTTTCCCCATTGGGCATTAAAGCGGCTTCCGGCGACGCCATGAAGATCAGCACCTCACGCCTGTACTTCCTCGAACACCCACTCATGATGCTTGTGGCTATCGTGCTGATTACAGTAGGTTATTCGAAAGCCAAAAAGCTCACCGTGGCTAAAAAGCAAAACGGAACGGTATTGGCATTTTATCTCATCGCGCTGATACTCATCCTTTCGCGTATACCCTGGCATGTGTGGCCAACGGGGCTCGCCGGATAAATTAGGTTTTCTTGCGGATTAATGCTAACTTTATCGTGTGTTGCGAAAACACCGATGGTATCCGTTATTGTCGTTTAGGAAATCCATCCAGCGATCTCGCTGATTAATAGAGCTATCCAATAATTACAAGCAATAATCGTGAATCCAGATGCAGCAACGTTGGGCCGCAGGCCAATCGTTTTTACATCGAGTCTGATCAGCTATTAAAAATTAACAAATCGATGAAAACCGTTAAGCACATCCTCCACGGCAAACCGACTGTCGTACATTCGGTAAGGCCAGACACTTCCGTGCTGGAAGCTTTGAAAATCATGATGGAAAAAAACATCAGTGCCCTCCTGGTCACAGAAGGCGCCCAGTTGAAGGGTATATTCACTGAACGGGATTACGCCCGTAAAATCATTTTGCAAGGAAAGTCGTCAAAGGATACGCCTATCCGTGATGTGATGACGCATGATCCACGTACGATTACCCCAAACGAGGCGATCGACCAATGCATGCAACTCATGACCAATAACCATTTCAGGCATTTGCCGGTGCTAGAGGGTGGCCTAGTAGTGGGCATCATATCCATTGGCGATTTGGTCAAATCGATCATTGAGGACCAACAGCAGACCATCTCCCAATTGCAGAGCTACATCACGAGTTAGCTGGATGGTTTAAAGGATGCTTGTTATTTCATGATCCGGAACACCACCCGGAACGCGATAAGCCAACCGATGGCCAACAAAATCCATGATATGGCAGAAAGCAACGTGGAATCTTGGACAAAACGCAAAAACGTACCAACGAGACCAATCGCCACAGCTATTGCCAGCGTAACGTAATAATGGGTTTCATTTGCATTGTTTATGGTTTTCCGAGCCGGTCTCTTTTCTACTGTCGTTGACATAATAACTTACAATTTGCCGCCAAACTTAGCCAAAGTTGCGCTGATATGCAACTTTAAAATTTCGCTTAATAGAAAAGCGAGGCAAGGCGTCAACGAGTAAAAGCGGGAAAAAAGGAAAAAACCACTACCTTTGGGACTTCCAAATAATCACGAAATGGCTTTACAAGACACGATAGACAACGCAATTAAATCGGCTATGCTCGCCAAAGACAACAGTCGCCTTCGGGGCCTCCGTGCCATTAAGGCGGCAATCTTGCTGGCCAAGACCGAAAAGGGACCCGCCGAAGCGCTAACCGAGGCGACAGAGATAAGCGTATTGCAAAAGCTGGCGAAACAACGCCGCGAATCGGCGGAAATTTACCAGCAGCAAAACCGCGACGACCTTTACACCGTCGAAATGGAAGAGCTCGCCGTCATTGAGGAATTCCTGCCCAAGCAACTTAGCCAAGCTGAGGTTGAGGGAATCGTGAAACAGATTATTTCCGAAACGGGTGCGTCATCACCTAAAGATATGGGTAAGGTGATGGGACTAGCCAACCAGCGGCTGGCTGGACAGGCCGACGGCAAAACCATATCGGCTATCGCTAAGACCTTACTAGCCGGAGGCTAGGTGGCGGCGACTGCCATAGTCCCTATCCCGTTCATAGGTAGAGATATGGCGCTCTTTCTTACTTTCGAAGATATCATCAATGGTAATCATAATGCCGGTTTCTTCTACGGTGCCAAATTCATCATTGATGGCCGTGCCGAACGTCATCATCGTTGACGAGAGGTTCATGTACGTATTGATTAACGGGGGAATGTTCTCGCCAAGAGCCCGCACGCGGCTGTTCAACAGTTTATACCCCTCTTTGTATTCCAGTCCGTCAAACACGTGCTCGAAATTAGCCTTGTCGGTAAAATAATGCAGCGGCTTGATCGGCCAAACCAGTCGTTGGCGGTCGGGAAAATAATGGTGCATAAAATGGATCAGCAGGTCGCGCGCTTCGCGGTTGTAGTGCGGATACATCGTGACCTTTCCAAACAGGTATTTCACATCGGGGTTGAGTTTCACCACAGCACCTAGACCGTCCCATAGGTTATCCAGTGAGAACAGGCCCTTGCGGTTATCTTTTGCCGGTTGGTACTTGGGCTGCACGAAAGACCGGCCCAATTCGATGGTAAAGGGCAGGTACTCGTTGATGAACGTTGGCGAGAAGTGGAAATAATGGGCTGTTGAAAGGTTGATTTCCCCGTGGCTGTTTACCCCCACTTCACTGCATTTTATCAGCCGATAGCCGGCAATGATTTCCTCATCCTCGGGGTTCCAAGCGATCAACTGGTCGTAGGCGTCATCGCCCGTGTCGTTGTCGTCGAGATCCAGCGCCAAACCTGTGCCCCCACCGGCGGCCCGGAAAGTCACTTCCCGCAGCCGCCCGATCTCGCGGACAATATGCGGTGCATGACGGTGATTTACCAAATAGATTTCATTATTGCCATTATTACTATAGCGTATAAATGCCTCTTGAGTAAGCTCCTCCTTGATTAAATTAGGGTCAACAGGTGCGATAATCTCTTGCATATAATTAGTTTTCAGGAGCTAAATTGTATACGGTCCGTTTAACCTCGTCAGCCCACTCCTTTTCACTTTTAGAGCTGTTAAAGTAAGTATAAGATATCGGTTTTCCTATACGGATAGTCACTTTTTTGTTTCTCTGCTTAAATAGTTCGTCCGCGAGGTAAACCATCTCTACGTTGGCTTTCACACCAATTGCTTCCCGTAAGCGAGCGAAATTATAAAAAAAGCGCGAATTTTTCCCATCAATATAAACGGGTACGATGTCCCTGCGATATTTCTTCGCTTTAACGATAAAGCTTTTCTTCCATTCGAGGTCGGCGATTTTTCCGTCCCGTTTGCGCGACACCAATCCAGCGGGAAACACCAATAATGCATGGTCTTGTGCATACGCTTCCTCGATCTGGCGTATACCCTGACGCCCTTGGGCACCGTGCTTGTTAACCCCGATGAATAGCGGCTGGAGATTCTTGATGTTAAGCAGAATGTCGTTGACAAGAAATTTGATGTCCTGCCGGTATTTTCCCAACGCATGCATGAAAGCCACGCCATCGAGCCCACCCAGTGGATGGTTGGACGCAAAAATGACGCCACCCGTCAACGGAATGTGTTCCTCGCCCGTCAACTCGACGATCACACCCAGTTCACCAATGAGTGCATCCACAAATTCCAGTCCATGCAAATGGCCGATATGGTCCATTACACGGTTGATGTCATCTTCACGAACCACACGTTCGATGTAGCGCAACACAAACCGGGGCATCCAACGCAGCAACGCCGGGTTCTTCTTCCGGATGACGTCGCGGACGACGATGTATTTTTCTTTATTTTCCACAACAACTTCTCTATACGCGGTTTCCCAATAGCGGTACTACTTGAAATCGATATAGCAGCCAAAAGTAGCAAAAGTTCCGAGATTGTTGCGGGCTCAATAAAAAAACGGGGATACGACACAACCACGCAGTAGCAGCGAAGCAGACCCCGCAGGGCGCACCCAAGGTAATCAGTCATTTTGCGTGGAAAAAGGAAATCTGTCGCGCACCCTAAAAAATAGGACCGAGATGAGCCCGAGTGTTTATCAGCAACTGAAACTTAGCGAAGCGCTCTCATCGGGCCACGGAACAGCATGGTATGAATCAATAAAAAAATAATTCGATGAATTTAGTCGTTGAAATCGGCAAAAGCCATTATTTTTGGC
>CAZTJY010000034.1:24566-30366 GCA_964613725.1 uncultured Parapedobacter sp. | reverse complement strand
GATCGATAGGCACGTCTTTTCCTTTAAATTGTCTTCTATTGGAATCAATTTTATGATTTTTTGTCTTTGATTGAGGACAATTTTTGTTATTTTTGTCTTTCGTGGATGACAATTTTATGGAAGTACTATACGAAAAGTCTGCCATTCTGCTGAGCCGGGTAACCATGGGATTTCAGCGGACGCTCCTGCATCAAGTGAATTGGGGCCATCGGCTTATCGGTATCCTAGGTGCGCGGGGTGTCGGGAAAACCACGTTGTTGTTGCAGCAAATGGCGGTGAAGGGGCTTCCGGCCGATCAAGCACTTTACATCAGTATGGACGACCTTTACTTCACTACCCACTCGCTGACCGAAACGGCGGAATCCTTCAGGAAATCGGGCGGGAAATACATTTTCATCGATGAAGTCCATAAATACGAAGGTTGGGCCCGGGAGCTCAAGAACCTTTATGATTTCTATAGTGATTTATGTTTGGTGTTTACCGGCTCTTCTATTGTGGAGATGCTTTCGCTTGAAGTAGACCTTAGTAGGCGGGCGCATGTTTACCATTTGCCGGGCTTTTCTTTCCGCGAGTATCTCATGTTCGAGTATGGCGAGGCCTCCGATACTGTTTCATTGAGCCAACTGATATCCGATCATGTGGTTATTGCCAACGAAATGAACGCAAAGAAGCCCATCAAACTATTTAACGAATACATCACGTACGGGTATTATCCATTTTATAAGGAGGATATCCTCAGCTATCCACGCCAGTTGGGCAATATCGTAAATTTGATTATCGGCTATGATCTTGCGTTTATTGAAGATATCGATATGCAACAGGTTCGGAAGATCAAACAGCTATTGGCTAGTCTAGCTATCCAAGTACCCTTTAAGCCCAACGTGTCCGAATTGGCCAAGACCATCGGGATGAGCAGAACCACTTTGATCCAGTACCTCCATTTTCTAGAAAAGGCCAAACTCATTCAATTGGTTTATTTGGAGGGCAAAGGGCTGGGGCCGTTGGAGAAACCAGGCAAATTACTATTGGATAACCCTAATCTATTCCATGCCCTCTCTGCACAGCCCAAAAATGCTGGCAGCATCCGCGAAAGCTTTTTCGTAAACCAGCTTCGCAATGCCAGTTATCGTGTAGATCTCGCCAAAAAGGGCGATTTTAAGGTAGACAGCCATTATATTTTCGAGGTTGGCGGTGCCAAGAAGGATTTTAGTCAGGTAGCAGGCCTAGACCATGCTTATGTCGCTGCAGACGATCTCGAAATCGGTCGCGGCCATAAGATACCTCTATGGCTCTTCGGATTTTTGTATTAATGTGTTTTTACTCCCTATCGCGCGTGTTGCGCACCAGCGAGATGCCCGATAGGAAGAAAATCAGTCCGATAATGCCTACCACGATCAGCTCGCGGGTGCCGCCGGTCTGCTGAACCACCATGGCGCCGGTATAAATCAGTCCGCCGATGCCCAATATGGTAAGTATGGTGCCGAAAATTCGTTTTACGTTCATATCCTAATGCCTAGACGTTAAGAACTATACAAATAACCGCCTAGATTGTTGGGCGCTGCCAATTTTTTTTACCGCCATCCCCCCATAGCGCTACTTTTCCAGTATTCCTATAAAAGAGCAGCATGGAAAACGACGCATCACGCATTGAAACGCTATTTCGTAAATACCGGATGGGTACGATTTCTGCGGCGGAGAAAGCAGAACTACTGGAACTCGCGGACGCGCATGGAGCCTTAAAGCCATTGCTGCGCGATATGCGCAGCGCGTTCCGTGATGTCGCTGAAGGCGACACAACCGACGGCCACATGGCCCCACCCGACCATTCCGCCAACAAGGAAGCGCTGGATGACGCACGGGCCGCACGTATGCGAGCCGACATCTGGCAGTGGGTCGCGCCCAAGCGCGCCAACCGCCGCGTCCAATGGTGGCGCTTCGCCGCCGCGGCCGTGCTCTTGTGCATGCTCGGTGCAGCCTATTTCCTGCAGCGCAACGCGTCGCAGCCGATAGTTTGGCATCAGCTTGCCACCGCTGCCGGCGAGCAGCTCCACATCGTGCTACCCGATAGCACCGTGGTTTACCTCAACGGCAGCTCCACGCTTTCCTACCCGCAGCCCTTCAGTGGCCCGCAGCGCGTCGTGCGTTTAGCCGGCGAGGCTTATTTCGACGTATCGCACAACCCGCGGCAGCCGTTTTTCGTGGTAGGGAAAGATTTTACCACCAAAGTGCTGGGCACGGCCTTCAACGTAGATACCGACCTCGACCCCAGTATTGCGGTAGCGGAAGGAAAGGTCCAAGTGGTCAGTATTCCGCAAGCTATCGTACAGGAGGCCTTGGAGCGATCGGTGTCTTGGCAAGAAAGGGTCGGCCTTCGCCGCCCGGCAAAGGTCGATGAGGTATGGGCCATCGAAGGTCCGCGCGAAGAGGCGTTCGTCACCGCAAACCAATACGTATCGGTAGATACCGTGTTGGGCACACTGGAACTGGGGCAGGGCAGCCCCCCCAATTGGCGGACGGGCGAGCTCGCCTTTTACAACGCTCCTATCGGGCAGATTACCAAACAGCTTACCCGCTATTACGGCGAAGCAATCGAGGTTGAAGAAGCGCTCTATGGCTGCGAAGTAACCCTCCCGGCGATGAATAAACCACTCGAAGACGTATTGAGCACGTTGGCGCGCCTGCGGCAGGGCAGCGCTGTGAAAATACAAGAAACATGGCATCTCCAAGGTCGGGGCTGCCCATAAACTTCGATAACTAACCAACCGGATGATGAAGAAGAAAAAAGCCCCTGAATAATGGGCCTGGGCCCAAAACAACAAAGTCGGCAAAACCATGTTTCACCGACTCGTTCACTGAATGGTACGTGCAACGCCAAGCCTGAGAAACTTGTTGCAAATACCTGAGTCCATACAAATTATTTACCCTATTCAGTTATGCAAATATGCAAAAAAATATATGTTTAAGTAGTTGTATATCATCTAAATTCATTATGCGTTTATCGGTGTTTGTTTGCGTGGCCGGCATGGCGGTGGGCTTCGTGCTGGCTGCCAACCCTGGATATTCACAACACGAGCTTGAGCAACGGGCGCACGTCGAGTTCAAGGGCCTGCCCCTGGCCAAGGCGCTCGAGCAGCTGCAGCGCCAAACGGGCGTGCCGTTGGCTTACCAGTCGTCGGCGTTGCCATCGGCACCGGAGATTACCTACTCCGCTACTAAAAAGGTAAAGATGATATTGGCCGATGTACTCGGCAAGTACGACCTCACCTATGAGGTGAAGGATGGCTTCGTTTTGCTCAAACCACAGCCCAAACAGAAAGAAATAGAAGCGATGCCGGTTGCAACGGTGCCACAGCCAGTGGAAATCACCGGCACCGTACAGGATACGGCGGGCAATTTCCTCACCGGCGTCACGGTCCAGGTGGTTGGCAACCCGCAGCTCGGATCGGCCACCGATATCAACGGCCGCTTCGTGCTCGCCGCACCGGCCGATGCTACCTTGGTGTTCAGCTACCTGGGCTTTCAGGAGCAGCGGATTACGCCGGGAGCCCAACGTTCGCTCACCGTGGTGCTTCAGCCCGCCGAAGAGTCGAGCCTCGACGAAGTCGTCGTGGTGGGCTTCGGCCAGCAGAAGAAAATCAGCGTGGTCGGGTCGCAGGCCACCATCAAGCCCGAAGAGCTGAAACTCCCCGTGCGCAACCTGTCGAACTCCATCATCGGCCGCATCCCCGGTATCATCGCCGTACAGCGCAAGGGCGAGCCGGGCTATGACGGCTCCGACATCTGGATCCGTGGCATCGCCACGCTCGATGCGGGCCTGAGCCGTCCGCTCATCCTCGTGGATGGCGTGCCGCGCAGCTTCAGCAACATCGACCCCGAGGATATCGAGAGCTTCACCGTGCTCAAAGACGCCTCCGCCACGGCCGTATACGGCGTGCGCGGCGCCAACGGCGTCATCATCCTCACCACCAAGAAAGGATCGCCCGGCAAGCCGCGGTTCAATGTGCGCTACAACGAAGGCATCACCCGGTTTGTGAAACTGCCCGAGTTTGCCGACGGCGCCACCTTCATGGAGATGGTCAACGAGGCGAATACCAACATGGGGCAGACCCCCACCTACTCGCAAGAAAAGATACAGGAAACGCGCGACGGCACGGACCCCTACCTGTCGCCCAACGTCGACTGGTTCGATGAGCTGTTCCGCGATTTCGGCCGCATGCGCTCCATGAACGCCAACATCGACGGCGGTTTCGACCGTGCCACCTACTACGTGGGCCTGGGCTATTACCAGGAAGAAGGGCAGTACCGCGATGTCGAGACGATCGACTACGACTTCCAGTCGAAAGCCAAGCGCTTCAACGCCACCACCAACCTCACCTTCAAGCCCACGGTCACCACCGATATCCAGCTGGGCATCCAGGGATACCTCATGGTGGGAAACTCGCCCGGAAGGGGCGAGGGCACCATCTTCGGCGCGGCATATGAGCGCACACCCATTTCATTCCCTGCGCGCTATCCCGATGGGCGCATCGGCGACCTCAGCACCTCGGGGCTCACCAGCCCCTATGCGCTCCTCACCCAGACCGGGTACTCGACCTATTGGGACAACAACGTGATGTCCAACCTGCGCATCACGCAGCAGCTGCCTTTCGTGCTCGACGGCCTTTCGTTCACCGCCATGGCCTCGTTCGATGCCTCCAACTATAACAAGCAGAACCGCACCAAGGCGTCCGACACGTGGCATGCCGAGCGGCGCAACGACGAGGGCGAGCTCGAATTCATCCAGAAGTACACCGGCTCACGCTTCTTGAGTTATAACAAAGAAGCCGCCGGATCCCGGCAGCTGTACGTCGAGTCGGCCCTAAACTATGTCAAAACAATTGGCGACCACAACGTGACGGGGATGTTCCTGTTCAACCTGAGCGACCTGTCCAACTCGCAGGCCGACAACCTGGAGTCGTCCCTGCCTTACCGCAGCCTCGGCATCGCGGGCAGGGGTACGTATTCTTTCCGCAACAAGTACCTGGCCGAGGTCAACTTCGGCTACAACGGGTCGGAAAACTTCGTGCCCGAAAAGCGGTATGGCTTTTTCCCGTCGGTTGGCCTCGGATGGGTGGTCTCTGACGAGCCGTTCTTCGAAGGTGTCAAGCCCGTGATGAACTTCCTTAAATTCCGCGCCACCTGGGGCAAGGTGGGCAACAGCAACATCGGCGGCCGCCGTTTCGCCTACCTCAATACCGTGTACGAGAGTGTAGACGGCTACACGTTCGGTAAAGACCAGAGCTACTCCTACACCGGTAAGGCGCAGAATGAAATCGGTGTCAACGTGGGGTGGGAAACCTCCACCAAGTACAACCTCGGCATCGAAGCCTGGTTTTTCAACAGCATGCTGAACATCCAGGCCGACCTGTTCAAGGAACACCGCGAAGACATCTTCCTGCGCCGGCAGGGGTTGCCGGGCTACCTCGGCGTGCGCAATGCCCCCTATGGCAACATCGGCAAGGTCGATAACCAGGGCATCGAAGGGCAGCTCACCTTCCAGAAAGTGTGGGGCGACGTGCGCCTGCAGATGCTGGGTAACTTCACTTTCAACCGCAACGAGGTGGTCGAAGACGACCGCCCGTGGCCTTACGAATGGCAATACCGCACAGGGCGAAAGGTGGGCCAGAACTTCGGCCGTATCGCCCTCGGCTACTTCAAAGATGAAGCCGAGATCGCCAACGCCCCCTTCCATACGGGCACCGTGCGGCCAGGCGACATCCGCTACAAAGACATCAACGGCGATGGGAAGATCGACAGCAAC
>CAZTJY010000034.1:15112-24556 GCA_964613725.1 uncultured Parapedobacter sp. | reverse complement strand
TGGCGCGCCCCACGTGAGACGAACGTCGGCGTCGTGCCCATCGGTTACGGCGACATCCCCGAGATCGTCTATGGCGCCGGCTTCACCTTCGGCTACAAGGCCTTCACGCTGTCGGCACTCTTCCAAGGCATCAGCAACGTGGATATCCTCGTCAACGGCGAGGGCGTCTTCCCGTTCATGTTCAGCACCAACAACGGCAACCTGCAGAGCAACATCCACGACCGGTGGACCGTGGAGAACCCCAACCCCGATGCCTTTTACCCGCGCCTGAGCATCGGCGAGCTCAACGCCAACAACGCGACCAGCACGCACTGGCTGCAAAACGGCCGGTACCTCCGCCTGAAATCGCTCCAGTTTGCGTACGACCTTCCCAAAGCCTTCGTGGCCAAGGCAGGCCTGCGTGGCGCGAATATTTTCTTTTCAGGCATCAACCTGCTCACCCTGTCGGAGTTCAAACTGTGGGACGTGGAGCTGGGCAACGGCCGGGGGTCTACGTACCCCAACGTGGCCACGTACAGCTTCGGCGCAACCCTCAATTTTTAAGCACCATCAACGAAGAATAACGAATGAGACGCATATATCTTTTTTTAACCCTCCTGTCGCTGTCGCTGCTGCAGGCGTGTAACAGCTTTTTCGATCAGATGCCCGACGACCAGCTGACGCTGGACCTCGTCTTCCAGAGCAAGCAATATTCCGAAGAGTTTTTGGCCCATGCCTACAGCTACGTGCGCGACGAGGCCGACCGCAAGGGTGGTGTGCCGTTCGACCCGCTATCGGACGATTTTGACGTGCCCTACAGCGAGTCACCGGCCTATCCGCTCAACATTGGCAACTGGAACGCCGCATCAGGCAATTACAACTTCTGGCACGACTATTACCGCGGCATCCGCCAGGCCACCTACTTCATCCTGCACATCGACGAGAACCGTGAGTTGCAAGGCATGGCCGGCGGCCCCCAGTTGATTACGCAGTACAAAGCCGAAGCCCGGTTCCTCCGCGCCTTCTTCTATTTCAACCTGCTGCGGCAGTACGGGCCGATCATCATCATCGGCGATGAAATCATCGACAGCGACCTCGACGGCGGCGACCCCAAGATGAACCTTCCCCGCACCCCGTATGACCAGTGCGTGGACTACATCGTCAGCGAGCTCGACCTGGCCGCCCAGGACCTGCCGCTGCACTTCACGGCGCAGAGCGAGCGCGACTACGGCCGGGCCACGAAGGTGGCCTGTATGGCCGTGAAAAGCCGCCTGCTGCTCTACGCTGCCAGTCCGCAGTTCAATGGCAATTCGGAGTATGCCGGCGTAACGAACCCCGACGGCACACCGCTTTTCAACACGCAATACGACGCCACCAAATGGGAGCGGGCAGCGAAGGCCGCCAAAGACCTCATCGACCTCGATATCCTCGGGCTGTATACGGTCCGGCACGGCGATGGCAACATCGACCCCTACCGGTCGTACCGCGACATCTTCCTCACCCCCTGGAACGAGGAGGTGC
The DNA here is from genome assembly GCA_964613725.1 of uncultured Parapedobacter sp. Taxonomy (GTDB): domain Bacteria; phylum Bacteroidota; class Bacteroidia; order Sphingobacteriales; family Sphingobacteriaceae; genus Parapedobacter. The sequence continues at coordinate 23,056 of CAZTJY010000034.1, read as the reverse complement.
TCTTTGCCCGCCGGAGCAGCGACCTCGGCTGGCCGTACGAGAAGCACACCGCGCCGCGCCCCATCGGCGGCTGGCCGAGCTACTCCATCACGCAGCAACTGGTGGATGCGTACGAAACCGCCACCGGTAAGCGCATCGACGAGCCCGGAACCGACTATATCGAGAACGGCTTTTCTGAAGCCGACGACCAATATACCGAGGCCGGTACGTACATGATGTACGTCAACCGCGAGCCCCGGTTTTACGTTACGGTGCTCTACAACGGCTCCTACTATCCGTCGCGCGTCAACGGCGACCAGCGCATGGAGTTCTTCCGCACGGGTTCATCGGGGCGCGACGGTGCGCGCGACTATCCCCACACGGGCTACATCGTGGGGAAGAACATCTCGCCCAATTCCGACGTGCGCAATTCGCAGTTCATCGCGCGGCCGTATATCCTATACCGCTATGCGGAGGTGCTGCTGAGCTACGTGGAAGCGCTCAACGAATCGTCGCCCGGCCATCCCGACATCGAGAAATACCTCAACGCCATCCGCGAGCGGGCCGGCCTGCCGGGCGTACCCGCTAACCTGAGCCAGCCGGACATGCGCGAACGCATCCGGCACGAGCGTCGCATTGAGCTGGCCATCGAAAACCTACGCTGGTCAGACACGCGGCGGTGGAAAATTGCCGACCAGACCGATGGGGGCGAATTCTGGGGCATGAACACGAACGCCGGCACGTGGTTGCACGACCCGGCCTACTACCAGCGCACGGTGTTCGAACGCCGGGTATTCCGCAAGGAATATTACCTGTTCCCCATCCCGCAGTCGGAGATGGACCGCAACAGCAATCTCACACAGAATCCGGGTTGGTAACTTAATCAGACATTAAAAATGAACAACATTAAGCATATAACTATTGGCTTGGGCCTGGCGTTCCTGACGCTGGCGTGCGGAAAAGATACGGGGTTCGAAAACCCAGACCGTTTTGCCCAGGTCTACATGACACAGGCCTACGATGTGCCCAACATCAAGCGCTTGGCCATCGAACCCGATGCCCAGCCGCTCTATTTCGGGGCCTCGTTCGGCGGGGTCAATTACCCGTCGCAAGACATCACCTGCCGCTTTGAAATCGCCGCTGCATTGGTAGCCGAGTACAACGCGGCCAATTTCACCGACTACGAGCTGCTGCCCGAGGCGAGCTATACGGTGGAAGGCCTGGAAGCCGTACTTAAGAAGGGCGCGCTCAGCTCCGATGTGCTGCGCATCGACGTGCATACGGAGCATGAAAGCATCGACGCCCGCAAGCAGTACATGCTGCCCGTGCGGCTGGCTGCGGTTGAGGGGGGCGACTACCCCGTCAATGATCGGCTCCGTGTCACCTACTTCGTGGTGCGCACGGCCTATACGGAACTGTCGAAAGCCACATGGGAAGTTACCAGCTTCAGCTCGGAGGAGCTCGTTGGCGAAGGGCCCGATAACGGCCATGCCAAACACGCCATCGACGGCAATCCGGACACCTTCTGGCATACCCAGTACCGCGACACCAACCCCGCGCACCCCCACTACCTGGTCATCGACCTGGGGAGCACGCAGGCCGTGCACGGCCTGCGAATCCTCGGCCGGAGCACCTGGGCGCCCGGGCGTCCGTTGGACGTGGAGGTGCTGATCAGTGCCGACGGCACCGCCTGGGAGTCGACCGGCGCGTACGAGCTCGATGGCGACGTGGCCGAAAACGCCATCTCGTTTATCGACAACGGTCAGAAGACCTTCGACGGGCGATACATCAAGATCGTGGTTAACCGCTCCTTCAGCGGCACCAACCACACCTGCATCGCGGAAGTCATCGCGTTCTGATCCTTCATTTTCTCTGCCGGGCGGCCGCCGCCGCCCGGCTTACTTTAACGTTATCAGATGAGAATCATAGCCATTACCATGCTTTACCTGGCTTCCGCCGGGGCATGGGCTTGCACCAAGCCCGGAACAGACGATAAAGACGGCCCCGGCCCGGTCGACCCGAAGCCGGAGGAGAAACAGCTCGACCCTGCCGACTATCCCGGCCTCCTGTGGATTTATAACGCTGCCGATTGGAAGCACGAATCCCATCACGGGCAGGCCAACTTCGCGTGGTCCAACGCCCCTGTTACGCCCGAAGGGCTCACCCTGCAGGTGCAATCGACAGTGGGGGTGGTTACCCACACCATGCTGCCCATCACGCTGGAACCCGATGCCATCTACCGGTTTTCGGCCGACGTCAAAGTCGAGAATGTCACCGGCGACCGAGGCGCCACCGTCACCATCGGCGGTGAGTGGTTCATGACCTCACAAGACCTGGTAGGCACTGCCGACTTCTCGCCGCGGTCGATGGTATTCCAGACCCCGGCAGACGGCCGCGTCTCGTTATGCCTTAGCTTGGGTCTTAACGGCAACCAATCCACCGGCACCGCCTATTTCAAGAACCTGAAACTCGAGAAGCAGGAATTCTACACGCGGTCGAGCAAGCACCTGCGCCTGCGTGTTCGGCCCGAAGATGCCGCCGTGGTCAGCGAGGAAGCCATCGCCGACTGGATGGAGAAGCTCGACCGCGTGTATGGTGCGTATACCGACCTCATCGGCGAGGCGCCCTACGGCGGCGAGCCCATCACCATCCTGGCGGTCGACCAATACCCCCGTTCGTGGGCCTATGCCGGCAATCCCATCATCTGGCACCGCATCCACGTGCCTGCGTCGCTGCGTAGCGTAGCCGAGCGCGGCGACTGGGAATTCGGCATCATGCACGAGATCGCCCACGATTTCTGCGCCGGCGACGACCGCTACCCCAACACCACCGCGTATTGGAACTGGAACGACGAACTGTTTGCCAACTTCCGGATGTACTACGCCCTAGACCAGCTCAACGGCTCGTTCGTGAATAGCGGCAAGCTGTACACCGGCACGGAAGCCAAAACCTATTACCGGTCGGACGGCGGCGACTCGTATGAAAAAGCGTTCCTCCAGGGACGCTTCACCCACGACGCGCTCATGTATACGCTCATCCGTATCCAGGAGGCGATCGGCTGGGAGCCCTTCAAGCAGACGTTCCGGTGGCTGCATAGCCACGAACACGCGCTTAGTTCAGACTGGAAGAAGTTTGATTTCTTTTTAACTAAATTGCAAAGCTACACTGAGGTCGACGTCCGCGGCACCTTTCCGCACGGCGAACTGGACTTCATCCAAACGCATATGAATTAACATGAGGGTGAAATTTCACATAAACATGCTAGCGCTGGCGTTAACCCTATCCGGTCCGCACGTTTCCAACGCAAAGGGCGTCACCGCAGACCGCATTGACGTCACCGCCTATGGCGCCCATCCGGACGACGACAGCAACGATGCCGACGGCATCCGGCAGGCGATGGCTGCCGCCCGGAGCCAGCCAGGTGCTACCGTCTATTTTCCGCCGGGCACCTACCACTTCAGCGACCCGGAGGCGCGTCGCATCGCGTACGAGGCCATCAGTGGTCGGTACGGCGAAGACGTGCAAGGCCGCTTATTTAAGCCCGATGCCCCTTACGTCATCGCATTAAACCTCGCCGGTAGCCGGGGAGTGACCATCGAAGCCGCCGGCGCCACCCTGGTGCTGGACGGGTGGTATGAAGCCGTGTCCATCACCGATGCGGAGAACGTACGCATCCACGGGCTCACCATCACCCACAAGCGGCCGCCCCATACCATCGGGCAAATCACCGCCGTGGCCGACGACCACTTTGACATGCAGGTCGACACCGCGCGCTACCCCATGCTCGATCACGCGGTGACGGGGCGCATCCACTTCTACGATGTCGAAAAGCAGCGTGTCTACACCGGTGCCTGGCACGACCGCAAGGAGTGGGTCAACGACACCACCATCCGGGTCCATTCGGCGGCCAAGCCGCGGCGGGGCGACCTGTGCATCCTGCGGCATTCGGCGCATTACCGCGCGGGCATCCTCATCAAGGCATCCAGAAACGTCCTGCTGCAAGATGTAACCATTCATAGCCAGCCTGGCATGGGCGTGGTGGGCCACCGCAGCGAAGACATTTTCATGCACAACCTGCAGGTCATCCCCGAGCCGGGCAGCGTGGTGTCTACCAACACCGATGCCACCCATTTCACCAGCTGCACGGGGCGCATCGTGCTGGATGCCTGTAAATTTGGTGGGCAGGGCGATGACTGCACCAACATCCACAACTATTATTACACGCCGTACCCCGATCGCACGCGGAGCGGCTGGGTCGACATCGCCGTGGAGCAGGCGGACCTCCACGCGCTGTCGCTGGATTTCCCGGATGTGGGCGATACGCTGTCGCTGGTGGCGCGCGAAACCCTTGCGCCCGTGGCCACCTATACGGTACGCGGGGTAGACACCAGCCACCGCGAGTGGCGGGTGTCGGTGCAGCTCGACCGGCCGCTCGCCGGCGACGCGGATAGCCATTTCCTCACCAACGAGACCCGCCGGCCGGCCGTGGAGATCACCAACAACACGGTGCGCAGCCATCTGGCGCGCGCGTACCTCATCAAGACCAACCGCGTACACATCGCCGGCAACACCATCCAGCAGAGCAGTGGCACGGCCATCCAGCTGGGCGCCGAGAGCGGCTGGCGCGAAAGCGGCCCGGTGGCCGACATCATGATCGAAAACAACTGGATCGTGGACTGCGGTTACGGGCATGGTCGCCAAACGGGCACTGCCATCAACGTCGATGTGTCCGGCATCGGTGGCCCGCCGCCGCCGCTCAATAAAAACATCACCATCCGCAACAACGTCATCCAAGCGACGGGCGCGCAGGCCATTTACGTGTCCGGCACCGATGGGGCATCCGTGAGCCACAACGCCATCAGCGGCAGCGACCGTGCCGTTTTGGTAGAACATAGCCGCAACGTATCCGTACAGGGCAACGGCCCGCTTCCTGTCATCATACATAACAAACAGCAACAATGAAGAAACCGATCACATTCCTATTGATTTTCCTATGGGCCTGCAGCGTGCCCGAGGTGCTTACCGCACAGCAACGCTGGCAAATCGATGCCGACGGCAGCATCCGTTGGGACGTGGGCAGCCGCATCCCCCATTACGACCACATCGAGATGAGCGGCCAGCACCTGTCGGCCGTGTTGCGCTACGGTGTCAACGCCGACGGGTCGTTCAGCCTGGAGCGGTCGCTCGTGTGGCCCATGCTGCGCACCGTGCCGAATAATACCCACGCCAGCCTCATGCGGCGGTTCGGCATCGACTTCATCTCGCAGCTGCAGGTGAATGGCCGATCGCTCAACCGCGAGGCTGTCAAGTCGATGCGCCTCAACGGACTGCTCACCGTAGTCAGCGAGCTGGGCACGGGCGATAAGCCCACGGATAAGGGGCCGGCGCTCGTGGAGCTTACGCGTACCTACTTCCCAGCGATGGACCAACCCGTATTCTACGAACGTTATACAGTGAAAAACGTCAGCGACCATCCCATCGCGCTGACGGTGCCGACACAGCAGGCCACCTACCACACCGACCCCGAAAGGGGTGTAACGGGCAGCTACACGCTCGTGGCGCAACTCCATGCCCCGGAAAGCGAAGTGCGTTACCTCCAGCCGGGCGAGGCCTGCCGGTTCGATGCATCGATCCAAGGGTATCGCGATGGTGAATCACCTGCCACCATCGATGCCGCTGCCGCCTACCGCGCACGTACCGCTTTTGTAGACCAAATGTGGTCTCAATTGGTGTTCCATTCGCCTGACGAGACGCTGAACACCGCCTTCGCCTTTGCCAAGATCCGTGCGGCCGAAAGTATTTTCAAGACCAAGGGTGGGTATATGCACGGGCCGGGTGGCGAATCGTATTACGCGGCCATCTGGGCGAACGACCAAGCCGAATACATCAATCCATTTTTCCCGTTCCTGCATTACGACATCGGCAACGCCTCGGCGCTGAACGCATTCCGCCATTTCGCGCGGTTCATGAACCCCGAATACAAGCCCATCCCCAGTTCGATCATCGCGGAGGGCGACGATACCTGGGGCGGTGCCGGCGACCGCGGCGATGCAGCCATGATTGCGTACGGTGCCGCCCGTTACGCCCTCGCCCGTGCGGACCGCGCGGAAACCGAAGAACTGTGGCCGCTCATCGAGTGGTGCCTGGAATTTTCGAGGCGTAAAATCAACGAACACGGTGTCGTGGCATCCGATAGCGATGAACTGGAGGGCCGTTTTCCTGCCGGCGACGCCAACCTGTGCACGTCTTCCCTTTACTACGATGCGCTCCTATCCGCCGCTTACCTGGCGGAAGAGCTGCGGTTGCCACGCCGTGTCGCCAGCGACTATAGGCGTCAGGCAAAGCGCCTCCGCGCGGCCATCGAGCAGCACTTCGGGGCCACGGTGGAAGGTTTCGAAACCTACCGATACTACGCCGGCAACGAGGTACTTCGGTCGTGGATCTGCATTCCGCTCACGGCGGGCATCTACAACCGGGCTCCCGGTACGATCGAGGCGTTGTTTTCGCCCCGCCTGTGGACCGACGACGGCTTGCTCACGCAGGCCGGCACGGAAACCTTCTGGGACCGGTCTACGCTCTACGCGCTCCGTGGCGTCTTTGCCGCGGGCGAGATCGACAAGGCATTGGCTTACCTCAACCATTATTCAGCCACGCGGTTACTGGGTGAACACGTGCCTTACGCCATCGAGGCGTGGCCCGAGGGAAGCCAGCGCCACCTGTCTGCCGAGAGCGCCCTGTATTGCCGCATCTTTACCGAAGGCATCTTCGGTATCCGGCCTACCGGGTTTCAGCGGTTTTCGCTGACCCCGCAGTTGCCTGACGGGTGGGATTACATGGAGCTAACCAACGTGGGCGCATTCGGGGAGCAGGCGTTCGATATCCGGGTGGAGCGCCAGGGCACCCAACTAACCACCACCTTGTCGCGGGACGGAACACCGTTTAAGACCTACACGTTGCAAGCGGGGGAAACGATACAGGTAGCGCTATAAGGTTAGCTGATACCGTAGAAGACAGCCAAAAACACCAACAACACCTCATTTCTAATGAGGTGTTTTTTTATGGCCTGGGTAGCCAATGTCATGTGTTCTTTTACGGTGTAATACGAAATGCCCAAACGCTCCGCCGCCTCCCGGTAGGTCAGCCCATCCATGCGGCACATCCGGAAAATCCGTTGCCGTTGGGGGGGTAGTGCCTGTATGGCTTCCTCCAGCAGCGCGTCATATTCCCGGTGCTGTAATATCGTATCCACCGCCAGCGCCGCTGGTTCCGGCGACACGGTAGCCGCCCCGGCTTTCGCCTTCTCGCTTTTCGCGATGGCTTGGAGCTCGTTGAAAACTTCATTCCGCGTAATGCGGTATAAGTACCCCACGAAAGGCAGTTGCGGATTGATTCGGTGGCGAGTTTCCCAGATTTTCATGAATACCGTCTGTGTCACGTCTTCAGCGAGGTCCCTATCGCCGAGGTAACGGTAGGCAAAGGCAAAAAGTTTTTTCTGGAATACATCATATACCACCATGAAATCTTCCCGCGAGCCCGCGCGGAGGCCAATTAACGTGTCTTCTGCAATGAGGTTTTCCGTTCGCATCATGTCATTGTCGCCCAGCAAGTAGGACCAAGGTTCATTGGAAAAATCAAAGGTAACTGATTTACGGGCCAAATCAAACCCTTCGGACATTTTGTGTTCATTCCGTGGTTTATCACGCGTTTACTCCGTTACCCGGCTCGATGCCGTGCGGCCAAAAACCGACGGGCAGCTGGATGAAGCAACCAAAGCCACCGTACTGGCTTCCGCGCCTGCGCTCCGCGCCCTCGGTGCGCCGGAACCCGTCTATGGCCACAATGGGATGACCTATAAACAGGTAAAAGGCTGGGGCGTGCTGGATAACGGCAAATATCCCGTAAACGACTGTCACGAAATGGTGCAGGACCGCCGCGGGCGCCTGTTGTTGCTCACCAATGAAACGC
>CAZTJY010000034.1:0-15012 GCA_964613725.1 uncultured Parapedobacter sp. | reverse complement strand
TTCGTGCCCACCGAAACCGCCGTGGCACCCAACGGCGACATCTACGTGGCCGATGGGTATGGCCAGCAGTATGTCTTCGTTTACAGCGCCGAGGGCAAGCTCAAAAGCTGGTTCGGTGGCCGCGGCGAGGGCCACGAACATTTCGTGACCGCCCACGGCGTATGCATCGACTACCGTACCGATACCTCCACGCTGCTGGTTACCGACCGGCCGCGCCAGTGCTTCAAGCGGTTCACGCTGGCCGGCGAGCTGCTGGAGGTCATCGAACTGCCCGGCGCCTGCGTATGCCGGCCCGTCATCCATGGCAACCACCTGTATGCCGCCGTATTGCGGTCGCCCGATATGGATACCGCCGGCAGCGGCTTCGTTACCATCCTCGACGAAAACAACCGCGTGGTGAGCAATATCGGCGGCACAGCCCCCACTTACGTGGACAACAAGTTGCAGCCCATGGCCCAAGCCACGCCCTTGTTTGTGCATCCGCACGATGTATGCGTAGACCGCGACGAGAACGTGTACGTACCGCAGTGGGCATCCGGCAAGGTGTATCCGTATAAGTTTGAGCGGGTGTCGTAAGCGCTATTATAGCACAACGGGATCTATACAATTGATTCCGGCTACGCGATTAAAATCTTTCACATTATGTGTGTACAGGTCTAAATCATGTACTATCGCCGTTGAAGCGATGATACTATCGCCCAGTTTTAGGTTGTAACGTCGCCTTATTTCAATCGCTTCATCAAAAATTGATTGATCAGGCAGAATAATTGGCGCATAGCCAAATACATCTAAGAAGTACTTTTTATGCGTGTCTTTTAAGGCGTGGTAACCCAATACTTCAACTCGAGAAATCTCAGACACATAGCAATCGTTACTCACTAATAACGTCCGAAGATAATGGAACTCTTCCGAGATTGAATAAATGATGATATTACTGTCAACGAGAAACGCCATGGTTTAGGCTATAACGGTTAAGAAAAAGGTAAATTCCGGTCTTCTCGTTCTTGTTTCTGCCATTCTACGGCATCCCCAAACGGATGACGGCCTTTAGCTTTGAAATTTAAAATTCGGTTCTTTACGGTATCTCTTTGTCCTTCATCAGCCGTAACCGCTCTTTTCTCCACGCTCACCTTTAATTTCCTGGCCAGCGCAACAATTTTCGCGATGCTCTGCTCGTTATTTGATTTAACAATCAATTCCATAGCTTTCGAAGTTTTTACGATATACAAACTTAGCTAATTTTCATTTTATATGCAATTTAATCTCTCCGGTGCTTCTGAGCGGCAACCGCTTTCTTTCCTGCTTTCGGCCCGGCATCATTCTTAACCCCAAGCTCACCGCCGAGGCGCTGGATGCGCTGTTCGCCACCTTCAACCCCGCCTCGGCAGGGAAGATCTTCATCGGCGGCAACCCCGGCGAAGCCGCCAGCGACCGCAGCATCGCCACCAAGCGCGACTGGCGGGTCAGTCTCCGGTATTAACCCTTATAACGCCATGAACATCAGCAAAGCAACGTTACTGGTCCTCACGCTCTTCACCGCCGCCGCCCCGGCGCGCGCAGGTCGGCGTGGGCGACGCGTATCCCGACTGGTCCGCGGGCTACCTCGATATCCACCACATCAGCACCGGCCGCGGCGAATGCATGTTCGCCATCCTGCCCGATGGCACCACCATGATGATGGATGCCGGCGAGACGGGCACCGACAAGCGCAACTTCAAGCCCGATGGCAGCCGCAGCGCCGGCGAATGGATCGCCCGCTACGTGCGCCGCATGATGCGCCCCCTGCCCGAGGCGCGGATCGACTACCTGCTGCTCACCCACTTCCACGACGACCACATGGGCAGCGTGGCGCTCAGCGAACGGACATCCGATCAGGGCGACTACCGCCTTACGGGCATCACCGAGGTGGGCGACCGGGTGCCCTTCGGCACGATCATCGACCGCAACTGGCCCGACTACGACTACCCCGAGCCCATGGGCGAGCAGCCCGACATCCGGAACTACCGGCGCTTCGTGGACTGGCACGTGGCGCACGGTGCCACCGCCGAGCGGTTCCAGGTGGGGTCCAACACGCAGTTCCGGCTGCGCCACGACCCCAGCCGCTACCCCACGTTTGAAGTCCGCAACATCGCCGCCAACGGCGAGGTGTGGACCGGCGTACACCACACCACCCGCCACCATTTCCCGCCGATCGACCAGCTTACGCCCGCGGAGTACCCCGAAGAAAATGCCCTGAGCACCGCCATGCGCCTATCGTACGGCAAGTTCGACTATTTCAACGGCGCCGACCTCGTGCATGGGTACGCCCCCGGCACGAGTTTTTCATGCCCGAGGGCAATCGGTTCTGGGATTTCGAACCGCAGGATAAGAATAATTTTCTCATGCGATTGGGCTTCGCCTATCGGTTTTAAGTTTGCGCAATGATGATCGGATACGATGAACTAAAAAGAGGCGCGATGACGGCGATGGCCGTTGTGCTGGCAGGCACGGCGTTGCAGGCGCAGACCATCCCTGTCGGGCTTCCCGTATTGGAAGATTACTACCGCCGCCAGCAGCTGCTGGGCCACGTCGACTCGGCGATATCGTTCAGCATACGGCCGCTCACGGCCCAGGCACTGCAGCAGCACGACTACCTGCACTACCCCGACGGAAGCCGCACCGACGTGGTGTGGCAGAGCGATGACGGCCACGGCTATGTGCAGCTGCTGCCCGTGGTGTGGCAGAACCAGCTGAATACGGCCTACCCCTACGGGTGGAACGACGGACCGATGATCCCCGCACGGGGCCTCCAAACGTACCTGAGCACCGGCTTCTTTGCGAAATACCGCTGGCTGAGCGTGCAGTTCCGGCCGGAGCTGGTGGCGGCGCAGAACCGGGTGTATGAAGGGTTTGGTGGCAATGCGGGGCCGGATAAAAATTGGTACACTTATATAGCTAATCGCATCGATATGCCCGAACGGTTCGGTACCGGCAGCTACACCAAGGCCTACCTGGGGCAGAGCAGCATCCGGCTCACGCTCGATCCGATATCGGTCGGTTTCTCTACCGAAAACCTGTGGTGGGGCCCCGGCCTGCACAATTCTATCCTGATGAGCAATACTGCGCCGGGGTTTGGGCACGTTGCGCTGAATACCTCCAAGCCCATCAAGACCTACATCGGCGCGTTCGAATTCCAGGTCGTTGGGGGGCATTTGCAGAAATCGGGCTACCCTTCATCGCTGCTGGGCGATACGGCCACGCACCACCAATACGCCACCCCCAAGCCAGAAGGCTGGCGGTACTTCTCGGGTGTCACCGTCAACTACCAACCGAAATGGACCCCGGGCCTGTCGCTGGGCTTTATCCGTACCTACAACACCAACCAGGAAGACATGGGTAGCGGACTTGCTTACTACGCACCCTTCCTGGAAGCCTTGAGTAAAGCGAAAATCGCCGTGGATAGTAGCTCGGATGGTGGCATCCCGCGCGACCAGATGCTTTCGTTTTATTTCCGGTACGTGGTGCCGAAGGTCAACGTGGAGTTTTACGGCGAGTACGCCAAGAACGACCACAATTGGGATGCGCGCGACGGTATGGCCCAAATGGACCACACCCGGGCGTACACCTTCGGCCTGCGCAAATTGATACCCCTACAGCATCAGTGGGGCGGCCACCTGCAGCTGGCGGGCGAGATGACGCAGATGGCGGTAACCAATACGCGGGGAATCCGTTCGGCTGGTCCGTGGTATGTACACCATCATGTCCCCGATGGGTACACCCACCGGGGGCAACTACTAGGTGCCGGTATCGGCCCGGGCGGCAACAGCCAAACGGTGCAGGCCAGCTGGGTGAACGGGCTGAAGCAGCTGGGCGTGCAGGTGCAGCGCTTGGTGCACAACGAGGACTATGCGGTCACCTACGTGAAGGACTTCCGCAACAACTGGGTGGATGCCAGCGTAGCGGCGTACGGCACGTGGGATTACCAGCAGTTTATCTTCCATGCGCACCTGCAGTACATCCATGCATACAATTACCAGTATCAGTTCCAGGCGGCCGAAGACCGCAACGATTTTTGGGGCTTCCACCCGCAGGATAAGAACAACCTGCACCTGAAGTTCGGGGTGATGTACCGGTTTTGACGATCGGTCGTGTCTGCGAAACGGCACGGCGCGGTTACCCCGACGCCCGCACCACGAGGTTGCCCGGCGAGATCGTGATTTCGGGCGGGGTGTCGGCAAATTTCCTTTTCAGGATGTCGAGCATCTGCTTACCGGCCAGGAGGCCGATTTCATAGGGTTTCTGGGCAAAGGTGGTCAGGCCCGGTTCGACCAGTGCCGCGGCGGGGTCGTCGCCGAAGCCGGTCACGGCCACGTCGTGGGGTACCCGCAAGCCGCGGGCTTTGAGCGATTGCATCACCTGCACGGCGCCCGCGTCGTAGATGGTGCAGACCGCGTCGGGGGGCTGCGGCAGTGCCATCCACCGGTCGAGCGCCGCCTCCACATGTTCTTGCACGAACCGCGTATGGGCCACCAGGTCGTTGTCGAACGCCAGCCCATGCTGCCGCAACGCGTCGGTATACCCCTGTTTCCGCAGTTTGCTGGCGTGCAGGTGCTTCGGGCCGGCCAGCAGGGCGATGCGCTTGCGTCCTTGCTCGATGAGGTGCTGCGTGGTGGTGTACAGGCCGTTGAAGTCATCCTCCACCACCTTGGGGATGGGCAGCTCGGGGCAGATCCGGGCGAACGACACCAGTGGAAACCCCTTTTGGTAAAGCATCTTGATCTGGTCGAAGTTGCGCGTATCGCGCGTGTGGCAGATCAGGAACCCGTCTACCCGGCTCAGCATCAGCGCCTGGATGTTTTCCTTCTCCACCTGGGGCGACTCGTCCGACTGGGCGATGATGGTGCGGTAGCCCGCGCGCGCCACGGCGTGCTGGATGCCGCTCACGATCGCGGCGAAAAACGGCTTCTGGATATCGGGGATGATCACCCCCAGCATGCGTGTCTCGTTCTTGATCAAGCCGAGCGCCAGCATGTTCGGCTGGTAGTCGAGTTCCTTGGCCACTTCCAGCACCGCCTTGCGCGTAGCCGGGTTCACATTGGGGTTGTTGGTGAGTGCCCGCGATACGGTGGACTTCGAGATGCCCAGCCGTTTCGCAATGTCGATGATCGTTACCTGATGTCTTTTCATGGTGCCTCCTGGTGCCTGTTACAAAAGTGGAAAAAAAAGCACAAAAAAAAGCATATGTGGGAACGGTTGCGGGAATGTTCCCATTAATTTATTGGGAATTATTGCGTCGTATCTTCTTGTTTTTCAGTAAAGGATGTTCTACTTTAGCCCTCGAACTGCAACAACCAGGCAGTTTTTTGTAAGCTTAGTAACAAAATTTTTTATATTCTTACCTCGATTAGTTTATGCAGTATATCAACGAAGATGCGCGAAAGCTCCCTGTATTTGCCACGCCCGAAGTGCTGGTTGTCGGCGCCGGCCCCGCCGGTATCGGTGCGGCCATTTCCGCCGCCCGCAACGGCGCCAAGGTCATGCTCATGGAGCGATACGGTTTCCTCGGGGGCAACCTCACCATCGCCATGGTCAATCCGATGTTCACCTTCCACGACGTGAAGGGCAAGCAGGTCATCCGCGGCATCGCGGGTGAGCTGGTGGACCGCCTGGTCGCCCTCAAATCGTCGCAGGGCCACGTGTCGGACCTCACGTTCGACAACGCCTCCATGACGCCGTTCGATCCCGAAGGCATGAAGTACCTGTTGTTCGAGATGGTGAAAGAAGCCGGTGTGGAGCTGCTGCTCCATACCTGGGCCGTGGGTGTCACCCGCGAAGGCAGCCGGCTCACCTCGGTGATCATCGAAAACAAATCCGGCCGGCAGGCCATCGTGCCCCGCTACATCATCGATTGTTCGGCCGATGCCGACATCGCGGCCACGGGCGGCGCACCCTTTGTGAAAGGCCGCGAAGAAGACGGCGCCATGCAGCCCGTTACGCTGTTCTTCCGCATCGGCGGCATCCACATGGATGCCCTCCGCAGCTGGATGAAAAGCAACCGCGACCTGCTCAAGGATTCGCCCACCGATGCGGAGATCGACTCGAGCAAGGCCCTGGCGTTCCTGGGCCTGAAGGAGCTGGTGAAGAAAGGCATGGAAACCGGCGAGTTCCCGAAAGATGCCGCGCCGCGCATCCTGTTTTACCAGCTGCCGCAGGAAGGCCAGATTGCGGTCAACGCCACCCGCCTGCAGGGCATAGACGGCACCAACGCGGCCGACCTCACCCGTGCCGAGGTCGAAACCCGGGTGCAGGCCTGGGGCATCCACCAGTTTCTCCAGCGCCACGTGGGCGGCTTCGAGACCTCCTATATCGTCGACACGGGCGCCCAGGTGGGGGTGCGCGAAACCCGCCACATCCGGGGCGACTACCAGCTCACCGAAGACGACGTGCTGGCCAACCGTGCGTTCGACGACGGCATCGCCTGCGGCACGTTCGCCATCGACATCCACCCGCCCGAGGGCGAGCAGCAGGTCTTCACCGGCTCGGGCAAGGCGGTGTATGAGGTGCCTTACCGTGCGCTGCTGCCCCAGGGGCTCGACAACGTGCTGGTGGCCGGGCGCAGCATTTCGGCCACCCACGCCGCCTTCGGCTCGTCGCGCGTGATGGCCACCTGCATGGCCATCGGGCAGGGCGCCGGGCTGGCCGCCGCGATGCTCGCCAGGCAAGGCGGCACCATCCGGGAGGTCGACGTAGCGGAAGTCCGCCGGCAGCTCATCGCCCAGGGGCAGTACCTGCTCGGCATGGCCGACGACCAGCCCGCCGATCCCAGCCTGGTGCTCGACAAGGGCGAAGGGTCGGGCGCCACCGCCTCGCATTACAACCCCTTCAAAGACAAGAACCACGGATAATGGCCAAGCAAGGAAACATCCGGTGGACCGTGGCGGTGATGCTCTTTTTCGCGTCTACGCTCAACTATTTGGACCGGCAGGTGCTGTCGGTGCTGGCGCCCACCATCCAGGCCGAGCTGGGGCTCGACGACGTCGACTACGCCTTCATCACCTCCTCGTTCCTGCTCAGCTACACGGTGATGTACGCCGTGAGCGGCGTTTTGGTGGACCGCCTCGGCACGCGCAAGAGTTTCCTGTGGGCCGTGGGCGGGTGGTCCGTTGCCAACATCCTGCACGCCCTCGCCAAAACCGCCATGCAGTT
The DNA here is from genome assembly GCA_964613725.1 of uncultured Parapedobacter sp. GTDB lineage: Bacteria > Bacteroidota > Bacteroidia > Sphingobacteriales > Sphingobacteriaceae > Parapedobacter. The sequence continues at coordinate 7,827 of CAZTJY010000034.1, read as the reverse complement.
TTCGGTGTTCCGGTTCCTCCTGGGCATTGCCGAGTCGGCCAACTTCCCCGCGGGGGTGAAGGCCGCCTCGGAGTGGTTCCCGCTGCGCGAGCGGGCGCTGGCCATCGGCATGCTCAATGCCGGGTCATCCGCCGGGGCGGCGATCGCCATCCCGCTGGTGTCGGTCATCGCCCTCCAGTTCAACTGGCAGGCCGCCTTTGTGGCTACCGGTCTGCTCGGCTTCATCTGGCTGTTTTTCTGGCGGCGCCACTATTACGTGCCGCAAGACCATCCGCGCATCACCGCGGCCGAGCGGGCGCTCATCCTCGAAGACCAGCGTCCGGAAGACGCGCAGCCCACCGCCACCGTCAGCATCTGGCGGCTGCTCCGCATGCGCCAGGCGTGGGGATGCCTGTGTGCCCGCATCTTCATCGACCCCATCACGTATTTCCTCATCTTCTGGATACCGAAATACCTGCAGGAGCAGCAGGGGCTCACGCTCGACCAGATGGGTTATTTCGCCTGGATCCCTTTCGTGGTGCTGGCCGTGGGCACCTTGCTGGGCGGCATCATCCCGCGGTGGCTGATCAACCGTGCCGGGTGGTCGCTCAACCGTTCGCGGAAGACGGTGATGCTGTCCGCTTCGTTGCTCATCCCCCTCTGTTGTGTCGCCCTGTTTTACGCCAACGGCGCCGCCATGGCGCTTGTGGCCATTGCCGGGGTGATGCTGGGCCATGGGCTCTGGGGCAACATCACCATCCCGGCCGAAGTGTTCCCCAAGCACGTGCAGGGCACCCTCACCGGCATCGGCGGCACCCTCGGTGGCGTTGCCGGCATCCTGTCGCAGCTCTCCGTGGGGTGGACGGTGCAGCACTTTTCATATGTGCCCATTTTTATCGCCATCGGCGTAGCTTACCTCTTTACGTTGGGCTGCGTGCAACTCTTCACCGGCAGGCTCGGTGTCATCCACACGATTAACCAACAACGGAATTAACCAACAACGGAATTAACCAACTACTGAATCGATATGAATATCCCAACACTCATCAGGAATCTCAGCGCCCATGTATGGTGGGCGGTGTTACTGTTTGCTTTCGCACCGGCGTCTTCAGCACAACAGCCCATCGACGTGTCCGGCACGGTCAAGGACCCCACCGGACAGCCCCTAGCCGGTGTCACCGTCAGCCAGCAGGGCGTCGGCCAGGCGCTCGCCATGACGGGTGCCGACGGCACCTTTGCGCTGCGCGCGCCGGCCGACGCCAGCCTCGTATTTTCGCTCATCGGTTATGGCAACGAAGTCGCCGTAGCCGGCCCGCAGCCCCTCCAGGTGGTCATGACCGCCGTGGTGGCCAACCTCGATGAGGTGGTGGTGGTCGGCTTCGGCACCACCAAGAAGGTCAACCTCACCGGTTCCGTTACTGCCGTTTCCGGCGAAGAGCTGGCCAAGCGGCAGGTGGGCCAGAGTTCGATGGCACTGCAGGGCGTCGTGCCGGGGGTGACGGTCACACAGACCACCGGCCAGCCCGGGGTCGATGGCGGAACGATCCGCGTGCGGGGCATCGGCACCCTGAACAACTCCAACCCGCTGGTGCTGGTCGACGGCGTGGTCATGTCGATCGACCACATCGATGTGTCGTCGATCGAATCCATTTCGGTGCTTAAAGACGCCGCCTCCTCGGCCATCTACGGGTCGCGCGCGGCCAACGGCGTTATCCTGATCACCACCAAGCGGGGCCGCGAGGGGCAGTTTTCGTTTTCGTACGACGGCTACCTCGGCCAGCAGTCGCCCACCCAGCTCATCAAGCCCGTGAACGGGCTGGACCACATGAACCTCATCAACGAGGCGCACACCAACGTGGGCCGGTCGCCCCTGTTTTCGGAAGACTACATTGCCAATTACATCGCCAACAAGGCCACCGACCCCGACACCTATCCCGATTCCGACTGGCAGAAAGCGCTGCTCACCGGCAGCGGCGTGCAGCAGAACCACGTGCTCAGCGTCACGGGCGGTACGGAGCGGGTCAAGTTCTTCGGTTCGTTCGGCTACCTCCACCAGGCCGGGCTCATCGAGAACGTCGATTTCCAGCGCTACTACTTCCGGCTCAACAGCAACATCCGGATATCGGACAAGCTGAGCGGCTCGTTCGACCTCTACGTGCGCAACCAGGACCGCAAGACCATCACCAATGCCGGGCCGTTCACCGGTCCCGCGGCATTCACGCCGTCGTCATCCACGGGCCTCATCTTCGGGCTCATCAACAAGCTGCCCGCCACGCAGGCCATCCGTTACACCAACGGCCTGTGGGGAGAGGGCCAGAACGGCGCCAACCCCCTGGCCATCGTCAATGAAGGCGGCTGGTGGCGGCAGACCAGCTTCCCGCTGGCGGGCAACTTCGCGCTCGACTACAAGCCCCTGGAGTTCCTTACGGCCCGCGTGGCGTATGCGCCCACGTACGCCCAGCCCGTTACGCGGTCGTTCAACAACGTCGTCAAGACCTACGACCCGCAGGGCAACCTCCGTTTTTCGGTGCCTTCGATCAACGAGCTGAATGAAGAATCCGGCATCAACCGCGAAGACCAGGTCGATGTGACGCTCAGTTTCGACGACACGTACGGCGACCATGCCGTCAGCGCCCTGGGCGGATACCAGTACCTCAACGCCCAGTACAGCGGCTTCAACGCCTTCCGCGACAATTTCCTGTTCCCCGACTATACGGTGCTTTCGGCCGGCTCTTCGGACAACATGCGCAACGGCGGTTGGGCCGGTGCGTGGTCGCTCATTTCCTACTTCGGCCGCATCAATTATGCCTTTGCCGGAAAGTACCTCGTGGAGGCCAACATCCGTTACGACGGGTCGTCGCGCTTTGCCGACGGCAACAAGTGGGGCACCTTCCCCTCGTTCTCGGCCGGCTGGCGCCTGTCGGAAGAGCCCTTCATGGCCGGCACGCGCAGCTACCTCGACGACCTGAAGGTCCGGGCTTCGTGGGGCCGCCTGGGCAACCAGCAGATCGGCAGCGACTATCCCTTCGCGCCCACCGTGTCGCTCAGTCCGCGGTACATATCGAACGACCAGGTGGTCAACGGTGCCGCCATCCTCGACCTGGCCAACACCGACATCAGCTGGGAAACCACCGAGATGACCAACGTGGGCCTCGACGTGCGGCTGCTGCGCAAGCTATCGGTCTCGTTTGATTACTACCGCAAGGAAACCCGCGGCATCCTGCTGCGGCTCAGCATCCCCAACACGATGGGCGTTACGGCGCCCTTCCAGAATGCCGGGGTGGTCGAAAACAAGGGGTGGGATCTCCAGCTCGACTATTCCGACTACACCAAGCCCTTCAAGTATGCCGCCACCGTGGCACTTTCGGACGTCCGCAACAAGGTGGTCGACCTGAAAGGCATCCAGCAGACCGGCACCATCGTCAACCGCGAGGGCCATCCGATGAATTCGCTGTACCTGCTGCGGTCGGCGGGTCTGTTGTCGCCTTCCGACTTCGATGCCAGCGGCAACTACCTGCATACGCCCACCCAGTTCGGCGTCGTGGCCCCCGGCGACATCCGGTACCTCAACACCAATGACGACGAGGTGGTCAACGCCAACGACCGTCAGGTGCTGGGCAGCACCATCCCGCGTTACACGTACAGTTTCAACCTGTATCTGGGCTACCGCAACTTCGACTTTTCGACCCTGCTGCAGGGCGTGGGCAAGGTAGACGGCTACCTCACCAGCAATGCGATCACCCCGTTCCAGCTGGGCGGTACGGCATATGAATACCAGAAAGACCGGTGGACGCCCGACAATACCGATGCCGTGTTCCCGCGTTTTGCCTTCGGCGAGAACCACAACACGCAGCATTCCGATTTCTGGATGCGCAGTGCCGCCTACCTCCGCGTGAAGAACGTGCAGCTGGGCTACACGTTGCCCGGCCCCGCGGCCCGCACCCTGGGTATCCAGCAGGCGCGCCTTTATGTATCGGGCGAGAACCTGCTCACGTTCCACGACTTCTGGGAGGGGTGGGATCCGGAGATCCCCGCCGGCAGCAGCGGCTCCTATTACCCGCAGGTTAAGACCATCAATGTAGGCATGAATCTCAAATTTTAATCCACAGGCCATGAAAAAGATTATTTTCATCACCATAGCAACGTTAACGCTGGGGTGCACCAGCGAGCTCGAAAAGTATCCGCTCGATGCGCCCTCCACCAGCACCTTCCTGAAAACCGAGGCCGAGCTCCGCGCGGCCATCGTGGGCTGTTTTACGCCCCTTACCATGCGGGTTGGCGAAAACCCGTATGCCATCGTGTTCGACATGTTTTCGGATATCGCGGCCGACCGCGACGTGACGCCGCATGCGCGGTGGGGCACGGCCACCTCCGGCATGGTGAGCACCATCTGGAACACCTTCTACACCGTCGTGGCGCGGTGCAATTTCGTGCTCGACAACGTCGGCCGGGTGAGCGGCGCTTCCGAGGCGGTGATCAACCAGTCGACCGGCGAGGCCAAGTTCCTGCGCGCCTATGCCTACTCCGTGCTGTCGTCGTTCTATGGCGACGTGCCGCTGATCACCACCACGCTGCCGCTGGAAGACGCCTACGTATCGCGCGACCCGAAAAGTGCCGTGGTCGACTTCATATTGGCGGAGCTCGAAGCGGCCGCCGACCTGCTGCCCGCCACCAATGCGCCCAACACCATGGCCATTTCGAAGGGTGCCGCCCATGCGCTCGCTTCGCGTGTGGCACTTTACGATGAGCGGTGGCCCGAGGCCATTGCGGCCGCCGAGGCCGTGATGGCGTACGAAGGCACGGAGTTCGTGCTCGACCCTGATTACGGCAGCATTACGCACCGCCGGGGTAAAACCTCGAAAGAGATCATCTGGGCCATCCAGTTCAACTACAACGACGTCATCCACGAAACGCCGGTGTCGTTCCGGTCGCGCATGGCCGCCGGCTACAGCAACCGGATGCCCGTGCAGTCGCTGATCGATTCGTACCCCTGCATAGACGGGTTGCCCATCGACGAGTCGCCGCTCTACGACCCTGGGAAGCCCTTTGAGAACCGCGACCCGCGCCTGGCCTTATCCATCGCGCTGCCGGGCAGCATTTACTACGGCTACCAGTTCGAAACCCACAAAGACAGCCTGCTGTGCTGGAACTACAACGTGTCGCCCGCCGTGCGGGTGCCCAACCTGGATGCCACCCACACGTTTGCCAGCTTCGCCGGCTACTGCTGGCGCAAGTATGCCGACCCCACCGAGCAGCACGCCGTCCGGTCGGACATCAACCCCATCATCATGCGGTATGCCGAAGTGCTGCTCAACTATGCCGAGGCCAAACTTGAGGCCGGCCAGCTGGATGCCGACGCCGTTGAGGCCATCAACAAGTTGCGCCGGCGCGTCGGCATGGCCGAAGTTCCCGAGGGCCTGAGCCCCGCGCAGTTCCGCACGGTGGTGCGTACCGAGCGCAAGGTAGAGCTGGCCGGCGAGGGTGTCCGTTATTTCGATATCCTCCGCTGGCGCATCGCCGAAGACGTGCTCCAGGGGCCCTGCTACGGCCGTATTCCCCGCGGGTTGCTGGCCACGGCGCCCGCCATCGACGAGAACGGCACACCGGATTACAGCGGGGTGCCCAATGCCGGCGAGATGCGGGTCATCCAAACGCGCAACTTTAATCCGGCGGCTAACTATCTTTGGCCCATACCCGACATTGAGCTCCAGACCAATAAAAACCTGGTGCCCAATCCCGGCTATTAATGAACCATGAAAACAACGCAATGATGATTAAGCAAGCATTCGTAACTACCTTCACCCTTTTGATGGTCGCCACCGCCTCGGCGCAGGTGACCACCGTAGCGATCGACATCCCCGATACCCCCGTAGCGATCGACCCGATGATTTACGGGCAGATGCTCGAGAATGTCAACGACAGCATGATATACGGCGGGGTCACCGACCTGTCCGGCAACGTGCGGCAGCACCTCATCCCACCCCTGCAGGAGCTGGAGATCCCCGTGATGCGGTGGCCCGGCGGCACGGTGGTGCACGAGTACCGGTGGCGCAACGGCATCGGGCCGAAGCCGTTGCGGCCCACCGACTCCACCTATGCGTGGAAAGGCATCGAAAACTACCAATTCGGCACCGACGAATTCCTGCAGTGGTGCCGGCAGATCGGCACCGAGCCCTATATCAACTTCAATATGGGCAACCACGGCCAGTACGGCGGCGCGCTCTGGGAAGCCCTCGAATGGATGGAGTATGTCAACGGCGACCCGGCTACCGGCCTGGGCAAGCTGCGCGCCCACCACGGCCATGCCGCGCCCTACAACGTGAAGTACTGGTGCATCGGCAACGAGAATTACGGCCCGTGGGGCCGGCACGGCAACGAGTCGGACACGGCCTATGCCCAGAAGCTGGCCACCTGGGCAACGGCCATCAAGGCGCGCCACCCCGAGGCGCAGCTGCTGGCGGTAGGCTACACGCTGAAATGGAACCAGACCGTTTTGGAAACGACCGGGAAGGACATCGATTTCCTCACCCACCATTATTACGTCACGTCGCGCGTCAAAGACGGCGAGATCCAGCACCCGGTGCGTACGCTATTTGCGCCCGCCAAAATGGAGGCCCACCTGGATCAGCTGGGCGCCCAGCTGGCGGTGATGAACGCGCGGCTCGGCCGCACGGACAACCCCATCCGCCTCAGCATCGACGAATGGAACAACCGCCATTCCATCAATGCCGGCGATCAGTTCCGTTTCACGCGCCATTCACCCCGCCGGCAGTTTGACGTTGCCGTGGTGAGCGGGATGCTCAACGCCTTTATCCGGCAGAGCCCGCATGTGGGCATGGCCAATTACATCTTTCCGGTCAATGCCCACGGCCTGATCCGTACCGTAGGCGATACCGATGCCTACCGTACGCCCATATACCATGTCTTCAAGCAATACCGCCAGCAGATGACGGGCCACCGGTTGGCCACCACCGTGCAAGGACCTTCCATTGCCACCGCCGAAATCGAGCCGACCATTGAGTGGCACGCCGATGAAGCCACCTTCGCCGTCGAGTCGCTGCCGTATATCGATGCCGCCGCGGTGCACCACGGGGACGGCAACATCTACGTGTCGCTTGTCAACCGCTCGCCCGACACCGGCCACCGCGTGGAGGTAGCCGTACCCAGCGGCTATGCCGGCGACACGGTCTGGATGTTGGCCCATGCGGACATCAACGCCCACAACAGCGAGGCCGACCGCACCGCCGTGGAACCCACGGTACAGCCCATCGCCGCGAAGCGGGGCAAGGTTGCGGTGCACGTCCCCGCCTGCGGGTTATATATTGTTAAACTGGTGCCTGCCCGCTAATACTGGCCCAGTTTTCGCTAGTACGCATCCGAGCGAAGCAAAGCGCGCATTTTTCAAAAAAACATGTACCTTTGCTTCGCAACGTGCGTACCATAATAGCGAACAGATTGATGAAGCGATGCCTTTTCTTGCTAGCGGGCTTATTTTTGCTCCTCACGGCTAATGCCCAGACCCCACTCCCCGATGTTTCCAAAGTACGGGTAGAGCAGCTGTCGGACCAGCAGGTGCTCCGGCTAATCACCGATGCCGAAAAACGTGGTTTGAATGACGACCAGTTGATCCAGACCCTTGGCCAGCGCGGCATGGCCGCCGGTGAGCAACAGAAACTGCGCAGCCGCATCGCCCAAGTAAGGCAGCAACGGCTGGGCGGCACACGCGCGAACGACATCGTTACGCCCGAGCAAAGTGACCGGCGTGTTACCCAACCCATCGATTCCATCGGATGGTTCGATCAGGATTCGGTCCAGCCCGCGGACACCGGTCTACGGATTTTCGGGTCG
>CAZTJY010000033.1:0-30520 GCA_964613725.1 uncultured Parapedobacter sp. | reverse complement strand
TACAAGCCATTACAGCCGTTTGAACTAATGATGAATAGCTCTCATGAATAACTCCCTTTTTAAGAATATACTGCTATGCCTAATTGGGCTTGGCTCCGTCGTCCAACCGATCAGGGCACAGCCAGCCCAACCCAATATTGTGTACATCCTTGCTGACGACCTGGGTTACGGCGATGTAAGCATCTACAATCCCGACGGCCGGATTAATACGCCCCACATCGACGCCCTAGCTAAGCAAGGAATGCGGTTTACGGATGCCCATGCCCCAACGTCGGTCTGTACGCCCACCCGCTACGCGATCATGACAGGTACGTATGCCTGGAGAAGCCGTTTACCTGTCGGCGTACTCCGGGGATATGGTCGCACGCTTATTCCACAGGGTAGTTTTACGATAGGTACCTTGCTCCAACAACAAGGCTATCACACCGCCGTCATCGGCAAATGGCATCTGGGGTTGGATTGGGCGGTCAAGGAAGCGCATCGTGACGTACTTGATTCCAGCAACCCGGAAATGAACGAATATGGGCTATTGAAAGACATGAATCCCGAATACATCGACTTTACCAAACCGCCGACCGGAGGGCCGTTGAGCCTTGGATTCGATTATTCCTTTATACTCCCGGCCTCGCTCGACATGGAGCCTTACTGTTACCTTGAGCGGGATACGCTGATTGAGCTTCCCTCCGCCTACACACCGGGTAACGACCTGAATACGGGGTACACCGGTGCCTTCTGGCGCGCGGGGAAAATGGCACCTTCATTTAATTTTGACCGCGTATTGCCGACGTTTACCGACAAAGCCGTGCAATACGTCGAACAGCAAGCAAAGCAGCCGCAGCCGTTTTTTCTGTACCTTCCCCTTCCCGCCCCCCATACACCGTGGTTGCCTACCGGTGACCAGCGTGGGGCCTCCAACGCCGGGGATTATGGTGATTACGTACAAATGGTAGACGATGCCGTAGGTCGCGTATTACGGGCAATCGACAGTCTTGGCATGGCACAAAATACACTGGTCGTCTTCACCAGCGATAACGGTCCCTACTGGCGTCCGCAATTTGCCGAACGTTTTCACCACCGCGCAACCGGTCCCTATCGCGGAATGAAGGGCGATGCCTGGGAAGGCGGCCACCGCATCCCCTTTATCGTGCGCTGGCCCGCTGCGGTGAAGCCGGGTACAACGAGTGATGCGTTGACGACGTTGACCAACCTTTCGGCTACCTGTGCTGCCATCCTGCAAACCGGAGTGCCGGCAGATGCTGCTCTCGACAGTTACAGTATCTTGCCCGTATTGAAGGGAGAGACAGCCGACATTCCCGATCAGCGCGCCGTGATCCATCAGGCTTCAAACGGTTATCTTGCCATCCGCAAAGGTGCCTGGAAATTGATAGACGGCCTGGGGTCCGGCGGCTTTTCCGAACCTCAACGTGCAGAAGCCGTTCCCGGTGGACCCGCCTGGCAGCTGTACAACCTTGAAAAGGATCCGCAAGAAACCACCAATCTATATCAGCAATTTCCAGCTAAAGTAACGGAATTGCAGGCGCTGCTCGCCGAAATAAAAGGAATGCACCAAACCGATTGAAACCGATGAAGACGACCATTTTCCCGCTTTTGATGCAGCTACTTGCCTATTGCTGCAACCCAAGTTTCGCCCAGCAGGGCCCAGCAGATCGCCCCAACATCGTAATTATCCTCGCTGACGACATGGGCTATTCGGATATCGGCTGTTACGGAGGCGAAATACATACGCCGAACATCGATAAGCTTGCGGAAGGAGGAATGCGGTTCCGGAGCTTTTACAATGCCGGAAGATGCTGCCCCACGCGCGCCTCGTTACTGACGGGCCAGTATCCGCACGATGCCGGCATGGGCCATATGGTCAGTTACCCCGATGAACTCATCACCCCCGGACCATACCAGGGATTTCTCCGCACCGACCGGCCGACAATTGCAGAGGTGCTGCGTGAAGCGGGATACAGCACCTACATGGCTGGAAAATGGCATGTAGGCGAGCGACCGCAACACTGGCCCCGGAAGCGGGGCTTCGATCGGTATTTCGGACTCATCTCGGGCGCCAGTAGCTACTACGAATTAGTAGACGAAAAGCGCAAGCGGGTGATGGTACGGGACGATGCCATTTGGAATCCCCCAGCAGCAGGGTTTTACATGACCGATGCGTTTACAGACACTGCGCTCACGTTCGTTAACGAGCATTATGCCGACAGCCACACCGTAAAGCGGCCCTTTCTGCTCTACCTTGCCTACACAGCTCCACATTGGCCGCTGCATGCGCCCGATTCCATCGTGGCGAAGTATGAAGTGCGTTATTTACGCGGCTGGGATGCAATACGCGCATCGCGATTTGAGCAGATGAAGGCAAACGGAGTGATAGACGACCGCTACACACCCGGTGTCCGGCCGGAAGACATTCCGGCGTGGGATTCGATTCCTGATAAAAAGCAATGGGCCAGAAAGATGGCTGTTTACGCAGCGATGGTCGAAATTATGGATAAGAACATCGGAAGACTGGTGCATCAACTCGAGGAAAAGGGGGTGCTGGATAATACGCTCATCGTGTTCCTTTCGGACAACGGTGCCTGTGCCGAAAGCGTGGAACGGAGAGGCCTCAACGACGCAACCAAGCGCGTCGGTGAACGCGGTTCCTACACCGCTTATGAAGCGCCCTGGGCTTACGCATCGAATACGCCTTTCAAAAAATACAAGAAATACATGCACGAAGGCGGCATAGCAACGCCGTCGATCTGGTACTGGCCGCAGGGAATCAAACAACCGGGGGAATTCACCGACGGTGTTGGCCATATTATCGATTTGATGCCCACCCTCCGGGAATTATCCGGAGTGGCCGCCGATAGCCACTTACCCGGCATCAGCCTGGTATCCTTGCTGATGCGGAACGACATCGGTAGCAGCCACAACAGGACGCTATATTGGGAGCACGAAGGGAATAGGGCTATCCGGGTTGGCGACTTGAAACTCGTGAAAGATAAGGAAGATCCGTCGTGGTTTTTATATAATTTAGCGGTCGACCCGGGAGAGTCAACTGACATAAGTGACCGTTACTTTAAGACGCTGAGCGAGTTACAGGCTATCTTGACCGAGAGGCTACAGGTAACTAAGCAATGAAGCCACGCCCTATTCATACCTTAACGCCTCCACGGGATCAAGCCTCGAAGCCTTGGACGCCGGATAGTATCCGGAAACCATGCCTACACCCACACAAACGGCCACGCCGAGGATAATCCAATTCCAAGGGATGATGAAGCTTGCGCCCATTACCACGGCGAGGATGTTGCCGATAAGTATGCCCAGGAAGATACCCGCAAATCCGCCCATTAGGCAAATCACTACGGCTTCGGTAAGGAACTGTCGGCGAATAACGGTGGGTGTTGCGCCTATCGCTTTGCGTATGCCAATTTCGCGGGTACGCTCGGTGACCGAGACCAACATGATGTTCATCAATCCGATAGATGCACCTATAAGCGTAATCAACGCGATGACTACCGCGCCGATGGTCACGTAGGTAAGGCTTTCGATAAGCATCTGTGCCACGGCGTCGCTTTTGGTAATCTCGAAATTGGTTTCCTGCCCTACCCTGACCCCGCGGACGTTCCGGAAGAGCGCCGTCGCCTCGCCGATAGCCATTTCGATTTGTTGCGGGTTTCCGGCCATTACCGTTATGGTATAGGATGGCCGGCCCATGGACATTACGGCACGTGCTTTGGCCAACGGGATGATACAGGCGCGGTCGCCGCCAAAGCCGGCGCTTGAACCTTTGTCTTCAAGCACGCCAATGATTGTATATTGGGAGTTTCCGATTCGTATAACTTGGTTCAATGGATCCTCGTTTTTCTTGAAGAGTCGTTTTACGATTTCAGATCCCACGATGACCACGTTGTTTCCAAACTCGATTTCGCGAAGGGAAAAATTCCGGCCGGCCGATAGGTTGTATCCGGCGGTTTGCAGGTAGTTTTCGTCGGCACCGAGCACATTTATATTTGGGTTTGTCTCTTCACTTTTGTACTTCACTGTTGCCCCAGTAGATGCATAGGCGCTCAATGATACAACGGCAGGGTAGTTGAACCGCTCCTTAAACGCCTTCGCCTCGTAGTAGGTAATCTGCGGAAATTGCTTGGGCCGTGTACCACCGCCGCCAATCTGTACGTTCAACCCCCGGTTACGTATGTTGAACGAATTGGAACCCATGGCTGAAAAGGAGTCGGTCAGGGAGTTCTTGATTGCGTCTATGGAGGTAAGGATACCCACCAATGCCGTAATGCCGATGGCGATGATCAGCGCCGTGAGGAACGTGCGTAGCTTGTTGCTGCTAATCGACTGTAGCGACAGCTTGACATTTTCCTTATTGGACATTTTAACCGACATCTCACTCCATGTTTATAAACGATTAGACCGCAGTCTCCGCTATGTGTTACACGGCGGTTATTATTTGGTGTGGCCGAACAGCCATGGTAGCAATTCGGGTTCCGCAAAAGCATCATCCCAACTGTTGTGGTTGGCGGCCGGGTAGAATGTGGCTTTTGGGTTGGCTCCCAAGCGCTTCAGTTCAGCTATAAGCGCATGCGAATGCGTGGATGGCACTACATTATCTTGTTCGCCATGGAATATCCAAAGTGGGATATGCCGATATTTCTTTACGTTGGCTGTGTTATCTCCCCCGCAGATAGCAAAAGCAGCCGCAAAGAACTTTGGCGCTCGGCGTAGTGCCTCGAAGGTTCCCATAGCCCCCATGGATAGCCCCCCAATATAAAGACGTTGCTTGTCTACCGCTTCTTCTTTACGGATGTTTTTTACAAGCCGCAAGAGCAGTGACATGGCGTCAGATGGTTTTCCTTTGGTTCGGAAATAAAACTCCCGCCCACCTTCGGGGGTCGATTGGATATCCACATTGCTCCAATAGGAATCGCCAGGGCATTGCGGGAAAACCACAATAGCGGGAAATGCGGTACGGACACTATCTTCCAAGAAAAGTTTTGCACCATGAACGAGTTGCTTTTGGTTGTCGTTGCCACGCTCGCCTGCGCCGTGCAGGAAGAAAACCATCGGATAGCTGCCCTCGGGATCATAGTCTTCGGGATACAAAATCCGGTACGGTAGGGTATCACCCCGGTGGACGAACTGTCTGGCTTGGAAGGCCGAAGAATCCTGAGAAAATGCTATCGTGGTCATAAAACAACCAAAAACAATCAACAATGCTTGCTTCATAAAAAAGGGGCAATTTTTTTCACCAATGCATAAAAGTACTATTTTATTCTTTTTTGGCAAATTTAAGTGGAATATCTTAGCTTGCAGGCTTATCAGTGAAACCAAATTTTAACAACGAATGAAGGAAAGATTCCCGTTGGCTGCTTTAGTATTGGTGGTGGTAATGATTGCTGCTTCAAAGGCCTCTGCGCAAGAAATCGAAATCAATATCAATAAAAGGTACCTTAATATTCCGGTGTCGCACCAGCAGGAACGGGCGAAGATGACTTTCAAGGTGGATGGACAGCCGGATTTGTCCGTTGTAATACGGCTTGCTACCGATGAACCCGACTACTGGGTATTCAAAGATGTGGCCGATCTACAGGGCAAAACGGTTAGCATCGCATTCGAAGGGGATGCAGCAGGGCTAAGCCGGATTTACCAAGCGGATGCCATTGCAGGCCAAGACAGTCTATACCAAGAAAAAAACCGCCCGCAGTTCCATTTCAGTACGCGCCGCGGTTGGATAAACGACCCCAATGGCCTCATCTATCACGACGGGGAATACCATCTTTTTTACCAATATAACCCGTATGAGCGCGAGTGGGAAAATATGCATTGGGGCCACGCTGTTAGCAAAGACCTCATCCACTGGGAAGAGTTGCCGGTGGCATTGTTTCCCGACCAGCTGGGCACCATGTTTTCGGGCTCGGCGGTTATCGATTATGATAATACCGCAGGCTATAACAATGGTTCAACGCCCGCGTTGGTCGTCGCCTACACCGCACACAGCCCCGAACGGCAGGTACAGTGTATCGCTTACAGCTTGGATGATGGCCGTACGTTTACCAAATACGAAGGGAATCCCGTCATCGATTCAAAAGAAAAATGGAACAGCCACGACACACGCGATCCCAAAGTATTCTGGTATGAACCTGGAGGCCATTGGGTAATGGTGTTGAATGAGCGCGACGGCCACTCGATATATACCTCTGCAAACCTGAAAGACTGGCATTACGAAAGCCACACGACGGGATTCTGGGAATGCCCCGAACTATTCGAACTACCCATAGATGGCGACCCCAATAATACGAAGTGGGTGATGTACGGCGCCTCGGGCACATACATGCTTGGTACGTTTGACGGCAAAGTATTCACTCCCGAATCCGGCAAACACCAATACACCGCTGGTGCAATGTATGCCGCCCAAACATTCACGAACATGCCTAATAATAGGCGGGTGCAAATCGGTTGGGGTCGCATAAGCCACGCAGGAATGCCATTTAACGGGATGATGTTGCTCCCTACAGAGCTGACACTTCGTACGACGAAAGACGGTCCTCGGCTACACAGTGTACCGGTAAAAGAAAGCGAGCAGTTATTTACGCCGGTCGGTAAATGGGAGAACCTGTCTTCAGATCGGGCAAATGAATTGTTGGATGCATTTGATGAGGCCGACCGCCTGCGAATAAAAGCCACCTTTAAGCTGTCGCACGCGACGGACGCGGGATTTAACCTGTATGGACAGCGCATCGTGGATTATGACCTGAACTGGAATACGCTGAATGGGTCCTTCTATTCACCCCACGACATGACGAGCACGGAAATTTCTGTCGATATTTATATCGACCGTACCAGCATTGAGGTGTTCGTCGACGGCGGCAGGTTCTCTTATTCAATGGAACGAAAACCTGATGCGAAAAACAAGGAAGGCTTCCACTTTTGGGGGAATCGTATCGAAGTTAAGAACCTCGAAGTGCTGCTCGCAGCATCCATCTGGCCATAAATCCGATGGTGGTGCAAACCAAATGGGGGTATCATTGTTATGTAGGGAAACCGAACTGGAATGAACGAATTGATTTTGGTGCTTACGTTGTTTTTCGCACCCCAACGATACCCCTCATTTGAACAACAGCTGATCGACGATCAAGTAACCATCGGCTATGGGATTGCCATCGGCGATGTAGATGGCGACGGCAAGCCCGACATCCTTTTGGCCGATAAAAAAGCCTTTGTGTGGTACAGGAATGGCGACTGGAAGAAGTTCGTCATGGTGGAGAACCTCACCGAGCACGACAATGTCTGCATCGCCGCCCGGGATATCAACGGTGACGGGCAGGTGGAAGTTGCTGTGGGTGCACAGTGGAACCCGGGGGAAACAACGGACACCATGCAGTCCGGCTCCGTGCACTACCTCATCCGCCCGGATGACCCCACACAGCGGTGGACACCGGTCAAGCTGCACCATGAGCCCACCGTACACCGCATGCGCTGGGCGAAGGCCGAAGAAGGAACGTATCACCTCATTGTGCTGCCGCTGCATGGCCGCGGCAACCAAAGCGGTGAAGGCGAAGGCGTGAACGTAATCGCCTATGAGAAGCCCGAAGACCCCGCACAGCCCTGGAGGCATACGGTCATCGACGCCTCTATGCACCTGACGCATAACCTCGATGTGCACGGGAGCGGTGTCGGCGATACGGTATATGTGGGCGGCAAAGAAGGTGTAAAAGCGTTTTCGTACGCCAACGGCCGATGGCGCAGTAAATGGCTAATCAAAGGTCAGGCAACCAGCGAACTGCGCGTAGGGAACGTAGGGACGGGGACACTGGCTCTGGCTACCATCGGCCCCCTGCATGGCAACACCGTTGCCGTGTATGTACCTCGAGAAAAGCGTGCTCCCGAAATCAACAAGGCAGAACGCGTGGTGCTGGATGAGGAACTCAACCAAGGGCATGCCCTGGCCTTCGCCGATTTTACCGGTTCGGGCAGCGATCAGGTGGTCGCCGGGTGGCGAAACCCGACGAAAAAAGGCCACGTGGGCATCAAGTTGTATGTTCCGTTCAATGCATTGTGGGAAGCTTGGACCACACGTGCGGTGGATATCGGTGACATGGCATGCGAAGACCTTGCTGTGGCCGACCTGAATGGCGATGGCAAACCGGATATCGTGGCCTCCGGGCGGGCCACGCATAACCTGAAGATTTACTGGAACCGCACCGGCGATTAGCCCCGGAGCGGACGTTCGCCTTTAACCAACTCGAAGATGGTGATTTCGGGGAGGATACCCACGCGACCGGGATAGCCAAGGAAGCCGAAGCCCGTATTTACATACAACTGTTGCTGCCCCTGCTGGTAAAGCCCCGCCCATTCCTTGTAGATATACTGCGCGGGGCTCCATTTGATGTTACCCATCCGTACACCGAATTGCATGCCGTGCGTGTGGCCAGCAAACATCACATCCACATCGGGCCGGGTGAGTACCTGTGCACGCCAATGGGAGGGATCGTGTGAAAGCAGCAGTTTTATGGGTAATTCGTCCGTGTCTTGCAACGCCAGATCCAATCGTCCGTGTTTCGGAAAGCGGCCTGTACCCCAGTTTTCCACGCCAATGATGCCGATTTCCTCGTTGTCGACCTTCAGCGTGCGGTTTTCGTTGAGTAGCAGGTCCCACCCCATCACCCTGTGCACATCTTTTATGTCCTGAAGGTTTTTCGCCTTCGCCGCAGATGGCTCGGGTCCAAAGTGGTAATCACCGTAGTCGTGGTTTCCCAATGTGGAAAAAACACCCAGCGGCGCTCGTACTTTCGTAAAGATGTCCTGGTAATCCCGCATTTCGCTGGCGAGGTAGTTGACCAGGTCGCCGGTAAAGAAAACGACATCCGGTTTTTCAGCCAGAAGCAAGTCCACACCACCCTGCACGGCGGTTTTGTTGTAGAAGCTTCCGGAGTGGACATCAGAAAGCTGGCCGATTTTCATGCCGTGGAATGCGCTCGGCAAATTGGGGAGATATAGTTTCTCGCGGCGGACACGGTAATCGTAGGCGCCCGAGATGACGCCCCAGCCAAGCGGTGCCAACGGGGCTGCAGCCACTAATATACCGGCCTTCGTCAGAAATTGGGAACGACTGATGCCCTTTACCGGCTTTTCTGGAAACGATGCGTCGCTGTCCTCCGCGGGGGCGATCTGTTTCTTCTTCGGTATAAGCAGCCGCTTTAACCATAAGCCACCCCTTCGGATATCGTCCGCCAATAAGATCAAGATAAACGTAAACTTACTGATGAACGTCAGGAAAAAGGCCACCAAGATGATGGAACGGAACATCAAGGGTATGCTAACATAGATGCTGACAAAAATGCAAACGGTGAGTAATAAGCTGTAGCCCCACCAGATTTTCGGAAACAGTGGAGACGCGACCCACCGTATCCGCGTAGCACGCAGGGCCTTGTAGATATAAAAATCTATTAAAAGTAAGACTATGGTGTTAAAAACTATCATTTACCTATTGCCAGGTTTTCCAAAGCCGAAATCCAGAGGGGGTGGTCGTTGAGGCTCTCTACCAACTGCACGTGCTCTCCTCCCAATGCCTTGAATTCTGTTGCATATTCTGTGCCAATCTCGTAGATGGTTTCTAGGCAATCTGCCACGAATGCCGGGCACAGCACGAGCAGGCGTTTAGCGCCTTTGGCCGCCACGGTTTTCAATACATCGGTTGTGTAGGGTTGCACCCAGGGTGTTTTACCCAGCCGAGATTGGAAACATACGGTATATTGGTCTGCCCCGATGCCGATTTTTTCGGCCAGTAACCGGGTCGTCGCATAACATTGCGCCACGTAACAATACCGATTGTGCCCATCGATGCGTTCCCGGCAGCCTGCCGTTTCGCAATGATGCGGACCCGATGGGTCGATGTCCGTCAGTTGCCGCACAGGTAAGCCATGGTAACTGAATAAGAGGTGGTCGTAGGTTTCCGGACGATGCTTCCTTGCGTTTTCGACAAACACATCGACCATCAACTCATTGCTGTAAAAGTCATTGACGATCGACATTTCGGGAAAGGTGGGCCAAGAGCGCATAAGCTCCATCACTTTATCAATCACCGACCCCGTGCTCGCCGAGGCATATTGCGGAAAGAGCGGTATGATGCGGAGAGACTCCAGATTCATCTGTTTCAGCTTTGCCAATGCTGATGCGATCGACGGGTTCTGATAGCGCATGGCCAGCTCCACGTGGTATTCCTCGCCCAGGCGTTCCTGCAGCAACTGCTGTTGGAGCACGCTATAGTGTAGCAAGGGTGAACCCGTTTCTTCGTCCCAGATTTCTTGGTAGAGCTTGGCAGAATTAGGTGCCCGGAATGGCACAATAAATCCTCGCACCACGAAAAAGCGGCGCCATGCCGGAATATCGATTACGCGGCCGTCCATCAAAAACTCATTGAGGTAGCGCCTTACATCGGGTACGGAAGGACTATCCGGGGTACCCAGGTTGATCAACAAGATTCCCTTTTTTGGTGTACTCATCGACCGCAAAAGTACGAATTAGTAGTGCGATGTGCCATCGCCGGTTATAATTTGATGCTTAGATGACGGTTAAGGACGGTCAGTAGCTTTCCACCTCCGTCTTCACCTGCTCCATCAGCCACATGGGGGTTGAGGTGGCGCCGCAGATACCTATGGTGTCGCCGGGGTTGAAATTCTCGGGATTCAACTCGGAAGGGTTCGACACGAAGTAGCTGTTCGGGTTATGTTTGAGGCAGACCTCATAAAGCACACGGCCGTTGGATGATTTCTTACCGGAAACAAAGACGACCTTATCGTATTGGCGGGCAAAATCGCCCAAATCTTCGTACCGGTTGGAAACCTGTCGGCAAATCGTGTCGTTGGCCTTCACATCGTATCCCCGGCGGAGCAGTTCATCTTTGATGGCATAGAATTTATCCACGCTCTTGGTCGTTTGGCTATATAACGTAAAACTGTCGGGGAGTTCCACATCGTCCAATTCGGCGATATCCTGGAAAACGAGGGCGTCGCCGCCGGTCTGCCCCTGCAGGCCGATGACCTCGGCGTGGCCGTGTTTCCCGTAAATGAGGACTTTCTCTTTCTTGTCGAAAGATGTCTTTACCCGGTTTTGCAACTTGAGTACCACGGGGCAAGAAGCATCGATAAGGGTGATGTTGTTCTCCAGCGCAATCCGGTAGGTCTCGGGCGCTTCACCATGCGCACGGATCAGTACTTTTTCGTTCTTCAGCGTATGGAGGTCGTCGTGGCCGATGATGCGGAGTCCTTTCGCTTTGAGCCTGGCCACCTCCTCATCGTTGTGAACGATGTCGCCCAGGCAGTAGAGGTAGCCATCCTCTTCGAGGATTTCCTCAGCCATATCAATGGCATAAACCACCCCGAAGCAGAATCCGGAGTCCTTGTCGATGGTTGCCTGTAGGTTAAGTCCCATGCAGGGGCAAAGTTAGCGAATAAATCGCTATAAGACGAAATGCCGGTACAAGCAATTGATGAGATCGCGGTGGATGTCGGGGAAGTCGTCCGTGTACGATGTGCGGCAGCCATTGATGATGACTACGAAACCGAATTTCTCCTGTGGCTGGAAGAACATCGCGCTGTTGAGGCCATAGGCTGAACCGGTGTGGCCCTTCATTATCTTGCCCGAAACCAGGTTGTCTTCGGTTGTAATGGCCAGCCCGTATCCATTTCCTGCAGGTACCGAGGTTTGCATGGTGCGTGCACTGGCTTCTGATAAGATACGAGTGTTGCCGAGTATGCCATAGTTCATGTGCAAGGTCATGTATCGGGCGAGGTTGGCAGCGGAGATTTTCATGCCACCGGTCGGCGAAAAGATGGGAGCGTCATATCCCAATTGGTAGTCTTTCAATGATGCGGCTGGCGACCGGTAGGCTGCGGGCGATGCAATAAACCGGTTGCTGTCGGGATCATACGAATACAGCTTGGCAAACCGTACGCTATCCAGCTCGTCCACGTTATAACTTGCGTAAAGGCCCAGGGGTTCGAGTATATGCTTGCGGACATACCGGTCGAAACGTTCGCCGCTATGCTTTTCGAGTATCGCGCCGGCCAGGTTGAAATTGAGGTTGCAATATTGGTAGTCGGTGCCCGGCGCATAATCGTTGTAGGCGGTTGCCCAATCGGGATTCTTCCCCGGGTTGAAGGCATCCAACGTAAAGTAACCGTTTTTATCGCTGATGCTGGACGTGTGCGACATGACCATGCGCAGGGTGATGATCGAGTCGGGGTAATTTGGGTTTCGTATGGGAAAGCCAATCAGCTCACCCACATCGTCATCGAGGGATAGCTTTCCGCCTTCGACCAGCTGCATGAGGCTGGTGGCCACAAACGATTTGGAAATGGAGGCAATGCGGAAAATGTCGTCATTTTCCAGTGGATTCTGTGTGGCGAGATCGCTGAACCCAAAAGATTGATTATAGATGATTTCATTTCCCTTCACCACGGCAACGGATGCACCCACGGCATCGTACTTGGCCATGATGGCAGCGATTTCTTCCATGGCTGTGGAAGTGGGTTGTGCGATGGCGGCCTGCACCGTGGAAAACAGGGCCCACACTATCAAGAGGCCATTCGTCAGACGATACCTTTTCATAAGTTTCCTATCTGTAAAATAAAATTACGCCGATGAGTTCTCACTGGTTCAATATCGTTTCCAGCACATACTCCAAATCTGCTCCGTAAAGTTTTTTTGCTACGATTTTACCGGTAGGGTCGACCAGGAAATTGTCGGGAATACCACGCACATTATATCGTTTAGCCACCTCGTTTTCCCAGCCGCTCAGGTCGGATACGTGTGTCCACGTCAATCCATCTTTTGCGATGGCCGCGAGCCAATCCGCTTTTTTCCAGGGATTGTCGAGCGATACACCCAGCACGGTAAAGTTTTTGTCCTTGAATCTTTCATGGGCAGCCACGAGGTTAGGATTTTCTTCGCGGCAGGGCACGCACCAACTCGCCCAAAAATCGATAAGCACATATTTTCCCCTGAAATCGGTCAGGGAAATCGGGTTGTCGTCTTGGTCATTTTGCGTAAAATCGGGGGCCTGCTGGCCTATGGCTGTGGGCCGTTCCAGGGCCAAGTGTTGTGCAACGTCCCTTGCCGGAATATTATTCTTCGCCCCCGCGGTCAATCCGCCGAAAAGCGCATCACGTTCTTCAAAAGGGACATCCCTAAACTCCTGATGGATGGCAACGGCACTGATGGGTGAGGCGGGGTGGCTTTTAATCCACGGGATTGCTTTCTCGCGTCTATCCTTGAGTAAAGCCATGAGTTCATCCATCAGCCCCGCTATCGCCGCCGTGTCCTGTCGTCGATAGCTGTCTGCCTGCTTTTCCCGCAATGCGATGATTTTCTCGTTTCCTACGGTATTCAGGAAATCAGTTTGCTCAGCTACCCAAGAGCTGCCAGAAAGGGCGGCACCCTTGAAAAGCGGTCCCCCTCCCTTGATTTCCAACTGGCCCTGCTCTAAGTAGATAGGCAGGATGGCATTGGCATCCGTAAGGTTTATTTTCTGGCCAATGCTAAGGAGGAAGTTATTGCCTTCCCCCGTCCCGATGGGAATATCGAGGGAAAAACCGCCCGCATATGTTTGTATGGAGTCTTGCCTGCCGTTGCCGCCCTGTTCCTGGTAAAACACCCATTCGCCGGCGGGCAAATGCTGGATGGTGGCGCGAATCGACAGTCCGGGTTGCTGTGCGATAGCCGATAAGGCCACGCCAATTATTGCAATGATTGTGTTTACTGTTTTCACGGCAAGCAATTTAACTCATTATGCATTATGTTGGGCCAACGGTAGTACAAGCGCCTGATAATATAGCGAATGTACGAATTTCAGCGATTTATCTGCAAAATGTTAAGCCGAAAACATGGATAGGCGGTAAAAGGACTTTCTTCTTTTGGAGCAGGCACCGATTTAAAAGAAACTATTGGATGTAGATTTTATGGCGGTTCCTGCATCGAAGAAATACGATTTTCGCTTTTGTGACACGAAATTATCCAGCCGCAAACAGTTCATTAAGCGCTTCTGTCATGCTGGGGTGGGTAAAAATCATATTGGCCAATGCATGGTAAGTGACTCCCGAATGGATGGCCAGTTGCATAGTGTTGATTATTTCGTGCGCCTCCGCGCAACATAGCGTACAGCCCAGAATACGGTCGGTCTTTGCGTCGACAACGGCCTTAAGCAGGCCGCGCCGTTCATTTAGGATGGCCGCTTTCGGGATGGCACTGGCAGGGATTTTAAACACTTTTATATCGTATCCCTGCTCCCGGGCTTCCCGTTCGCGAAGGCCCGCTAGAGCCAAGGGTGGGGTGACAAACACGCAGGTCGGAAACGGCGGCCGATCATTCACCGAAGTATACCGGTCTTTTTCCGTGAGCTGGTTGCGGATGATGCGGAAATCATCGAGCGAAATGTAGGTAAATTGCGGACCCCCATTGCAATCGCCCAGTGCCCAGATGTGCGGTACGTTCGTTTTCAGTTGGTCGTCGACTTGTATGTATCCTTTTTCGTCGGTCTCGATGCCGGCGGCTGCGAGATTCAAGTCGACGGTATTGGGTTTCCGGCCGGTAGCCAAGAGCACGGCATCGGCAGCCAGGGATTTTCGTTGCCCGTTCTGTGTGAAACGAACGTTTACGCTATCGGCGTCTACATCTTCCACCTTTTCCACGTTTACGCCATTTAGGATGCGGATGGTTTTGTCGGCTAAGATCTTGAAAAGTTCGCTGGCGACGTCCTCGTCTTCGTTTGGAAGGAACCGAGTACGCCTATCCAGTACGGTAACTTCGGTGCCGAACTTGGCAAACATATCCGCAAACTCCAGTCCGATGAACCCGCCTCCGATGATGACCAGCTTTTCGGGCCGCCCGGACTGAGCGATCAGTTCCGCGCTGGTGAGCACCTTTCCGGAGTCCATCCCTTCGATTGGCGGAATGGCAGGCTGTGAGCCGGTATTGATAAAGATGCGCTCCGCTTCGATCTGGGTTTCCCCGCCCGCTACCAGTTGAATGGTCACCTCAGTTGGAGAGCGAAATGCCGCTTTTCCCGTTATGATTTCGACGTTTTCCAGCTTGGCCAGTTTTTCGAAGTTCGTTTGCCGAAGGGTAGCCGTCAGTAATTCTTTGACATCATGGGCACGCGGGTAGTCTGTGCCTTTCTCCGCCTCAGCGATAAGTGACTTTGTGGGTATGCAGGCGATATTGATGCAGGCACCGCCGTACATATCGGCCGATTGTTCAATAAGCGCTACAGGTTCGCCCCTTTTGGCGAGGAATGCGGCGAGGGTTTTTCCGCCTTTGCCGAAACCGATGATTAGATTCTTGACAGACTTCTTCGTTTCCATAGCGTTCACCTTTTGAGCGGATAGACAGTTTATATACCCGTGAGCTGCTGAATAGTTTTTAACCGCTCAAAAATGTTTGGAAAGCTCGTCGGCGATTATCCGGTACCCTTTGTCCGAAGGGTGTAGCCCATCGTATGTAATGCCGATAGCTTTTTCGGGGTAAGGATATTCATCCGTGTCAGGGTTGAAGGGTATTTCCGTATAGGCAGGATAGCGATACTTGCAGTATTCATCGGAGCCCGACTCTTTCAGCCGCTTGAACTTCACCAGTTTTTCGAGTTTCAATTTGGGGTGGTGGTATAGATCAACCACTTTGAGCCCTGCTTCCCGCCCGATCGCTCGGATAGTATCGGCGAATTGCTCCAATGTCTGGCCATTCTTATTCGGTTTGTACGAGCCCCACGCGTTGTTTTTATAGTCGTTGAGATACACAAAGTCAGTCCGCTGCATGGGGGTGATGAGGATGATTGGTGGCATTGGGGTTCAGTTGCTTGAGCTTATCCACGATGACGCGGAAGGCACCGCTGGTGGTACCGGTACCCGTGTTGCTCCGGTAGTCGGCTGTCGAGCCAAGAGGTAGCCCAGCCCACCAGTCGTTCGTGCCGAGGAACACCGTATAATAATCGGCCTTTACCAATCCGAGGTTGTCAATCTGTTCGGCAATCCTTACCGCCGTCCATCCATTGTGCCCTTGATTGGTATAGCGGAGGTGGGGATGTTTTTCAGTGACGAGTGTCATGTAACCTTTAGTGATACGGTTGCCTGTTTCGTCGGGATGTTCGTTCAGGTACGTGATGGAATCGCCCAAGGCGAGCCAGGTTTGCTGAGGCTGGCCGAAGGAGCAGAGGAGGAGAAGGATGGAGAAAAAGAGGTATTTTTTCATAGCTTGTGTGATTGGTTATAGTTTGCACGGATCTACAACGTTCAACCGTTGAATGCCCCGGCAATCGGCATACTTTTTTCTTACCCTTTTTCCTTCAGCGTCAAATGCCCGCAAAGTACATTTAACAAATCACACGGTTCCATATCGATGGCTTTCGCGATGAGGTAGAGCTCATCGGCACGCAGTTTGGCTGTCGGTGTCAACGTCAATTCATTCATCCGCGCCTTGCTCAGCCCGGTACGTCGGGCTACCATCGATTTATTCACAGATCGCTTCGCTAAAATTTCGCCCAAAGGTGTCATATTCTTAATCGTTTGTGTATGTAAACATATGATTTGTATAGAAAATCTGAATAATTATTTGTTTAATTGAAATAATGTCTTTACGTTTGTATTGAAAATCTATACAAACAATAAATTATTATGAAAGAAATAATCAACCAACAACTTGTGGAGCGGCTGACCCAGCGCATGGATTTACATCGTATTTTCCTGTTTTCTTACCCTTATCTCGAAGAAGAGCGCCCACACTTGCTATTGGTCGTCAATCCGGTTAAGGGGCTTGCGCCCAAAACGATGGCACCGATTGTGTCGCTATGCCAGTCGGACAGCGAGGAAATCCCGTTCGATTTGGTGCTTGCCGGCGAATGGCAGAACCAGTTGAAGCAGGGGAGCCTGTATTACACCTATGCGTCGCTACCCCAGCATGAACTGTATGCGGCTTCCAAAAAGGGTAATCCGTTGTTTTCGCATAAAACGGTCGCCGGTCTGTTGGAGCTTGCGGAGCTCAATTACGAGAAATGCCGGAAAGGGTCGGACGAATTCCGGGAGGGCGTAGACAATTTCGTTGCCAAGGGCGACTACGGGCAGGCGGCTTTCATGTTGCATCAATTTCTGGAACTGCGGTTAAAAGGCTTCCAAGCAACCGCTGGCATGAATGGTGGGAAATCGCACAATGTTGAACACTTGATGAAAGGTTTGCGGGGGGTGCTTCCGCAGTTGCAAGCCATTTTCCCGTATGATAGCCCCTCGGTGGATTTGTTCCGTTTGCTCGATCAAAGCTATCTGCGGGCAAAGAAGGGGGAATCGATTGAAATCGAGGCGGACGAATTCGGTATCCTGCTGGATAAATGCGAGCAAGCGAAGGCCGCAATGGACGAGATGGTCGCTTCGATGGTCGCACGGGTAAAGGCTTACCGCGAGCAATTACCGAAAGAAGTGGAGAAGCCGACTGAGCCTGCTGCTATTAAGCCAGCAACCGGGTTGGTCGCTGCCACCGTTCAGACCGCTCCTCTTGTATGCGAAGATTTCAACGGCTTTCCGTGGCCCGAGACCTACAAGCGGGACGTGAATAAACTATTGGATAAGATACGACAAAGCCATAATCCCGAACAGGTAGTGATGCTTAATTACCATACGGGAGGGTTTTCCGGAAACGAGCTGTTCCGGCCCGAAATGCCGGAAAATGGGGAAGGGGGTTCAAAAGTGGAGCTTTACCTTGTGGTCGTCATGAACAACAAGGGGCCCTTCCATTTCAGAACCATGCAGGTGGGCGTGGCCAGCGCCATGGTGGTGTACGTCAACACGAAAACCGTCCAGAAGAACCTGGCGGAAGGGAACCGGTTCTTCCACACATTCTGGACAAAGGGGCGGGTGCTGCGTAGGAAAGCAACCTTTGCCCCTTCTTTTGACGTGACAACCGTGGATTGGAAAGCGGAGTATGAACATATCGAAAAAAAATGGCGGAATGCCAAGGCCTGCATGGGCAACTTAAACGCCCTCATTCAGGATGCACCGGCTTTGAAGCTGGATACCTGCTTCCTGTTGCTGCGGAACCTGCTGGAAATGGGGGTCAGCACCTATCTGCGGTGTGCTGTGGGGTTTGTACCTTATGGCGTGGATTTAGGGGATTTAATCGACTGGAGTAGCGTAGCGTGCCGCAAGCTGCTGGACTTTATCTACCCGGCAAGCGAAATCGAGACCGCCCGTATGCAGTTGATCCTAAGCCCCCATACGGTATGGTGGCAAAACGTAGAGATTGGCCTGTCAAACATTTCGCAACTGTTTTACAAGGATCGGGCGAAAGAAATCGTGCATTTTTTCGAAGAGATGTTGGATGGGGTGGTGAAGGAGTTAGAGGGGAAGGTTGGCCAGAAATCAGAACAGGAGGTTGCGGTATGAGTGTGTTGTTCAAAGATAGTGCCGTAGAGAAATTTTCTGCCGAATGTTCGCTCACCTATTCGAGTTTTATCTACTGCATGATGTTGAACCGTATCGCTTGGGGTTATTCTGCACAGGAACTATCTTTTTTACTTGGTCAGGATGATGATTTTGTGGAGAACCTAGAGCGATTCAAGCGATTTGATATGGGTGTAGAACTGTACCAGCAGTTACGCATGATTTTCCGTCATGCGTCTTTCATCCAACCACAGCATCACGGAGAAAAAGAACTGCGACATGAAATGCACATCTGGAAGACCGGTGAGACGATGTTCTACCGGATGGAGTGTTGTAAGAGCCAATTTGAGAGCATAACCCTGTTTCAAGTAAACGAAGAAGACCCAAAAATAGGTAAGTACCGTTACTCCAATTCTGTGAAGTCCTACCAAAAACAATCGCAGGACACATTGAACGAGATGCTCGTTGAAGGCTATTTTGATAAACCGATTGAGGCATGCGAAATTCATAGGATGTCCGAACACATAGCCAGACAGCGGATTGATCCCGTTCACTTCAAATCCGAGCTTCAGAAGCTTGTCGGTCGCAAAGGAACAGCTCCCCTGAAAAGGACAAAGCGGAGGAGTTATGGATATCGTTATGTGTTACATCCGGGTGTTGATGGCATTGAGGCGTTTGTTTTTGCACAGGGAAAATTTGATAAGCAATGATGAAAGTTGAAACGGAATTTATCGATGTGCCAAGGGATTTTAAAGTTTCCTGCGAACTGATAGGCGTTGGGGTGCCTGACTTTTTACAATTGATTGTCAATCAATTTAGTTATGCGCACATCCATATGCACGACACCTCCGAATACGACATGGCGACGAAAGCGCTTTTGGAGGCAGATCGCTCACTCGGAGAAAAGGAAATCATACCGGCCACGCATTTATCGGAAAACGAGAAAGAACGCATCGTAAAATTAGTCCGGCAAGTGCTGAAAACGTCCATTAACCGGAATTACAGTTTTCCGGCGCGGAGGAATAAGGTAAAAGTTCTCGTGGGCAAAATGCTTCCCATTTATGCAAAAGGGCTACACGTTAAACGCGTGGTTTACTATGATGAAGAGACCAAAATCACGCTAAACAACGATTTTTTAATGATGTCACTTATCCATCAACGTTCGCCTATAGAATTACTGAATGCCATGATGACGCAGGTTTCTTACGGTGAATTTTTGGCTCGATACCACCTGAAGCAAGAAGAGCGTAATCCGTCCTTATCTTTTTTCATGCGTGTAATGGATGGATACGGAGATATACAGGATAAAGCTTACCTAAATTCCCACCCTTTCAAAGAGTTTTTCCTCTGGGATGTGCAGGAATTCCGGGCGCGATACTTTTTCTATCGTAATCTAGAAGATCGTATCGATCTATACCGAGAGCGACTCGAAGAAATTTATCAACAAATCCAAAAACCTTATTTTGACCATGACTAATCTCGAAAACATCAACATCACACACGAGTTCCAACAGGTGTGTGACATTTTTAATCTAAGTCCGGAAAAAATTATACAAGATTTCATAGACAATGTGTCGATTGTCGAGTACATGTGTCATCCATATTCCCCGACCAGATGGGCAAATACCTTCGTCCTTGAATGCGTCATCGCACAGGTAGAGTCGGAAGAGATTATGACAAAGTACGGAGCGTTTGCTGAACGATTAATAAAGGCTGTTTTAGCCAATCCGAAAAATGAAGAAGAAATCGCAAAAAAGATGCTGGATGAGTGGCATAAAACCGTTCTTGAAGACCGGATTAAAGACGTGATGGATAAAGATTAATACCGAACCTAAAATCAATCACCATGGATGAAATTGTATCGGTTGCTTCAGACAGCGCTGATTCGTTAGATAGCACAACCAAACGTCGGGCGTCAGAACCTTTTCTAATTCCTTGGGAAGACGGCGAACCATTCAAACTCAGCGAAGCTTACGTTCGAACGTTTTACGCCGGAAAAACCAACCTTGACAAGCACCCGTTCTGGGCATACAATAAGGAGCTCGTCGGCGATACCCTAACCATGCAGTTGCGGGGTGATGCGGTCAATGATAAAACACTCACCGTATGTTTGTCTCCCGAACATATTTCGGTATCCTGCGGATGTGCCCGGCCGATTGAAGGACTTTGTAAACACGCCTGCTCCGCGCTTATGCATACGGTGAAGTCCAACGCTAATTTTTTTGAATATTTCTATCGTCCTGAAATCGTTGCCCTACCGGAGGAACAACAGCGACTATTTGCCTTTGATTTGAGCAAATATTATTATCTAGTTGGTAAGATTGAGTTTAAAACCCATTCTGAACACGGCCGCGTATTTGGTTTTAAGAACAAAAACGGCCACCAGCGGGAAAAATTTGGTAACCCAATCCAGTTGCCCCAACGGGCAACACCACTGAAACGCGAAGCGAAGCTGGTGTTCGGTGTACCGATTGGTTCCCACCACTTCCAGCTCCCGGTGTTACTGCCTTACTTGACCAAAACCGGAACGAAAACATCCAAATCGAATCCGTATTCGGCATTTGAAAAAAGTTATTTGCTCACCGGTGAGGGCGAGCCGAAAATCCTCACGCTACCTGAACAATTTGCGGAATCGGCCTGCCGAAAGATGCTGCATATCGTGGAAAAGCCGACCCCAGCAACCAAACAATACTTGTCCGATTATTGGGCAGAACTGATACCTACCCTGCCGGATAGTATTGATTTGTTGTTTTTCGATAGCTATAGCAGGACGGATACCGCGATGAAACCAAGCCCAGGAAGCCGCATCTTCGCTAAACTCACGGTTGCTTCCGTACAGCTCGTATTTGACCTAACTGAGCACGGAAGCTCATTCCGGCTGAAGCTGTCGCTTATTGTCAATGGTAAACCGACGCCCAACCCTCGTTTTCTAGGTGACTACTATTCGTGTTTTATCAAAGAGCATGATGATAGCGTGTTTTTTTTACCCGATGTACAGGACGAGGAGATTATCCACCAATTCAGGAAGGCCGGTTTTGTAATCACCGTGCTGTCGCAAGATTTTGATACCTTCTTTCGGGATATGCTCCTGCCGCTTAGCGAACAATACACGATTAACATACATACGGCCGCTTCGGGAAGTACGTTTAAAAGCCGTTCGCTCGAAAAACACATCCACCGGTTGACAGTGGAAGAGCATGACGACCGTCTCCACTTTTATCCATCGACTTATTATCCGGTAGGGTTCGAGGTAAATCCTTTGCAGGACGCTAATTTAATATTTCGAAAAGGAGGCGAACAATACCATGTCCTTTACCGCGACAAGGTGGGCGAAAAAAAATTCCACGAAATGGTACGTGAGCTGCATCCATCATTCAGCGAGGCCCAACATGAAACCTATTTCGCCCTACCGACATCCGAGATCCGGAACAGCACCTGGCTGCCGGAAAGTTTGGAAAGGTTGCGTAGTGAAGGGACGGAGATCAACCTGGTTAATTTGACGGAGGGAACGGACTATTATCCGCAACTATTGTCGTGGGAATTAACGTTCACAGAGGAAAAGGGCACCCACTACCAAGGCGATTTGAGTGCCCGCATGGGAGCTGTGCCGATTGCGCTGGATGAACTTAAAAATATGCTTAGGCGGAAGAAGAATTGGTTTAAGTTGAAAGACGATACATTCGGCTACGTATACGAAAGAGATAAAACCAGACTCATGCCGCTGCTTGCATTAGGTAAGGAAGGAATTAAACAGTTGGAAATCCCAACCAGCCACTTCAATACCCTCGCCAACTACAGCGAACACATTACGAATGCCGCTATAAAAAAAGGGATTGAAATCAAGCGACGGAAACTGACCGAGCTGGATACGGTCCAGCCTGTGGGAAAGCCCCTCACTGTACAGGCCACACTGCGCCACTACCAGGAAGCAGGGCTGAGTTGGCTGGCATTTCTGAGGGAGTTCGGCTGGGGCGGTATTCTGGCAGATGATATGGGCCTCGGAAAGACCTTGCAGGTCATCAGCGCATTGGAATATCATTACGCGCAAGAGCCCGATGCACCGGCGAGTCTTGTAGTGGTGCCCAATACGCTGCTGTTTAACTGGCAAGCAGAGTTCGCTAGATTCGCGCCCCGGCGCAAAATCCACGTGCATCATGGGTTGGAGCGACATAAATCCGTAAAGTATGAAAATGGCATGGTGGTGCTCACCACCTACGGGACAATGATTGCCGACATCGATTTGTTTGCGTCGTTTGCTTTTAGCTACTTGATTCTCGATGAATCGCAGTCCGTAAAAAACAGGACATCGAAGCGGTTCGAGGCTGCGAGCCAGTTAAACGCCCAATACCGGATTGCCATGACGGGGACACCGATTGAGAACGGTATCGCTGATTTGTACGCGCAGCTATCGTTGGTCAATCCCGGGTTTTTCGGCACTTTCTCCGATTTTAAACGCGCTTATCCCGGTATTGCTGATGGGTCGGCTTCCTCCGACACAAAGGAGAATCTGCAACGGGCAATCAACCCATTTATACTCCGGCGAACGAAGAAGCAGGTGGCCAAAGAATTGCCCGATAAATCGGAAATGCTCTTTTACTGCGAAATGCTGCCCGAGCAGCGCCAGGTGTACGATGAGTACCGCACGTTCTTCAAAAGCAAACTTTCCGGCAGCTTTGAGGGAGGCAACGACGGCCGTTCGAAATTTATTGCCATCGAAGGATTGATGAAGCTCCGCCAGATTTGCAATTCCCCCGCGCTGTTGAAAGATGGTGTTTACCCCAATGCGTCCACCAAGCTCGATGAAATTATGAAACAAATTGTGGACGTGGAGGAGCAACACAAGGTGCTCATTTTCTCGGCATTCACGGCCATGCTGTCGCTGCTGAAGTATCGGCTGGAAAAGGCCGGAATCGAATATGCTTACCTCGATGGCAAGACTTCCGGCGACGACCGTCAGGAACAAGTGAGGTGTTTTCAGGAAAATGAGCAATGCCGATTATTCCTCTTAAGTCTCAAAGCCGGAGGCACAGGCCTGAATCTCACTGCCGCAGACTATGTGTACATCCTCGACCCCTGGTGGAACCCTGCGGCAGAAGCCCAAGCCATAGACCGCTGTTACCGTATCGGACAGGATAAACACGTAATGGCTTACCGGATGATTTGTAAGGATAGCATCGAAGAAAAAATCCTCGACATGCAAGCTAATAAGTTAGCATTGGCCAGTTCGCTGGTTCAAACGGACGGCAACGTATTAAAAGCCTTGAATAAAGAAGACTTATTGAAGTTATTTGACTGATAAAGATAATTAAGACTCATGTGTTTGTAAGCCTCTTACGCGCCCAGCCCTATTTGGGGCGGGGTGCAAAGAGGTAAATCAACCAGCCTTATAAACCAATCAATATGGAACCTAAAATAACTTCTTATGCCGGTATGCTTGACCAAAGTGGTTTCAAGCAATGGTACAAGTACCAAAAACTACGTGTTGCCCATCACTATGACGCAGAAGATGTATCGTTTTTGATGAGTAAGCCTTCCTTCTATTTTCGGGATTACGAAATGATAGAAATCGGTGCAAAGCTTACCTGTGAGGATGAGGCCGTATTATCGGAAATCTTTTGCGGGCAGTATGTGGAAACCCTGGATTTTGACAATGACGACTTCGGTACATTCGAAAAACGGATTATTCGAATACGACGGATAGAAAGCCTCACGTCGATAGATTATTTGGTCACCACCCCTTGGAGGCTAAAGGGGAAAAGTGACGCCACAAAATTTAAGATACGGGAAGAAAAAAGAAGCGCCATGAGCAGCGAAGAAGAAGCTGATCTGCTTCAGCACATCGGTTTCATCCTCGATAAACTATCGGCTACCGGTTTCTTCGGCTGTGGCCGCACTGGGCTGGAGATTTATCATGAGGTGGAAGCGCGCATCCGATGGTCGCCATGCCTACGTCCGAGGTATGTAAAGCAAGTGCTTTATCAGCAAATCGGTAAAGGCAGCCTCTCTTTGAAGGCGAGCCAAGGGCAGTTGCAGTTCCAAGAGGTCCAATTAACCCCAATTCGGAATTACACCGGTAACGTGCCTGTTTATTCTTGTTAAAACTTAATCGTTGTATTATGCCCTTTGCCAACCACACCCCTTACGACTATTTTCCGCGCCGGTTACACCCACGGGAAATCGGAAACCCATTACTCGCTATCCATCAGTTTTTTGATTGGGAGAATCTGCCCGAATGGCGCAACCACCTCGATAAATGGCTGCAAGCGGCGCTCAAATCGGGGTTCCAGCTAAGTCGAGACGAACTTGTGGAATTGTTCGTCCGTTACGAGTTCATTGAATATCTGGTAGAAGGTCTGTCTCTTATCCTGCGATTGATGGACAGTACTTACATGCCAGACCAAGAACTTTATCGCCAAATGCAAAATGATATTGATAAGCTTTTTCCTGACGAAATCAACGCCGCGCACGGTTATTTCAACAATAATTACAACCCGAAGCAGTTCGAACGCGAAGAATATTACCCGTTTCATCTGGATGCCGACGAAAAGGAATATCCGCATGGCGTCATCCGTGATTTCTTCGACTTTCAAAACTTACCACAATGTCGCGACGCACTATATTGGTGGTATATCGTCGCCATCGATTTTACCAACGCGGATGACAGCAGGGGCAGCAACTATGTGTATAATCTGCATAAGTATCTCATAAGGGTAATCGAGGCAGCACACTTGATTCATATTCGATCAAAAAGCGGCACATCGACGCGTTGAGTTTGGAACCTGACACGTTACACGTTATATTTGCATTATGATTCGGGTTTCCGGCATAAAGGACTAAAACAGTTTTATGAACGAGGGGATACCTCCAAACTTCAAGCGCAGTATGTTAGCAAAATTAGGCTGATATTGACGCGGTTGGATGCTGCAACATCGATAGAAGAGATGAATGTGCCTGGATATGGATTGCATCGGCTGAAAGGAGAATTGAAAGAATTTTGGTCAGTCAAGGTCGATAAAAATTTCAGGATTATATTCCGGTTTGAAGGTGAAAATGCAGTAGATGTAGATTACACAGACTATCACTAAATTGGAGGATAACGATATGGCTATGCACAACCCGGCACACCCCGGCGAATTGATTCGGGAAACGATTGAGGGAATACGGGAAGAAACAGGTGAACGATTACCGCTAGAAGAAGTGGCAAAGGGGTTAGGCACCACACGTAAAACGTTGTCTGCTATTATTAACGGCAGGCAAGGAGTGACTCCTGAGATGGCCATCAAACTGGCGACTGGATTAGGCGCAACCCCCGAGTTTTGGCTTCGGGCACAAGAGAATTATGACTTGTTCCAGGCCCGTATGAAAGTAGATACAGGGCATATCCGCGTGTTTTGGAAAAGCGCGGTTGCTGCGCTGTGATTAATCGTACCCCTCCCCCGGCGAATTGATTCGGGAATCGATTGAGGAATACGGGAAGAAACGGGCGAACGGCTAATCGTGTGTCACCGGTAATTACGGCGTGATACCTTCCAACCGTTAAATTGCCGGATGAAGTAATTGACATTATTGAAGCCGGTTTGGTAACAGGCTTCGCGATGGTTATGTTCGGGTCCGCCGGTAGCTGTTTTACCCGCTTTATGCACTCGCGGACGATGCATGGCTAGGCTCCATCGACATCTCACGGAAGAAGGCACGTACCGCGCGCCATTTCAAACATGCCTACCGGCGAAATTGGCAAGCTATCACAGCCGGAGGATCGCTGTATAACATTGAGCACTCTAATGGCGGACTGATTACCTTTCTCGGGGGCATCCCCATCAAAAATCGAGCAGGTGACATCATCGGTGCCATTGGCGTATCCGGCGATACCGTTGAAAACGACCATAAGGTGGCACAGGCTGGTGCGGATGCCGTTGCCTGACGCCCACGGAATAGGGGTAGCCCCGTAAACAGCGTCTATGGAGCTATCTTAATAACGGATTAATCAATCGCTTCAATCCACCGGATGGAAATACCGGAGAAGCAATCGTCCATACACCCGTTCGGCACAAAGCCAGCAGAAGAAATCAGTCCGTTGTTTTTCGCTTCGAAGGATATGTCTGCGTCATTCCGCTTTTTGAGCCAAACCGTACGGGCTGTTTCGTGGATATCGTCCAATGTCTGAATGGCGCTAGCGGGTGTTTGCTCGTGAAACCCAAGTTCGGCCTCCGTTTCCGTCCATTGCAGGGACTCCAGTAGTGTAGCCCCTGCCTGCTCCTCAAATTGCTCAGCGGTAAAGCCGAAATCGGCCAAAAGATTAGCCATCGAAGCCGATTCCCAGCCTCCGTCGGGCATCCAATGGCCGTTAAACCGCGTATAGCGGAAGTCGCGTTGTACAACCTTTCCTTCCCTGACGGTGATGGTGGTCTGCCAAGCCGAACCTGCCCAAGTGGCACCAGAGACTTCATAACGATAGTTGTTGCCACTGGCCGCTTTGAAATCCAGCCACGCTTGGTAGCTCTGCTCAAAGGATTTATTGTATTCAATGTCGCTTTTTTCGCAGCCAACAAAAAAGAGGAGGGCCAGAAGGGTCAGTAGGGAATGGTTCGCGTTCATAATAGCTTAGTATGCTGGTGTAATCTACGTTTGTAATGTAAACGGGAGTTGCATAGCTTTCGCTACATCACTTAGACCGTAAAAGGTTATCTTTGCGGCCATGAACGAGAAACTGTTGGCCCGGAGCGGTGGCAAGTGCGAGCTCTGTGGTAAAGAAGCGGAAGTGGTGGTATACCACGTGCCACCGGATAACCACCCGGAAAATGAAGTGGTGGTATGCCAGTCGCTGCTTGCGCAGATCGAGGGTCGCGAACCGGTAAACCCCGACGAATGGCGATTTCTTCCGGATGCGATGTGGAGCGAGGTCCCGGCTGTGCAGGTGCTGGCTTGGCGGATGCTTAATCGCCTGAAGGGCGAAAGTTGGGCCGCGGAGGCGCTGGACATCCTTTACCTCGATGAAGAGACATCGGCATGGGCCGAAGCCGTGGCGGCACCCGAAGAGCCAGGTGAAGCCGTCATCCACAAAGACGCGTTCGGCAATGTACTGCAGAACGGCGACTCGGTGGTATTAACCAAAACGCTGGATGTGAAAGGCAGCACCATCAGTGCCAAATTGGGTACGGCAGTTAGGAATATTCGCCTGGTCGAAGACAATGCCGAACAGATCGAGGGCAGGGTTGAAGGACAGCAGATCGTGATCTTAACCAAGTACCTAAAAAAGCAAAGCTAACAAGCAGGGGATATTAATTTTTAGAACGGTTTTAAATTAATCATTTGCTTGCATCGCCTATAGAAGGTCGCAGCGGGTAGCTATTATTTCCGTAGCTTTGGGGAGACAAATCGCAGCATCGCCATGGATGATTTTCTCGCGGCCCGTTCACAGATGGCCATGTCCCTGGGTTTCCACATCATTTTTGCCTGCATTGGCATGGTGATGCCGTTTTTCATGTCTATTTCGCATTTCATTTACCTGAAAACGGGAAATGTGTTGTACAAAGGGCTTACCAAAGCTTGGAGCCGCGGGGTAGCCATTTTTTTTGCCACAGGAGCAGTATCGGGAACGATGCTTTCTTTTGAGCTTGGGCTGCTGTGGCCGACCTTCATGGAACATGCCGGGCCGATTTTCGGCATGCCATTTTCGTTGGAAGGCACCGCGTTTTTCATCGAAGCCATTGCGCTTGGATTTTTCCTGTATGGCTGGGGGCGGCTCAACAGGTGGTTTCACTGGGCGACCGGCGTGGTGGTGGGCCTGAGCGGTATCGCTTCCGGTATCTTGGTGGTGGCTGCGAATGCGTGGATGAATAGTCCGGCAGGTTTTGACTATGTCGACGGGCAATACCTCAACATCGACCCTATTGCTGCGATGTTTAACGACGCATGGTTTTCCCAGGCGTTGCATATGGTACTGGCCGCTTTTGTCGCCACGGGTTTTGCCGTCGCTGGCGTGCACGCCCTGATGCTGTTGAAAGGGAAAAACACATCGTTCCACTATGCGGCATTCCGTATTGCCGCGCTCCCCGCATGTATTGCGGCATTACTGCAGCCCGTCAGCGGAGATATTTCGGCTAAAGACGTGGCCAACCGGCAGCCAGTGAAACTGGCGGCCATGGAGGCGCATTTTGACACGGAGCCACGGGCACCGTTTATCGTGGGGGGCGTCCCCGACGAGGCGAACGATACGGTGCGATATGCTTTGAAAATACCGGGACTGCTGAGTTTCCTCGCCCATGGTGATATCGACAAGCCGGTGATGGGTCTCAAGGATGTTCCGCGCGAAAACCGGCCACCAGTGGCTGTAACGCACTATGCATTTCAGCTCATGGTCGGGCTGGGGATGTTACTGGCGGGGTTGGCGGTTGTTTACCTATATGGGTTGATTCGCAAGCGGCCCTGGTTGTCCAGCCGTTGGCTGCTGCGGCTGTTTGTGGTGGCCATTCCGATGGGGTACATCGCCTTGGAGGCAGGGTGGACCGTCACCGAGGTGGGCCGGCAGCCGTGGATTATCCATGAGGTGATGCGTACTGCCGACGCCGTGACGCCCATGCCCGGAATCGTCTATTCGTTCTACCTGTTTACGGCGATTTTCATATCGCTTTCGCTGATCGTGATATTCTTGCTGTATCGGCAGATCAAGATGGTGAGCAGGTTATACGATCCGACAGACCCTGAATACCACAAGAACCCATAACGACTATGCTATATATCGTCATCGCTTACCTCTGGGCTTCCATCTGTCTGTATATCCTGTTAGGTGGAGCCGATTTTGGCGCGGGTATCGTGGAGCTGGTGAGTAAACCCAAGCATCGTAAAACCGTTCGTAACATTATGTATGATGCCATCGGGCCGATCTGGGAGGCCAACCACATGTGGTTGATCATTGCCATCGTCATCCTTTTCGTGGGCTTTCCGGAAATCTACACCACCATGTCGGTTTACATGCACATTCCGCTGGTGCTGATGCTGCTGGGCATCATTGCACGGGGGACAGCGTTTGCTTTCCGGCATTACGATGCGGTAACGGATGAGATGCAAACGGTCTATTCGCGCGTTTTTACGCTATCAAGCCTTATTACACCGTTTTTTTTGGGCATTATCGCGGCAGCGACGGTTTCGCGGACGATCGACACCGCAGCGACCGACTTCTTGTCGGCCTACGTTTACAGCTGGCTGAATCCCTTTGGCGTGACCGTGGGATTTTTTACGGTGGCCATATGTGGCTACCTCGCCGCGGTGTTTGCCGTGGGACAAACGGCAGATGCCAAGCACCAGCGGATGTTGGTGCGGCTCGCTCGGGCATTTATTGTCATCGCTGTGGCGTGCGGTGGAGCGGTGTTTCTTTCGGCTTATCACTCAGGTATTCCCCTTGTCAATTGGATTGTGGGAGACCTATGGGGACAACTAGCGGTGCTGCTGGCCAGCTTGTCGTTGGTCGCATTATTTGTTGCGCTCAACAGACGTTCCGTGCTATGGATGCGACTGTTAGCCGGTTTCCAGGTGGTAATGATTCTTTTTGCCGCAACGTATCGCCACTACCCGCACCTCATCTTACTGAAGAACGGCGGAGACCTGTCGCTAACCGACCACCACGGGGGCTTGGCCAGTATCGATGCGTTGGGGTGGGCTCTCGTGCTGGGTAGCATCTTCATCCTGCCAGCACTGTTTTATTTGATGTATGCTTTCCGGGGGAACCGGAAATAGCTATTCGTGCGGAGTGGAACAGTAGGCTAATACGCGCTCGCGGAAAACAGCATCATCGGCCGCGCCGAATTCTAGATGGATTGGCACCATATAGAGGGGTAGCCCCACCATTAAATCCGAAATCGCTGGATCGAGGAGCCGCTGGGCATCTTTTTCTGTGGTGACAATCAGTTTGCTTGGATTATCTATTTCATCGAAACGGCGGATGATCTTGTGGATGTCGGCTGCGGTATAATCGTGGTGGTCGGCATAACGCATGTGCTCGATCTCCGATACCTGTGGCAAGAGATATCCATATAACGGGGCCGGGTTGGCAATCCCCGTTAGGAGCAATATGGTGGCATCATGGCGTAAGT
>CAZTJY010000032.1:0-30809 GCA_964613725.1 uncultured Parapedobacter sp. | reverse complement strand
TTGAATCCGTTTGCGACATCTGCCACGCCTATACGGATTCGAGCGTGTGTTCCATTTTCAATATCGTAGACGAGCTCTCACGCGTCTCCCGTCACAATTGTGTATCTTCAGCGATGGATTGGCTGAACGAAGGAATCATCTCACGGAGTTTACTGAGATACTGGGCAGTTTTGGCACGCTCGGGGAAACATCGAGCGAGTAGGTCGACCATGATAGACACGGATGTGGATGCGCCCGGTGATGCACCGAGAAGTGCCGATATGGTGCCATCGGCGCTGCTCACTACTTCGGTGCCGAACTCAAGTATGCCGCCGTGCTCTTCATCTTTTTTGATGACCTGCACCCGTTGGCCGGCAATTTCCAGTTCCCAATCTTCCTTGCGTGCAGTGGGCACGTACGCTTTCAACGCCGCCAATCGGTCGTCCGGACTTTGTCGCACTTGGTTAATCAGGTATTTGGTGAGGGGGATGTTATCGATCCCTGCCGCTAGCATGGGACGGATATTGCTGAGCTTAATCGATGCGGGAAGGTCCAACCACGAGCCATTTTTAAGGAACTTGGTCGAAAAGCCTGCATACGGGCCAAACAGCAGTGCGGTTTTCCCATCGATTACCCGCGTATCCAGGTGGGGTACCGACATGGGTGGAGAGCCCACGGCCGCTTTGCCATATACCTTGGCGTGGTGCTTCGCGATTATTTCTGGGTTAGTACATTTCAACCACTGGCCGCTCACCGGGAACCCGCCAAAGCCGTCTGCCTCGGGTATGCCCGACTTTTCGAGCAGCAATAATGATCCGCCACCGGCGCCAATAAAGACGAATTTAGCAACAACCGTTTTCTTTTTATCGGTTGTGAGGTTCTTCACCGTCACCTTCCAGCGGCCGTCGTCAGCCCGTTCTATATCACGCACCTCGTTGGCCAACCGGAGCTTGACCCTGTTTTGCTGTATCAAATGCAGAAATAGCGCGCGCGTTAACGCACCGAAATTAACGTCTGTACCGATATCGATGCGCGTGGCGGCTAGGCGTTCATCGGGTTTCCGTCCGGCCATAATCAGCGGAATCCAATCACGGAGTACGTTATGGTCTTCGGTATAGCTCATGCCTTGGAACAAGTGGTGTTCCTTCATGGTTTCATAACGCTTGCGGAGAAACGCGACATTCTCATCGCCAAATACAAAGCTCATATGCGGAATACTCCGAATAAAGTCTTCAGGGCGATCGACGATACCGTTAGCGACCAGGTAAGACCAAAACTCCTTAGAAAGTTCGAAAGCCTCGGCTATCTTGATGGCTTTGCTTATATCTACCGAACCGTCCGTGCGCTGTGGCGTATAATTCAATTCGCAGAGTGCGGAATGGCCGGTACCGGCATTGTTCCATGCATCGGAACTTTCTGCCGCCACCTCATCCAAACGCTCGAATATGGTAATGCTTGCACGGGGGTGCAACTCGTTGATCAACGTACCCAGTGTGGCGCTCATGATGCCCGCGCCGATAAGAACAACATCCACCTCTTCAGCGGCCTTTTTCTTTTTCTTCGCCATTATATCTCAATTGGTGCAAAATTACGGACAGAAATTAAGAATATCTTATTTTCCCGCGGATTAATTACAAAAATTCAACAATTGGTCGATCGATAGATGAACGAATCGGAATCACAAAACCGTTCAGTCCGCTCATTTATCACCTTTCACAATAAAAAAACAAAAAAAACTTGCTAAAACGATTTTTGTTTGTACCTTAGCCATCGCAAACCAAGTACTGTTAAAATAAATCACTAGCTAACGTGCCAACACCGTGAATAATTGACTTACTAAATAAAACCAAAAAAAATTATGAGAACCATATTTACGTTTATAACCTAGCTTCTGACCGTCGCACGTGCATGAACTTGCATTTGCTTCTTAATTATCCAAATTGATTATCGTATCGGACTAACGGTGCTGTAAACCTGTCGGGCAGTACGCTTATGTAAGTTTTCGCCGTGTTTCCACGTTGTTGGTCGACTATATTCAACTAATCGAACGAGATAGATATCTGAAAAACCAATATATATGCATAATAAAAGAATCTTAATTGGCTGTATACTGATGTTACTCATCCATGCAGTGTCTGTAGGTTCGGTGGTTCGAGCCGCTATGTTTCTTCCAGCTCCCCAAGATACGTTGATAGTGGCAGCCGGACAACCAGACAGCCTGGCACGGGATTCAGCAGCAACAGCGCTGTTTCCTACTGGAAGGGATTCGGTTTTCGGCGAGCTCCGTCTACGGACCGTCGCCCTTGACGCGGATGACATCGCTCGGTTCCCCGCAGCCTCGCTTCAGCAGTACATGAAAGACCAAACGCCCGGCCTGTATGTTCAGGAGAGCTCCGGCGAACCGGGCAAAGTTCAGCCCATGTATATCCGGGGAATTCCGATGCCTATCCTTACGCAGAAAGAAATCTATCAATCACAGCCATTGGTCGTGCTCGACGGAATTCCGCTGATTGGCGAACACCCTTTTGCGTTTGATATCCAACAGTATCAATTTGATCGTATCGGCACGGCCACCAACCTGCTAGCCAACATCGATATGAATAACGTCGAGTCGATCCAAGTGCTGAAAGATATCGGCCAAACCGCCATCTACGGGCCCATGGCGGCGAACGGCGTAATTGCGATTGCCACCAAAAAACCAAGCGCCCAACGCCGTATTAATTTTAACGCTTACGTAGGCCTCGCCCAACGCCCGGCTATTACAGCCATCAACGGCGACTACGAAAACGCTTTCCGCCAGCAGTTTTATGACCGCTACACGGCCATTGGAAGGTATTCGGCAGACGACGCATATCCCCTGTACCTCAGCGATTCGCTGAACACCTCCTACTACGGCCCTTCAAACTGGTCAGACAGTTATTACCGCAATGGTTTGGTTTATTCGGCGGATGCCGACATTTCTGGCGGTGGCGACCGGGCGAACTTTCGCTTCGCGGTAGGCCACATGCAAAATCAGGGCGTAGCCGACCAAACCGGGATGAAACGCTACAGCGCATTGTTCAACATCAACATGAAGCCGACGAAGTGGCTGCTCTTTTCGGCGATGATCAATGGAAACCGCGTGCTGCGTGACCGCAATCGTACACTGCGTGACCGATTCGCCACCATGTCGTACATCCCCGACCTTTCCTCGCCGCTATCGCCAAATAACTCCGTTTACAGCCGATACCTGGATGAATTCGAAAACAGCTTCGATAATAATGCCACCAATATCGTGGAAGGGCATGCCAAGCTGGTTTTCGATCTCGACCGGTTGCATATCACCTCCCGTTTAGCCGTGGACTACAACGAAGGCAACCGGGACTTGTTTTACCCCCGCCCGCTGCTGGAAGAAAACAGCTTCGCGTCGAATTATTACGGCTACAACCAACGGCTTATCTTCGACAACCACCTGTCATATGATGTGCCGATGGGTAGTCGACATAAGTTATTCGTTGAAGCCGGGAATGTACTCCAATGGGACGCATTCAAATACAATTACGCTTATGCATACAAAGGCATCAACGATTTTATCAAAATCAACTTACTGGAATCGGACCCCGACAAGCCCGATTACCTCAATCCGCTTGCTTTTCCGAGGGAAATGGTCTTTAAATTCCTGGACTACACCAACCAAAACCTGGTATCGGTTTACGGGCGCGGTACTTACAACTTCGACGACCGATACACGGTGTCGCTCCTGCTGCGTACCGATGGTTCATCCAATGCACAGCCAACCAGCCGGTGGCTGTTTACGCCTACGTTAACGTTCGACTGGAACATCAAAAAGGATTTGCTGGCAGATGCCCCCACCATTTCCACACTGAAGCTACGTACCAGCGCCGGGCGCCTGGGCCGGCTCAATGTATTTGACAATTTTTCGCAGGGACCTACCTACTCCACCTTTGTGGGCTATACAGGCAATGTGATCACGCCCGGTTACAACGGCTTTGGCGTGCTCACCCGGCCGTATGAATTCGGGTGGTCGGGCTATGGCATTCCTTGGGCTTATAGCGACCAGTTAAATATCGGATTGGACATCGGACTTGCCGACGAACGTTTTCGCATCAACCTGGACTGGTACACCAAGCACGACCGGAACCAGCTGCTGGGCGTCCCTTCCTATGCGGAATTCGGCTACCGCCAGTCGTACAGTGCGGGCTTGGATGTGAACAACACCGGTGTTGAGCTCTTGCTAAGCGCCGACGCGGTAAAAAAGAACCGCTTCACCTGGACCCCCTCCCTCAGCATCTCACACAATACCAATCGATTGGTCAGTTTGCCCGGAGGGCTCGACGAGATCGTTATTAACAACCGGCTTTTCCGCGTCGGTGAGCGCATCGACCGCTTTTGGGTGCTTCAAAACGATGGAATCTACCTGAGTGACGAGGAAGTCCCCACCGTGGACGGCAGCGTGATGAATTACAACGGCATCCCCCTGCGTGCCGGCGACCCACGCTGGGTGGACGTCAACGGCGATCTTACCATCGACGACGCCGACCGCCAATTGAAAGGAACCATCCTCCCGAAGGTCGTGGGTGGGTTCATGAACCAATTCACCCTTGGCGATTGGAGCCTCGACGCCCATTTCTACTTCAACATCGGACGTCAAATACTGAACGCCGATATGGCTAACCGGTTCGATTTCATTAACCGTGAAGGGGTTACGGAAATGAATTCGGTGAAAGAAATCACCTTTTGGGAAAAGCGCGGCGACTACAGCCGTTATCCGTTATATAACCCATGGAGCAACGTTATCCCCTACCGTAAAGAGCAGGACCTCTTCCTCGAAGACGCTTCGTTCCTCAAATTACGGACCCTTTCACTGGGCTACGACCTGACCAAGTTACTCAACAAGGGTTCAAACATCAGCCGCATATTCGTGTATTGTACCGGCCACAACCTGTTCACCCTGACGCCCTATACAGGCAGGGACCCCGAGTTGGTGGACTTTATGGGTTACGACACGGGTTATGGATTACCCATACCACGCACTTATACTTTGGGTGTGCGCATGAATCTATAAATTGGTTAAGAGAAAAAACAAATGATGAATAAATCGATAAATAACCGATTCAAAACAAATGCCATGAAGTTCCTCCTGCCGTGCCTGATTTTGCTGGCCGCCTTGGGTGGATGTGAGAAGATGCTGGACGTCGACTCGTCGCGTGTGGTTGGCGAAAAAAACATGTGGAATACCTTGGAAGATAGCCGAGCGGCGATCATGGGCACATACGGCCTGGTTAGGGCAGCTTTGGTAGATCATAATGCACATTGGTTGTATGGCGATGTCCGCGCCGGCGAATTTACTGCGCCCACCCGGCAGGATCTGCGCGCCATCATCTCGCAGGACCTTACCGCCTCGTATCCCAGCATTGAGGCCATCTCGAATTGGCGGCGCTGGTACGCGGTCATCAACTCGGCCAATGTATTCCTGGAGCGCATCCACGAGGTACGCGAGAAAGACCTCCGCTATACGGAGAACAACATGACGGTAGACATCGCCCAGATTCGCTTCCTGCGTGCATTCGCCTATTTCTATAT
Organism: uncultured Parapedobacter sp.; assembly: GCA_964613725.1. Classification (GTDB taxonomy): domain Bacteria; phylum Bacteroidota; class Bacteroidia; order Sphingobacteriales; family Sphingobacteriaceae; genus Parapedobacter. Next base: position 25,247 of record CAZTJY010000032.1, on the reverse strand, counting down.
GGTGCGTATCTGGGGGGATGTGCCGCTCATCATCTCCTCCTATGATGGTCGTTTCGAAGATAAACCCCGTGAGAACCAAGCCAAGGTATTGGCGTGGGCCGAACAGGAAATGTTGGCTGCCGCCGCGGACCTGCCCTACGGTTACAGCGTGGGCGACGAACAGCAGCAGGGGGACTACTACAACGAAGCACGAACCCGCTGGGACGGCGCGTTGGCGCGCAAGCATACGGCTTATGCCGTCTTGGCCCATCTTGCCGCATGGCAAGGCAACTACCCCGACGCGGCCATCTACAGCAAGTTTGTTATGGACAATTACCCGCGCGGAGGAAACGACTATATTTCCACCGGCCACCTGACCGATGCCAACGGCTTCTTCTACGACAAGCGGGTTAACCAGCTCTTCGGCTTCTCCTTTGTGTGGGGCCACGTAGACGGCTCGTTTACAGGCCACATCGAAGAACTCACCTTGGCCGAACCCGTGGTGAATAAGCGCATCCCCGATATATACCTCCCAAAAGACTCGATCATCGCCATCTTCGACGAGGCTGGCGACGAACGATTTAGCCTCGATACCCTGGGAACCCCGGTTTCCGAAAGGTATTTCACCAACTACAATGGCCGTTACCCGATCTTCAGCAAGATCAAATGCATCATGGGTGGCGTAAACGACCCTACCTTCCGGTTTTTCTCAAGTGCGCTCGTATTCACGCGACTCGAAGATATCACGCTGCTCCGTGCAGAAGCGCTGGCGGTACTGGGCGAACGTCAAGGTGCCATCGAAATGCTCAACGCCGTCCGTACCCGCCGGGGATTGGACCCCTACAACGAGGATGTTAATGGCGACCTGCTCCAGGCCATCTTCCGCGAACGGCAACGGGAACTGATGGGCGAAGGCCACCGATGGTACGATTTGGTACGCTACAACCGGATCCGGCCCAGCCATCCGGTTATTGCTCCCTTGCTCGCCGAAAATGGCCATATATGGCCCATCGCACCCGCGTTGCTTTCGCAAAATAAAGAGCTGACTCAAAACGAATATTGGAAATAACGAATCCGACAATCATATGAAGCACATTCTCAAAAAATACGGATATCCATTGCTGCTCGCCTCACTCGTGGTTGCCTGTGCCAAAGACGGCGGGTATTACCAGCCCGATAAGATCAATAAGCGTTTCAATGGCGATACGTACACCTATCTGCAAAGCAAGCACGGGGTATACGATTCCCTATTACAGGTGATCGACCGACTGGGGCTGGAGGAGACTCTCCGCGACAGTAACATCACGCTATTTGCGCTCACCAACGAGAGTTTCCAACTGGCCATTACCAACCTCAACAACATCCGTTACCTGGCGGACCGTCCGTCGGAATACCTGGCGACAATCGACCAAGCGCATTTAGACACGATGCTCACACAGTACATCATCCGCGGCAAGTACCCCACCGACTCCATGCAGCTGCAGGATGGCGTCGAGCTGCAAGGCATCCGCCACGGTTATCCCATGCACGCGAAACTGACCCGTACCACCTCTTCCGGCTTCCGGGACGGCGGACCGGAAACGATCGACTTCAGCGACACGAAACGAAGCCAATTCCGTAGGAACTGGATTACAACCAATACCGGATCTATTAACATTGAAACAAATAACGCCTTCGTACATGTCGTGAACAGCGACCATGTTTTCGGATTTGGCGATTTCATCAGCCGACTTACCTTCATCCCACCACCACCAAACCTTTTCCACCTGGTAGGCGGCGAGTGGTCTACCTCACGTGAAAACTCGGGGGGACCGAACCATATTGAGGCTGCACGATTCGCTTTCGACGGCAACCGCGAAACAAAGTTCCTCCTGGGCAGCTTTGGGGGCGCCTGGTTGCAATTCAAGCTGAACGAACCGACGGTCGCGGGTGCCTATACCATTACCTCGGCCAATGACTTCCCCGAACGTGACCCGATTGACTGGAACCTCGAAGGTTCGCACGACGGCGAAGAATGGGTACAATTGGATTCGAGAGCCGGGGAGATTTTCGAGGAACGCTTCCAAATGAAGGTCTACCGCATCAATAACCGGGTGGCGTACCAATATTACCGGCTCAATATTCTCCGCAACAGAAGCGGAAACACCATGCAAATGGCCGATTGGTCGGTCAATGCGCCCGACCAGGCGAAAGATGATGAAGCGCCGCAAGATTAAAATGAATGCTACAACTGCGAGATGATATGACAAGCAAAAGATTAATACGGAAAACGAAGGCGGGCCTCGGTGTGCTGGCCCTGGGCCTCTTCCTATTAGGGTGCGAAAAATTGTATGACCTGCCCGAAGAAAAGGAATACATCAGCGAAAACATCAATTACGGCAGTAAGGTCCTGGAGCCGATACTCGGACGTACCAACCTCATGGGCCAGTTCAATCCCGATGCCTCAACGATGCCACTGAAGTTTGAAATCGTAAATGCCCGTTATGGCGACGGAAGGCCGGTAACCGACCTCTTTCAGGTAAGGCCCACCTACGTATGGACTGCCGCTTACGATGGTCTCGAAACCTCGCTGGAAGCGATCGAAGCCAAGCGTAAGCTGGAAGACCGGCCGCTATTCGAAGTACGCGAATCGGGCCAATTCATCCTTTGGGCGTCGGCCGGCAACGACCTCATTGAACCGCGCCCTGAGGATACCACGCTACTGGTACAAGACACGCGGTTCTTCGACCTCAAAGTGACCAACACGGGCGGAACGGTGTATATTCCCGATTTTCAGTTCATTCCCTGGCGCGAGCGCCCTTATTTCCCGTCCGACGACATCGACCCTTATACCGGTGGCGTGGCCCGGGACCCCGCGGACCCCGAAAATCCGAATAAGCGCAATTATATCCGCCCTCGGCTGGTTAATGTTATCGGCGATCAATCCAACCGCCCCCTCCAAAGTAACAACGACATTAAAGACGTGGTGGTATATATCCGCCCGTTCGAGGGCGGCAATGGCCATAATCTCCGGTTCAAATTCATGGGCCCCGGTCCCGACAGTACGTTGATCAATCCGGAGCTATTCAACGAAACGAAGTGGAGCACGCTGGTGCATGGTTTCAATATCGTGAAAACAGCCGAATATGTGCAGTACGATGTTGCATACCCCATTCCGCTGGTCAATATCCAAACGCCATACACCACCAACAGCGGTGGGAGTGCAACCGTCGAATTCCAATATTCGCGCAAAGGGTTCGGCGGCGAACTGACTTACGCAACATTTGGGTTGGACTTCAATATCTACCGGGCCGGCGACTGGGAGATTGTGTTCCATTTTAGAAACGAATTACCAAAGTTTGAAGATGAATAAGATGAAGGCATTGTTGATCGTACTTGCAGCGGCGGCCTTATTAATCCAACGGCCCGCGCTAGCGCAAACAAACATCACGGTCACCGGAAACGTGATCGACGAAAACAGGCAACCCTTCCCCGGCGTAACCATTTTTACGGGTAAGCCCCTACGCGCATTGACATCCACCGACGACAACGGGAATTTTCGGGTGTCGGTTCCTGCCAATACCGTACTGGTTTTCCGGATTGTAGGTTACCAAGAGCGGTCGCAGAATGTCGGCTCCGGACGGACGGTGCTGCGCGTGCAGCTCGCCCCCATCGACAACCAACTGGATGAAGTGGTTATCCGGGGGTACCAACCGCGGTCCAAAGAGCTAAGCACCGGCTCCTCGTTCACTGTAGGCGGCGACGACGTGCAGGACATCCCAACCGCGAATATTGAGCAACTGCTCCAGGGGCGCGTACCGGGTATGAATACACAGGTCAGTACCGGTGCCCCCGGTTTCCGTGGATCCACCCAAATCCGAGGGCTCTCCACCGTGTCCATGACCGGTTCGGGGAACCAGTCTTTCCTGCAACCCACCTCACCCCTCTACGTCATCGATGGCATCCCGATGGATGCCGACAGGGCTACCGAATACGGCTTCCAGCAACAGGGACCGGGTATCAGTCCGCTATCGCTCATCCCGCAGGAAGACATTGCCAGCATCGAAATTCTGAAAGATGCCCAGGCTACCTCGCTCTACGGGTCGATGGCCGCTTACGGCGTCATCATCATCACCACGAAACGGGGCAACTCACCCATTCCGCGGGTGCGTTACACGCACAACTCCTTTATACGCACCCCACCGAAGCTGCGCGAAACGCTGGGCGGCAACCTGGAACGGCAGCTTAAGCTGCAGCAGATTTATGGCAATGCGCTAACCGTAAACGATATTTGGCGGATTTCGGAAACCCCATTCCTCTCCGACAGCCTCAACGCCTATTGGAACAATTCGACCAACTGGCAGGACTACTACTATCGCACTCGGTATAACCAAAGCCACAACCTGCACATCGACGGAGGCGACCAGTTGTTTAATTACAAAGCCAACCTCGGTTACTTTACCGATCAGGGCATCATCCGCAACACCGGGTTTACGCGGTACAACGCCAACCTACGCATGGAGTACCAACCGGAAGACCGACGGTTCCAGATCATCGGAGCCGTGACCGGCCAATTGGGCCAACAAAGCGTGGGTGATGGTATCGGTATGCTGCAAACCGGCGTGGCAAGCAACGGACTCTCGTCTACCCTACTGCCCCCGCCTTCTTTTTATCAGGCAGGGGGAAGTCACAGCTCCGTACTGGCCACGGACAACGACAACGCTACGCGTCTTATCCGCGCCAACCTCGAAGGGAGCTACCAATTCATCGAAGGGCTACGGGCAAGCACCAGCATGAGCTACGAGTATGAATCGAAAACAGAAGACACCTTCACGCCGGCTGTGGCAAACGACCAGTTCGCTGAGGTATATTCGTACAACGGCCGCACCACCCAGCTGTATAACCGAAACAGCCTCAGCTATGCCAAGGAGTTTACCGGTGGCCACAATATCTTCATCAACTTCTTCAACGAGTTCCGCATTGCGGGCAGGCAGAGCGCCGTAACCCGCAACGAACGGAGCCCCAACGACCAGCTTCAGGGCCCCATTGGGTTCGATGGCTACTTCTCTCGGGGCGGCGGTTTGCTGGATGATTATACCGATGAACGGGCCGCCTCATTCGCCCTGGCCGCCTCCTACGATTTCAACAAACGCTACGTGTTAGACCTCTCCTATCGGCTCGACGGCTCCTCAGCCAACGGTTTTGAAAACCTGTACGCCCGGAACCCGGCCATCGGACTCCGCTGGAACTTCGACAAAGAGCCTTTTTTGGAAGGGTGGGATTGGCTCGACTATGGCGCAGTCAGGCTGAGCTGGGGGGTCAACATCATCCCTACAGGCACCTTGGAGCGCATATATGGCAAGTTTAACATCACCGGCAACTACAACGGCCAACAAGGTATCGGGTTGGATTTCGACCAGATTCCCAATCCGGCATTACAACCCAAAACAAACACCCAATACAATGCCGGACTCGACTTCTCCTTGTTTAACAGCCGCGTGGAAGTCATTTACGACACCTATTTAAAGAAAGTAGAAAACGAACTGTTTGAGCAGTTCCTGCCCAATACTACCGGGTTTAACAAGATATACAGCAACGGCGCCGGTATCGCGAACTACGGGCACGAGCTGTTCGTCATGTTCCGCCCTTTGCGCCTTAACAGCGATTTCAACCTTACGGTGTCGGTAAACGGGGCCTATAATAAGGACGTGTTGCTTTCGCTGCCCAACCACTATTCCGGCCAGTTCATCCGCTATGATTACGACGTCAACCAGTACAACCAGCACGTGATCCTCCGCGTGGGTGGGGCGACACTGGCCAACTACCTGTACGTCAACGAAGGCGTATACGCCACCGACGCCGATGTGCCGGTCGATCCGGTTACGGGACTGCGCTACCAAACCGCCGGCCAGTTCTTCCAGGCGGGCGACCCGATGATCCAAGACGCCAACAACGATTATTACCTCAATGACCAGGACTACCAACGCACCGGAAACTCCCAACCGCTGTTTACCGGTGGGGCCTCCATCATGCTCAACTACAAAAACTTCGGCTTCAACCTCAACGGCTCGTTCACGGGTAAGCGGACGATACTCAACAACGCGTTAGCACAACGACTCGGGCTGATGGGCAACCCATTCGGAAACCGGGTCGTAGTACCCTTGAACGATGTCGACCTGTGGCGGCAGCCCGGCGACCAGGCCACCTACCCCTATGTATACGATTACAAGCGGTATGGTGCCATTCGGCCGGTGCGGTTTGACCAAACCCTCTGGGCGGAAGACGGCACCTACTTCAAGATCAACAGCATTGTCCTTTCTTATATGTTTGAGCGCGACCTGGTCCGCCAATGGGGACTGGACAACTTACGGGTCTATATATCGGGGGAAAACCTGCACACCTTCTCGCGGTACACCGGCCCGAACCCCGAAAACGTAACCACCATGGGACGCGACATTTCGGAAGGTTACCCGGTGCCCCGAACGTACAACATCGGTCTAAACATTGGATTCTAAGCGCGATATGATTATGAAAACTGTAAAATGGATAACGATATTAACGCTGGCAATAACCGCCACCTCCTGTAAGGAGTTCCTTACCGTACAGCCGGTAGACCGGCTCACGGGCAACAACTTCTACCTCTCTAAAGACGACGTGGAAGCCAACGTTGCCAACATGTACAGCATGTTTTTCGACAAGATCAACGAAAGCTGGGTGATTGGTGCGATCGGCGAAACCCGCGCCGGCGAAGTGTTTGCCTCACCGGGGGCCAACAACTACAGCGCCCGCCGCGTGGTCGAATTCCTCGGCGAGAACGACATGCTTTCCGTCATCTCGGCGGGAACGCCTTGGGACTGGTACAACTACATCAACGTCACGGATTGGAAACGGTATTACCAGGTGATCCAGACGGCCAATATCCTCATCAGCAAGCTGGAGGAAGGGATACCCGGCCTCAGTGAAACAGACAAGGCGCGGTACATCGCCGAAGCGACCTTCATGCGTTGCTTCACCTATTTCTGGATGGTGCGCCTTTACGGCGACGTGGTGTACTACACCGATCCCTACCATGCCGAGGAGTTGGCCCGTGAGCCGATGGTATCGGTGATGAACCGCTGCCTGGAAGACCTGCGCCCCCACAAAGATGATCTTCCATGGCAATTCTCAGACCCAGCCCTCAAGGGCGCCCGGGCATCCCGGGGTGCGATCATCGCCCTGCTCATGCACATGAACATGTGGAACGCGGGTTTCGACCGCAATAAGCGCGACCAGTATTACCAGGAGGTCGCCGCATTGGGTAAGGAACTGATCGAACAGGGGCCTTACCGGCTATACCCGCTTACCGAAGACGGCTGGTCGACGGTGATGAAAGGCCGCTCGGACGAGAGCTTGTTTGAGTTTTACCGGAGTATCAACTACCAAGACGCCAACGCCGCGTTGTCGCCATTCGGCGACCACTTCCTGCGCTGGCCTTATAAATTCCCACGCTTCAATAACCAGATCAGCCATTGCTATTTCATCGATACGTACATGGCCAAACTTTACCCCGCCGGGTTGGCCGACAAGCGTGCTGATTTCTGGTTCGACGATATGCTGTCGAACAGCGGCCAATTTACGGCCGTCAAATTCGGGTTCAATGTGTATGCCTCGGGCAACGAGGACCGTAACCCCGACAACACGTTCATGATTTTCCGTTACGCCGACGCCATCCTGCTGCACGCCGAGGCACTGGCCGAACTCTCGCGCGATACCGAGGCCATCGCTTCGCTCAACATGATCCGCAACCGGGCGGAAGCGACGCCCTACGCCGGTGCCGGCGGGCAAGAGCTGCGTGATTTCATCTTCTGGGAGCGCTGCCGTGAATTGTTCGGCGAAGGTCATCGGTATTTCGACCTGGTACGCACCCAGCGCATCATGAACCCTTCCTTTGCACGGAACCCCTTGAACTCAGACCAGTACAATCGGCGGGCATGGACATGGCCCCTGAATCCGTCTGCGCGGATAAACAACCCGAAAGTTGTACTGAATGAATATTGGCTCAACTTCAGATAATATACCGACACATCGTGAAAAAGATATTCGAAATGATGAAGTACACAATGAAACGATACACCTTGAGGCAATGCGCTGCCCTCCCGCTGCTGGTCGTGTTGGCCTGCTTACTTTCTTCGTGCGAGCGGGATGATTATTACGTAGATGGTGGACGGGCCAATCCGGTATTCGATGGCACGATACTGGACTATCTCGATACCACCCCACAGCTCGATACCATCGGCCAACTGGTACGGCTGGCCGGATTGGAAGAGCACTTCGTCGCCGACGAATTGACCTTCTTTTCGCCCAGCGACGTCAACATCAAAAAGTTGATCGGCCGCGTCAATTATGAGGGCTCGGACCCGGGATGGCAGGGCAACGGTGCAAACCAGCAATTATACAACCTCGGCCTGGATACCATCCAAACACTGGCCGATGTCGACTCCGCCATCTGGCGGAAATACCTCGAGCGCTACATGTTCCGTGGCAAGCACAAGCTCAGCGACTATCCGCAGATCGACTTCAGCGTACTCAACACCTTCGGCGGGCAGAATTACTACGCCTATAACAACACGGTCAGCAACATCGGGGTGGTATTCCACGATGCGGTGAATGACGAAGGCAAACCCACCGAATCCCGGTTGAAATACATGGGTTACCGGCAGCTGCACATCTCGTATATACCCAACGTTTCCATTCCCGAAGCGTGGAACACGGCACCGGTAGCTTCGTCCGATATCCAGCCCCGCAACGGCGTGGTCCATGTATTGGACTTCGTTGGAAGCAATTTTGGTTATACCGGGTTTGGCTTTAATCAGCAGGAAGTCATCAACGACATCATTCAAAGCAAGCGATAAGACGTAAATGGAGACAACTATGCAATCAATAATAAAAGCAACCGTCGCGATTGCGGCCGTCGCATGGCTTTGCTGGTCGTGCAACAAAGAAACCCTATTGCAGGAGCCCTATGGGCCAGCCAAAGAACCTTTAGGGATCACCATGAACCGCAATCAGGCGCCCACTCCCGCCTCCGGCTTGCCCGGCACGGAAGTGACCATCAAGGCCTCCGGTTTACTGCCGTTCAGGGATGAACTTATTTTCCGGTTCAACGGTGAAGTAGCGCAGGTCACGGACGTGACGGAAACGGAGATCAAGCTCATCGTGCCCGACTTCGCCAGTACCGGCGTAACCACCGTTTCCATTGGCGATGTCGTGGTATTTGGCCCCCGTTTTTCCGTTACCGGTAAAATTAACCTCGACCCCACCTTCAACGCACCCCGCGGTACCAACGGCGAGGTAAACCGGGTTATCCGTACCGAAGACGGGCGGCTGTTGGTGGTAGGCAATTTCACCGACTATGACAACAAAGGCGCCATCCGCCCCATCAACCGGATTGCCCGTGCTTTCTCCGACGGTTCGTACGACGCTAGCCTGCGTTCCGGCACCGGCGGAAACGGACAACTCACCGACATCGTCCCGTTCGGCAACGGCTACCTGTTGGGCGGCGCATTCAGCGGTTACTCGCAGCGCACCACCGACATCAGCAACCTGACCACCCTCAACGTAAACGGCACCATCGACACCATGGGCATCCACCCGTTCCGGCGGCCCGACCAGTCAGACACCATCAAGTATTATCCACGGTTCAACGGGGGCTTCGATGGCTATGTCGATCGTCTCTTCCCACAGGGCAACGATAAGGTGGTCGTAGGTGGCGGTTTCCGCTATTACATCAACCGGCGGTATGACCAACCGAACAAACTCGAAACACGCGACTCGGTGATCATGGATAGCGTGGAAGTGCGGCACCTGGCTCGATTGAATGCCGACGGCTCACTGGATTCGACGTTCCGGTTTGACGCGGCAGCCAACCGTTTCCGGCCAGGCGGCAACGGCAATGTATTGACCATCCGGCACGATAGCGGCCCGCATGAGGGCAAGTTCGTGGTGTACGGAACATTCAACCAGTTTGACGGTGTTCCAGCCGGCCGGATATTGCGGCTGAACGCCGATGGCACGGTAGATGAGACCTTCAACACGGGCGGAACCGGAGCCGACCAAGCCATCGATAAGCTTTTTTACAATGCCACCACAGGGAAGTACATCCTCGCCGGCCAATTCCGCCGATTCAACGGCCAACCCGCCAATCGGCTGGCTGTATTGAATGAAGATGGCACCCTCGACGAATCGTTCGTGGCCAAAGCGTTCGACGGCGGCGCACCGGACTTCGCCAAGCAACTCAGTGACGGCAAAATCATCGTGAGCGGCGGCTTCCGTAGCTACGACGGGGTGGCACGGAACGGGTTTATGGTCCTCGACGAATCGGGCGACCTCATACCCGGCTACAATGCCACAGGTATTTTCAGTGGCACTATCGAAGACATCATGGAAACGACGGCCCAAGACGGACGGCGGGCACTGCTTATTTACGGGCTCTTTTCTCAATTTAACAGTCAGCCCGCAAACAACTATATCCGCGTAATCATTGACGAATAATTAGCAACACTATGCGTTATACCACCTATAAAAATACGACCTCGTTAGCATCGGCCCTACTTGCCGTAGCGGCAGGTGCACTTATCTTATCGTGCAACCAGGAATTTTCGAAGGTCATTCCGGAGACCGAACCGGTAGACTCCGTGGAAGTGGCCTTCGGTTCGCCACGCGTACTCTATATCATTGCCGACGGTGCCCGCGGGAAGTCGGTGCGCGAGGGGGAGTTCACCCACATCCACTCCCTGCTATCGAACGCCATATACAGCTGGGAGTCGTTGTCTGACGAAGAAACGTCGCCACAAAATGGCACCAATTGGGCGGATTTGGTTACGGGCGTTCAGAAAAACAAACACGGCGTGGTGGGCGACGACTATTCCGACGCCCATTTGGATAACTTCCCCACCATTTTCGAACGGATCAAAGGAAACCTATCCGAAAGCAACCTCCAGGTGTACACCTCATCGCAGGCGTTTCTCGACCACCTGACCACGGGCGCCGATGCACGTGAACGATTGGATGGCGATGCCGCCGTACAGGCCGCCGCCGCGCGCGCGCTTGCCGAAGACGACATCACCCTCGTCACGGCCCATTACACCGATATCGACGACGCCGGACGTGCGCATGGCTACGACCTATCGGTGGCCGAGTACAAAGCCGCGCTTACCGAATTCGACAACCGCGTGGGTGAGCTGCTGGACGTGCTGCGCAATAGACCCAACTACAGCGCGGAAAACTGGCTGATTGTTGTTAAATCAAGCAAAGGCGGTGACTTTGAAATCCCCGAGTGGGAAAACGACAACACCATCTTCAGTAACCCCGAAGTCAACACCTTTACCATCTTTTACTCCAACAGGTACACTACGCGGATCATCAACAAACCGTTCCTGGGCATCCGGTTCCAAGGAGATTTCGTCCACTTCCGTGATCAAGTGCGTGGTGAGGTGACGGCCGGGAATAACGATTTCTATAACCTGGACAATTCGGCATTTACCATTGAAATGAAAATAAAGAAAAACCCCGGACCCGATAATAACTTCGAATACCGGTACCCGGCGTTGCTCTCCAAGCGGAACCGGTGGAGCTGGGACGACGTGGGCTGGACCATTTTCCTCGAAGGCCGTGGCTGGCAGTTCAATGCCCGCGGCTTGGGAGGCAACGTGGGCCAAACCAATGGTGGTAACCTGGCCAATGCGACATGGAACAGTATTGCCGTGGTCGGCGTCATCCGCGATGGCCAGCGGTTCGTGCGCACCTACACCAATGGCCAATTCAACAATGAGGTCAATATCACCAACTACGGCAGTATTACCAACGACCTGCCGCTGATTCTCGGATCCCGAGACCAGGAGGGACAGGCCGACTGTTACATCGCCGATGTACGGTTTTGGAAAGTAGCGCTTCCGGAAGATGTGCTGCGTCAGTACTCGTGTGAAACCGGCGTACCGGAAGACCATCCCTATTACGATTTTCTTGCCGGCCTCTGGCCCGTGGTCGGATCGGAAGGCAATGAAATCAAAGACGAGGGGCCCTTTGGTAGCCATATGACCCTTTCGGGCGATAACATCACACGCGATGCCTTGGCGGATTATGTTTGCGCACCCAGCTCGGAGGACCTGGGCCAAACCGTGCCCAGCAATGTCGACGTACCCGTTCAGATCATGACCTGGCTTAAAATTCCACGGCAGGAAAACTGGCAATTGGATGGCCGTGTATGGTTAGACCAATAACAAAGGTATTTATTCAAAATTAACCGCATATGATGAGGTCAAAAATATACTCCCGGGTTCACCTTCCCTTGTTCACCATCGCACTGCTGGCGCTATCGTGCGAACAACCGGAATTGGAGACATTCGATTTAGATCAAAACAACCCCACAACGGTCGTCCCGGACGACCAAGCAGGCGAAATACGCAAAGATGGTGAGCTTGTCATCGTACCGCTGTCGGTGAGCTTGGCCCAGCCCGCGTCAAAAGCCTTTCAGGTAGAACTGCAGCTCAACCCCGATACGGTCAACCAATTGATCACCAGCGGTCAGTTGGATGATGCAGTAGCGGTACCCACGAGCCAGGTGTCCATACCTACCGCCGCGACGTTCGCCTTCGGCGCTAAAACCAGCGCATTCCATATTGCCGTGAACTTAGGCTTCCTGGAGCGCAATTACGGCAAACGCGTGGCTTTGGCCTACCGACTGGTCAATCCCGGCAAAGGGAACACCATCGCCGCCGAATCGTCATCGGCCGTGGTGGTATTGAACACGGCCGACATCCTGCAACCCGACGAAATCCGCTATCTTTCCATTACCAATGGTGGAGGCGGTATCGTCGAAGCGCGCAACCGGCAGAACTACCAATCGCAATCGGGGGGTATGAACATCCCGTTGGGCATCTCCCTTGCCGGTGTTCCGGGCAAGCCGTTCACCGTGCGCGCCGTAGTCAATCCTGACACCATCGCGACACTCGTTGAAGCGGGCGTGCTACCCGAGAATACGGTTCCCTTGACCATCGATCAGGTAACCATGGACACGGTGAACCGCATCGGTTCCAACACCAGTTCGACACCGTTGGATCTCTTCGTGCAATGGTCTGTGGTGGAGCAGTACCCCGATGAACTACTGGCCGTGGCTGTCACGCTTGAGGATCCATCTATCCATGTGCTAGATGAGGAAAAGAAATCGGTCATCGTGCTCATCCACCCCCAGCATGTATTGGAGGTCGATGTGACCAATCAAGGCACCACGTACAGCGTAAACCGCGACAACGGCGGCGGGCCAGAGGGCGGAGAAGGGTCGTTGAAACTCATTGACAATAACATCAACTCCAAGTTCCTGGTGGGCGATTTCCGCGGCGACCTTTGGGCGCAGCTGGAATTCGATGAAGCAACGAAGATTGGCGCGTATACCCTCACCTCCGCCAACGATGCCCAGGGGCGCGACCCCAAAAGCTGGCGGATACTAGCCTCAAACAACGGTACGGATTGGGTGGAGGTAGACATCCGCACGGATCAAGAATTCCCGCAGCGTTTCCAGACCCGGCGGTTTGAGTTCAACAACGAGGAAAGTTACCGGTATTACCGTATCCACTTTGACGAGAACCATGGCGATGGGCTCTGGCAGTTGGCCGAGTGGCGGCTTATCCGTATCCCCTAGCCCCATGAGTGTATTTGACGAATATTAGATTGAGCATAAAACAATGAGCATCATGATCATACGGACGATGAACATCGTAAAACGGGCAATGGCCCGCAGCCAGTGGGCAATCCTGGTGGTTTTCTTCTTTGCCTGCAAGGAAGAGCCGACCCCCACGCCGGAGCCGGAGGAGCCGAAGCCCCAGGCGATGTTCGATTTTGAACAGATAGACCCCCAAGATCCCTTCTCCTACTCGTTTACGAACAAGGGCACCAACTTCTCGTTGGTACGGTGGGAGTTTGGCGACGACAGCGTATCATTGGATGATTCGCCCTCACATACGTTCCTCCGAACGGGCGATTTCCGCGTAACGTTGCGTACCGAAAACAGTCAGGGGTTCTGGGCGGAGAGCGAAACATTCATCAACATCAACCCCGACAGCCTGGTTGAAGTTGCCACGACTCCCAATCCCGACGGCAGCCTGGACCTTTCGGTTGCCACCGACATGGCCATAGACAGCGTGTTCTGGTATAAAGGCGTAGGCACCGGCGGTGAGTTCATAACCAACGACAACAACCTCAATATTTCGGTTGACCAAGGACAATTCGAGGATTACACCCTTCGCGTGAAAACCCCGAATGGATCGTATGCGGAAATCAACCGTCGACTGACCGACTTGGGTGTGGTACGCGACTTGACCACCGTTAGGAACATCTTCAGGGTATCTCGGGATAACGACGGGGGCCAGTTTGCCGGTGAGGGATCGCTGAAACTGATTGACAACGACACCCGGACAAAGTTCCTACAATTCAATTTCTCGGAATACATATGGTTCGAATTGGAGTACTTCGAACCGGTCATCCTGGGTGCTTACACGTTCACTTCCGGCAACGATGCGCCTGAGCGCGATCCCAGGAACTGGCGGTTGGAAGGATCGATGGACGGAGAAACGTGGACCCTGCTGGATGAACGGACCGACGAGGTGTTCGAAACCCGCTTCGAAACCCGGACATTCATTTTTGAAAACAGCACCCCCTACCGGTTCTACCGAGCAACGGTAACTGCCTTAAATGGCGCGGGGCTGTTCCAATTGGGTGAGTGGCGGGTACTGGCGCTTCCGCAGGGATAACGACTTCGAGCGCGTTGAGGAAATATATCGATAGGGGCTCGCTGCTTTCCGCGCCTCACCTCCTTACGGGACGGTCGCCGGAATGGCTTCGGTGCTCGGTTTGGACTTCGGCTGGTTTTATATTGCGCTCCGACTGGACTCCGTTTGGCGCCGCCAGTCTAGCGCAGTACAAGGCAGCATGGATCGTAAACTTATCCCCGAAGCCAACCCGAAGCGGTCTCCAACATGGTCCATGCGCTACCCTTCACCTACCCGAAAGTGCCTTTCTCCCGCTATGTAGCCGCCTACCCTTCGCTAAAGTGCCGCTTTTTAGGCTTTTTACCGAGATATATGCGGGACATATGGGGATAGGACCCGAAGGAAAGGTAAAGGAAGATGGGCATACCTGTACCCGAAAGGCTCCGCATCATGGTCGATTCTTCGTGCTGTACTCCGGCCATCATCTTGCTGTTTCGCTGCTGAAAACAGCACGCGGCGCCCTAGGGGAAAGCTCGTACATACCCAAGGCCACCGCAGCAGTCTGGGAACGGTCTCGGAGCAGTCCGGTATCACGCGGGTGACTTTCGACGCCGTTGCTAGCGATACCAGGGGATTTAAGTTTGATCGAGACGAAGCGAATGAGCGATAAGGTCTTTTTGGATACAAATATTTTAATCTATTCCTATTCCGTATCAGATAGGATTAAACAGCTTACCGCCCGTAAACTTATTCATCGAAACAGCGTCGCATATCAGCACACAAGCATGAATCGAACTGAGCAATACACGCACACGCAAATTTAAACTCCCCATCGTCAAATCTTGTCCGCACAGAAACTAAGATGCCGAAGCCGATGGTTCGGAGGGCGTTTCCGCCCCTTCCGAAGTATGGGGCTTCCGGTTCTTGTTCCTCCTTTTGAAGGGACGTTTTTTCTTCTTCGGAGCGCCTTCTGGCTTCGTTTCCGATCCGGTAGCCGAAGCGGTTCCCTCGGTATTTTTGGATTGCTGCGCGCCGGGTCGATTGCCCGGTTTCCCGCCTTTGTGCTTATTCCGCGACTGGTTTCGGTCGCCACGGCGGCGATCTCCGCGCGGCCGGTCGCTACGATCGGGGGTCTCAACGGCGGCCTCGATGCCTTCTGGGAGTGTAGCCTCGTCTACTTTGCGTTCCATCAATTGCTCAATAGCTGTAAAGCGCCGACTGTCACGGCTGTTCACGAACGTGATGGCCGTACCGGTGGTTTCGGCCCGGGCCGTCCGTCCAATCCGGTGGATGTAATCTTCGGGGTCGGGCGGCACGTCGTAGTTCACCACCAAATCGATGCCCACCACGTCGATGCCGCGCGACAACACGTCGGTACCGACCAAGACAGGCAACTGCTTATTCTTGAAGCGCAGCAAAATCTTTTCGCGCTCATCTTGGGATAAATCCGAGTGGAACGGTTCCACCGTCAAGCCCAACTTACCCAGCTCCCGCCCCAGGCTTTTCACCTTCTCTTTGGTCGATGAAAAGACGATGATACTCTTGAAGTCACCGCTTTTTAAAATCTGCTTCAATAGCGGTGTTTTCTGATTGTCTGCTACGCGATACTGTTGTTGGACAATTCCCTCGGCAGGCTTGGACAGCGCAATGTTAACTTGCTGAGGATGTTTCAGCAGGTTCTTTGCGAATGCCCGTATTTTAGGCGGCATCGTGGCAGAGAACAGCATGGTTTGCCGCTCCGTCGACAATTCACGGACAATCCGGTTGATATCGTCTTTGAAGCCCATATCAAGCATGCGGTCCGCTTCATCGAGCACCAGGAACTTAATCTCGTCGAGCCGCACTTTGCCCGAACTGATGTGTGCGATCAACCTACCCGGCGTGGCCACCACGATATCGACGCCCTCACGCAGCGCACGGCGTTGTTGTTCATACCCGATACCA
Organism: uncultured Parapedobacter sp.; assembly: GCA_964613725.1. GTDB lineage: Bacteria > Bacteroidota > Bacteroidia > Sphingobacteriales > Sphingobacteriaceae > Parapedobacter. The sequence continues at coordinate 8,604 of CAZTJY010000032.1, read as the reverse complement.
TCGCCACCGCCATAGATGGCTATCGAGGTAAGGCCTGTAAAATAGGCTAGTCCTTCCACCTGCTGGTCGATCTGCATGGCCAACTCGCGGGTGGGCGCCAGCACCAAGGCACTGACCGGTGGCCGTTGTTCCATCCGGCAAATCGCATCCATTACCGGCAAAAGGTAAGATGCGGTCTTCCCCGTACCTGTTTGGGCACAGGCAATCAAATCTTTTTTGTTTTGGATAATCGGGATGGTTTCAGCCTGTATGGGGGTGGGCGTTTTGAAGCCCATGCTATTCAATCCTTCAAAAAGGGTGCTGTCGAAATTAAAATCGCTAAATATCAAAGTATGTTTTTTAATCTACTAATGTTCGCGCAAAAGTACGAAATTCCTCGCTATTATTTGCTAATCCCGTAATCAACAACGAAATAGCCCACGAAAACATTATCCGTATATTATTGTTCCATTGTCGATAAATCACTACGGGTAATACGATCACAATTATTTCATTACCTTTGAGTGAGGCTATACACGCAAGAATTAATATCAATTATATGCAAGAAAACCCTTCTAAACGGCCCTATTCGGTGGAATTGGCAGCCAGTTTAATCTCGTTGGCCGTTATCATCGCACTTCTGTATGTGCTGCAAGGCGTGCTGCTGCCGCTCATGTTCTCCATCCTCATCGCGATTTCGCTATATCCCGTGGCTGGTACATTCGAGCGGTTGCGATTCGGCAAAGCGCTATCCGCGCTTTTGGCAGTTATTTTAGCCATTGCCGTGCTATCGGGATTGGTTTGGTTCATCATCCACCAAGTCATTGTCATTGGCCGGGATGGCGCAGAGATCCAACAGAAATTCCTTTCGATATTCGATACCATACAACGGTGGTTGCAAGAGCGCTTCGGACTGGAGCCCACCGAGGTGGTGGAACGGTTGAGGAGTCAAGCAAACCAAATCCTATCGAATGCGGCGTCTTATATCACCGCCGCTTTTGGTTCGTTGGGCAACGTGGTGGCAGGGATGGTATTAGTCCCCCTATTTTCTTTCTTCCTACTGTACTACCGTGTATTTTTCCGGGAGTTTTTCTTCCGAGTTTTCAAATCTACCCCACAAGAAACGGTACACAATACGCTCAACAAGATTTACCAAGTGGTGCAAAGTTATTTGCTCGGCCTTATTACCGTAATGGGCATCGTAGCCATTCTCAACACCGTCGGCTTATGGATATTGGGTATCCAATACGCATGGTTTTTCGGCACGCTGGCTTCACTGCTGATGTTACTGCCCTATATCGGAATTGCCATCGGCTCCATCCTCCCGGCGATTTTTGCACTTGCCACGAAAGATACCGCATGGTATGCTGTGGGGGTAATCGTCTGGTTCCAAGTGGTACAATTTCTGGAGGGCAATGTTATCACGCCGAACATCGTAGGTAGTAAGGTTAGTATCAACCCCCTAATGGCCATCATTTCCATTTTATTGGGCGGCATGCTGTTCGGCCTCGCCGGTTTAATCCTCGCGCTGCCCCTTACCGCCACCGTGAAGGTCATCTTCGATGCCGTCCCTTCAATGAATGCTTTCGGTTTCTTGATTGGCGAACCCGAAAAATACCACCTCAAAAGGTATTCTACCAAGATACTACTCAAGCGATGGAATTTGCGGGATCTTTTGGAGGCAAGGGATAAAAATAAAAACACGAGAAAAGAGGAGCCATCCGAAGACTAACACCGTTACTTTCCTCGCCCCATCTTCTGCCATCTCGCGTGCGGAAGGTAAGACACAACACGTATCCGATAGGGGGTCCGGTACGCATTATAGTAGAACAAAGGACGAACAGAGGGCGACACAAGGGTGAAGAAAGGGTGAACAATGTCGTCCTTCCGTTGTTATCGTTATGACACGAGGAGGTATCATGAAGAAAAAAACGATCAGCGAATTGCCCGACCAAAGCCGCAACAGAGAAATGGGACATCCCACGTCCGATAAAGCATTTAAAGACACGCGCACAATGAAACGCCATCAAGGCTTACCCAATGCGGGCGGCGTGCGCACTGGGAAAACCAAAATAGACAATGGGCAAAGCAACGAAAGCTAATCTCCGCTTGTTATAGAAGGCGGCATCAGCTTATACACTACCGGCGTAACCACACGCGATAACAGCGTGGAACTGATTAGTCCGCCGATCATCACAATCGCCAAGGGCGAAATCAACGGATTGCTCGACCATGCAATGGGCAGCAAGCCGCCAATGGCCGTCAGCGACGTGAGGATGATGGGCAGGAAACGCATTTCCCCCGCCTTCTCGATGGCGTCGTTGAGCGGTACCCCTTCCCTACGCAGCTGGTTCGTAAAATCAACCAGCAAGATGGTGTTCTTCACCTCAATACCGGCAAGGGCCACCAGGCCGATAGTGGCCACGAAAGATAAGGTATTGCCCGTAACCAGCAACGCCAGCACAGCGCCCACGATACCCAATGGGATGACGGACAGCACAATGAGTGTGCTCTTGAGGGTTTTGAACTCCAACACCAATACGGCGATAAACATGAAAACGGTAACGAGGATAACCGTGCCGAATCCGCCGAACGACTGCTCGCGGCTCTCCACCTCTCCCCCCATCTCATAATGGTAACCCACCGGCAATTGGAGCGCATCCATTTGGTGGATGACATCTTGGATGACCTCATCGTTGGTATAATCTGCGGAAACGAAACTGTTTACCGAGACGGTGCGCTGCCGGTCAATGTGGTAGATTGCCGGTGGCGACGGCACGAATTGCAACGTGGCCAACTGACTGAACGGTATCCCCTTACCTTGAACATTGTCGACATAGACTTGGTCAAACACCGACAGGTCCGGATAGGCACCCCGCGGCACACTGAGGCGCACGAGGTAGTCATCATCGTCGGCAGTCGGATCGGTATAAGTGGTCACGTCAATCCCCGCCAGTACCATGCGTACGGTCCGGTCGATGTGCGCACTGGGCACGCCAAGGGCCAGCGCCTTATCGCGATGGACGTTCACCTGGATGTCGGTTTTGTCGTTGCGCACCGGGTTATTGACGTATAATGCGCCCGGGGTTTCTTCCAGTAGCGCCTCCACCTGACCGGCCAACCGCTTCAAGGTATCGAGGTTATCGCCAAAGAGCCGTACTTCAACCGGTGAAATCACCGGAACCCCCTGCTCGAAATTCTTCACCTGCACCTTAGCACCCAGGTAGGGCGTCCACCGCTGGCGGAGTGTCTCGATGAGTGCTTCCTTTTCCTTCGCTGAGGTTTCAGGCTGCAACTGAACGAATATCTCCGCGAAATCGGCCCGCTCATTGGCCTGCTCCACATTATAGTACACCCGCGGATTACCCTTGCCCACGTTGGAAGCGAAATATTGCACGGAGGGTAATTCAGCCAATTCCTTCTCCACCTGCCGCGTGATGCTATCCGTGGTGAAAATATGGGCTTGCAGCGGTGCACTGATCCGGATAAGGAACTGCGGCTTCTCGGAAGCGGGAAACAGGCTGAACCCGACAACGGGGATCAAGGCCAGCGCACCTGCGAACACCACCACCGCAATCACCACCGTTTGCCAAGGCCGCTTCAATGCTTTATCCAGCAGTACCGCATAAGTGCCATGGATAACACGCTGTAACCATCGCAGCACCGCATTGCCTTCGGGATTTTCATGCGGTTTCAGCAGGCGGCTGGAGAGCAGCGGAACCACCAACAGTGCCACCAGCATCGAGGCGATAACCGACCCGATAACGGCCATTGGAAGGCTGCGGATGAAATCGCCCGCATCCTCAGGCATAAACATGAGCGGCATGAACGCAATGGCCAACGTCGCGGTACACCCCACCACGGCCAGAGCGATTTGGTGCGTACCTTTGATGGCCGCTTCCACACGCGAATACCCTTCGCGCATCCACCGCTCGATGTTCTCGACCACCACGATGCTGTCGTCTACCACCAGCCCCAAGGCCACCACGAACCCGACGATGCTGAGCTGGTTGAGCGAATAACCAACCATATTCAGCACGATAACGCCCATGGCGAGCGACAATGGCACGGCAATCATCACGACCAGCGACGCGCGCGTACCCAACGGCAGCAATGTAAGTAGTACGAGCGTAACGGCAATGAGGAAATCAACCCCCAAACCGCCGAGCCGCTTGTTCACATTTTCGCCTTGGTCGAAATGCAGTACCAAATCGATATTCTCCGGCAGCCGCCGTTCGAATCGATCAAGCACCTTGAGGTATTCCTCCTGGGTGCGGCTGATATTTTCGCCGGCCTTTTGTGCAGCATTGACAAACACCGCGCGGTAGCCATTGAGGCGTGTAATATGCGTCTCTGGCGCAAAATCGGGATATATGTCCGCAATATCATCCAATAAGATATTTTTTCCCTGTACGCTTGATACAATCGTATGCTTAATGTGGTCGACACTTTGGTAGTTGCCGCTTGTCTTGATGCTGAACACTTTCCCACCAGCTAGTACGCTACCTCCGGGGATATTGGCCCCCTCGCTCTGGATCGCCTCCATCACCTGGTTAAGCGGTATGCCCAGTTGCGCTAATTTCGCAGGCTCCACATCCACACGGATCAATTGGTCGGTAAGTCCGCTTACCGTCACGTCTTTGAGCGCCCTTACCTTCTCCAGCTCTTCCTTCAACTGGTCGGAAACTTCCTTCAACTGGCCTCTGGATGCATTTTCAGATATCAGGGCCACCTGCAGTACGTTTACGCCCGTAGGGTCGATTTTCTGTACATCGATGCTGTACAGCTGCTCGGGCAGCTGTGGCCGCAGGGCGCTCACTTCGCGGATAAGCTCTTGGTACTTGTTGTCGTAATTCACACCATGTTCATACTCGACAAACAGCACAGCCAGTCCGTTCACGATTGTTGTGCGTATACGTTTGATGTTTTCGAGATCGTAGAGCTGGCTCTCGATGGGCTTCACCACCAGCTGCTCCATATCCTTGGGATTGGTACCCGGGTAAATCACCACCACTGGGAAATTGGGCGGCTGCATCTCGGGATCTTCAGAGCGGGGCATTGTAAAGATGCTGCTAGCGCCGATGGCTACGACCATCAGGATAACGATAAACGTAAACTGGTAGTTCTTTATCGGATATTTGATCAGACCCATGGTTATTTATTTGATGGTGATAGGAGAACCGTCGCGCAGGTATGGACTGCCGGATACGATAAGCGAACCGCCATTTTCGAGCCCTGCGGTCACCACGGCCTGGTCCTTTTGGAGGCTGGATACTTCCACCTCCACGCGCCGGGCGGTCTTACCGTCTGTCGTCACGAAAACGTAGGCCTTCCTACCATCCCCATCCATTAGTGCGTCGAAAGGGACGAGCCAAACACCGGAGGTTAGCGCGAGGTTAATGGTGGCCCTGCCAAAGAGGCCCGAAGCAAGCGCCGACGATGGTGTATCCATTAGTTTTAAGTACACGTTGAACACGCCTGATTGGGGGTCCACCCCCTCAGACTTACGGGCGACCTCAGCCCGGAGATTTTTTCCCGGAACGGCGTCGGTGGTTACCGTGGCGGAATTACCCAACTGGATGGCCGACCATTGCCGGTCGCTGACGCCGACTTTGAGCAACCATCCCCCCTTTGCTTGGCTGGCCACGACCAGCACCGGCGTACCCGGACCGACCACCTGCCCAACGTTGGCCGGCCGTTGCAGCACAAAGCCATCAAAAGGAGCCGTGATGGCCGTATGGCCCGCTAGGTAGGAAGCCCGCTGCACATCTTGCTTGGCAGCATCAAAAGCCGTTTTCGCATGCTCTAGCTGTTCGAGCGTCGCTACGCTGTCGGCGTATAATTGCCTGGCGCGGCGGTAATCGCGTTCCGCCTTTTCCTGTCCGAGCTGGGCTTGTTCTAATGCGGTGTTGATTTCCGTTGCCTCCACGGCAGCCAGAAGCTGTCCTTTCCGGAATGATTCACCTTCCTTGACCCGCAATTGCTGGATAATACCGCCACTCCGGAACGCCAATGCGGTTTCGTCATCGGTGGTAAATGTGCCGGTGGCGGTCACGGTGCCAGCGGTATCGGTTGACGCCAGTGGCACAACGCGGACGGGAATAATGGTGTCGTCGGCCGGCAGTCCGGCATCGCGGTCGCCGGAACTGCAGGCCCCGACGGCTATCATCAGGGCGACGGCAAGGGAATAATAGCTGTATGTTTTCATAAACGTTAATTATTCGTTGTGGTGAGTGAATAGGTGGCTTGTTCGCGTTCGACCGTTGCCATGGCCGAAAGCACCCGATAGGTACTGATGGATAGCGCCAGCCGGGCGGATGTATATTGGTTACGGGCATCGACGGTTTCGATATAGCTGTTCGTCCCCGCTTGGTACCCCTTCGCAATGAGGCGCTGGTAGGCTTCCGCTGCGGCTAGTTGGCGCTTCGCTGCTTCATGATTCTCCCAGGCCGACCGTAAACCATTGAGCGCGACGGAATGGGATAGCTGCAACTGTCGGTTGGCTTCCGCCAGTTGCAACTGGGCATGTTGCAAGTCGTATTGCGATTGCTGGACCTTATAACGGTTCCGGTTCCCGCTGAATATCGGGAATGTCAATTGCAAACCCGCCATATAGTAACGGGTCTGGTCGTTGAAGCGGAACCCTTCGGATTGCGAGCCCAAATCTAGAAAAGCATTTAATGTCGGCACCGCAAATTGCTTATCCATTCTCAATGCAGTTTCACGGATGCTAACCGCCGTGGCCAATGCCTGAAGTTCCTCGCGAGTCGATATGGACTGTGTTTCGCCATGTAGTAGGCCGACCACGCCCATCAAAGCATCTTCGGAATTGAAAACCGTGTCGATATCGGCCGCCGCATCGCGGTTCAACAGACTGTTGAAATAGTACGCTGCATTCTCCACTTGCTGCACGCCATTGATAAGCGCGGCCTCTGCGGCAGCCACCTCACCTTCCGAACGTAGCACGTAGGCCGGTAGTCCCTTCCCATTTTCGACCAGCCGCTCGTTTGCCCGCCTGCTCTCTTTAGCCAATGCCAATGCCGACCGATAAACAGCTACGGACTGCACCGCACCGAGATAACCGAAATAGGCCACCTTGATTTCCTTGACCAACTCGCGCTTATAGGTCTCGACATCCAATTCACTTAACCGCACCTGAAATTCATGGATGCGCTTGTTATGGCCAATATCGGTATTGATCAGCGGCAACGTAGTCCGGATATGCGCATCGTAATAATTGCGGGGTAGGAAATTGATGGTTTCGTTTTCGATCGTCGGGAATTGGCTGGATTGGGTCAGCTGGTTCAACGTGGCGTATACCGGGTTGAGCAGGTCGCCAATCGGTAAAGGAATGTTACGTCCGCCATCGGCCGTCTGGTAAGCCGCTTCCAGGTTTACCGATGGCAGGTATAAGCTTTTGGCCGACTTCAACGCCATTACGGCTTTCTCAAGCGATACGTGCCGCTGCTGGAGCACAAGATTATTCCGCAAAGCAGTATCGATGTATGCCTTGAGGGGTTCTTGGGCCAAAGCGTTCGCGAAGCATCCCAAGAACAACATTATTAATACTGTTCTCATTATTAACAGTGTTTATTAACGTATAAAAAAAATTACTTGAACCGTTCCAGCAATTGCAGGTACGCCTGGAAAACGTTTTCCAATAGGGTATCCTGTTTAATAATCACCAAATCGCCGCATTTCTCGGCGATGTGTTTAAAATGGCTAGTAATGTGTAATGAGCACAAGCCGTGCACCACGCTCCAAGAAAGCATAGCCATTTCCTCCGTATTCATGCTACCAAAGTAGCCTTGCGCCTTACACCCCTCCACCGTTTGAATCAATGCATCAAAGACCCGCTCACCTTCGGGCCATTCTTCCTCGGGGTGATGGGCCTGCAAATACTGCATGGGTTCCTTCATAATAAACATCAACTCATAGAAGTCCGGATGATCAACCGCAAACTGGATATACCACTTACCCATTGCTTTTAGTCGCTCAAATGAGTCATCCACATAAACCAATGCAGAAAAACGCTCCCTAAGCAAACCGAAACCTTCTTGGTGCAGCGCATAAGCGATATCGGTTTTGTCTTTATAGTACAAGTAAATCGTCGTCGGGCTAAATTCGATCTCCGCAGCAATCTTTCGAATGGAAGTTGCCTCATAGCCTTCGGTTACAAATAGCTTCTTCGCTGCTTCAAGAATTTTTGCCTTAAGATCTTCCCTATGCCGTTCTCTTCGTTCTTTGATACCCATCGCAATTTATTTAACGGGGCAAAGTTAATTAACAGTGTTAATAAATGCAACTAATAGCTTAGGAAATCTTTAAAATGAAAATTGGATTAAACCCCAAACCCCAGCTATAGACAGAATCTATCATCCGATAGAGAATATCATTCGTCACAAATTGACCCTACTTGAATATAATTCTAAAATTTAGTATTTTTGCAAAATAATTAACGAAATGGAATATAAGTTGGATCAAACCGACTACGCCATCGTACGGTTGATGCAGGAAAATGCCCGCATCAATAATGCCGACATCGCAAGAGAATTGGGGATGGCCCCTTCCGGCATTCTCGAACGGGTCAAGAAACTGGAACAGAAAAATGTGATTCTGAGATAT
>CAZTJY010000031.1:0-30876 GCA_964613725.1 uncultured Parapedobacter sp. | reverse complement strand
TAGCCAAGGCTTGATCGCCGGCATAAACGCCCATCAACGCATTAATGACGGACATGAACTGATCCTTAAGCGGTCGGAATCCTACATCGGTGTACTGATCGACGACCTCGTAACCAAAGGCACCGAGGAACCCTATCGTATGTTCACCTCACGGGCCGAGCACCGCCTTCTCTTACGGCAAGACAATGCCGACATACGACTCACGCCTATAGCCCATCAATTGGGCATGGTAGGAGACAACCGTCTGGAAAAAGTAAAACATAAGGTGGCATCCGCTGCCGAACTTGTGGATTACCTCCGTAAGCACTCCGTCGGGGCGGAGCAAATGAATCCCGTTCTTACCCAACTTGGATCCAGTCCCATTACGCAAAAAACACGATCGTTCAATATCCTTACCCGTCCACACGTACACATACGCCATTTAGCCGAAGCAGACACGAAGTTTGCTGAATTGCTAGCCGGCCGTGACGAAGCAAGCATTGAGCAAGCGGAAATCCAAGTGAAGTATGAGAGCTATTTCGATAAAGAGCTTGAGATCGTCAACAAAATGAAGCGGATGGAAGACCAGGAAATCAATCCAGAATTCGATTATACGTCATTGGTCTCGCTGTCGAAAGAAGCCCGCGAGAAACTCATCAAGGTAAAACCCCGCACACTAGGCCAAGCTTCCCGGATTTCGGGGGTATCGCCCTCCGATATATCTGTTTTGATGGTTCATTTCAATTAATCTTTTGATTTACAATATGTTAAGTCGAAATATCGGTGGTCGCATTAAATTGAATATAAGACACTTTCTCAGATTTTCCGATGCAAGTTACGTCCAAATCCAAAAATAGCTCTTATCGCTTAAAAATAGCCTTAAATCCAAAGTGGGCTATTTTGTCGTTTTTCGTTGTCCTTTTTTCTCTTACTTGGCAGTGTGCAAGCATCCAACAGCCCCAAGGCGGGCCCAAGGATTCCATACCCCCCACAATCCTTAAAGAGACACCGCCGAACCTGTCCCGAAATTTCGATGCGGAAAAAATTGTCATCGAATTCGATGAATTCATCAAACTCTCCAACCCGTTCAAAGAAATCAGTGTATCGCCGGATCTCGAGCAACCCATCAATCCCCGTGTGAAACGGAAAAGCATTGAGATTACGCTTCCGGATTCGCTAGAGGAAAATACAACCTATACGATCAACTTCGGAAAAGCCATCGGCGACTTCAACGAGGGTAACCCGATACTCAACTATAGCTACGTGTTCTCGACAGGCGATGTCATCGATTCGCTTGGTATTTCCGGCAAGGTGATCAATGCACTTACCAAGGAAGTCGAAAAAGAAATCACCGTCATGCTTATCCCAACCCGCCGCGATTCGATTTTCGGTAAGCGCAAAGCAAATATTTTCACGCTCACCGATACCGCCGGTAATTTCAAACTGCGAAATCTCCGAGAAGACAACTACCGCATATACGCTTTACGTGAGGAAAACAATGACCGTATATATAATGCTCCAGGTGAGCTTATTGGTTTCCTGAACGATTCCATTACCCTCAACCGAGATACTTCCCAAATATTACTCGAAGTATCTAAAGGAATTCCGCAGGTGTTCCGTCTGCTTGATCGAAAAATTGAGCCCAACGGCAAGATAACCTTTGCATTCAACAAGCCCTTGGCGAATGGTGAACTGACCGTAATAGATCCATCCAACCTCGATACGAGCAAACAAGTTGAATATACAACCAATAGGGACACAGCCTTATTATGGGTAAGCGACCTTACTTTCGATTCCCTGAAAGTCAGCATAAGCGATTCCGGTGTAGTGCTCGATACGGTATTGATTCGCCGCGGACGCAATGACAAATATGATCGCGATTTCGTCATCACGGACAACCTAACCAGAAACAAAGTCAACCGCATCCAACACATCGAACTTACCCCAAGTTCTCCGGTAAAATCAATAGACCGGAATAAAATCGAACTCCTGGTGGATTCCGTTCAGGTCCGCAATTTCCAGCTGATTAAGGATAGCACCGCTCAACGTCGTTATGTGTTGAGATACAATTGGCGACCGAAACGCGATTACACACTTACATTGGAAGAGGGTGCTTTCAGTGGCTTCTTCGCCGACAAAAACAAACCAGTCACCAAAACATTTACTATGGACGAGACCGATAATTTTGGTAACATCCTTTTGAAGATTACTGTTCCCGATTCCGCTCATCAATACCTCATTCAGCTGATCAGCGAGAAAAAAGATGTCATATACCGAAGTATAACGATAAATGAATCAACAAATTTACCGTTCGATCAGTTCCCCGGAGGGAAATACACGCTGCGAGTGGTCTACGACGAAAACAACAATGGGAAATGGGACCCGGGTGATGTTTATCAAAAAAGACAGCCGGAGCGGGTCTGGTACCTCGGTAAAACATTCATCATCAGGGCAAACTGGGAGCAGGAAGAAACGGTCAATGTACCCGAATAACGGTTATGAGAACCATTCGGAATACATCACGTAGCGATCAGGCAGTTCATCCAAAAGCTGACGCTGCTTTGGTGTAATGGGCTTAACCTTACGCGCCGGGATTCCCGCATAAAGATAACCGCTTTCACAAATGGTTCCTTCCAACACCACGGCACCAGCTGCAACTATCACGTAATCCTCTACCACGGCGTGATCCATTACTATGGATCCCATGCCAATCAGCACCCGATCCTTCACCTCACAACCATGCACCAGCGCATGGTGGCCAATATTGACAAAACTGCCGATAGTGGTCGGAGCGGTCTGGTAGGTACAGTGGATAACTGCTGCATCCTGTATATTGGTGTATGGGCCAATCCGAATACTATTCACATCGCCCCTTATCACTGCATTGAACCAAACCGAGCAGTGTTTCCCCAACGTTACATCCCCGACCACCGTAGCATTCTCCGCCACAAAACAATCCGATTCAAACTTGGGATAAACCCCCTGCACAGGAAGAATCAATGCCATAACCTTTTTGTGAATGTGTTTAAAAAATCGTATCCACCCGCTCATCCGCGCGTCGGGGATAATCCGTTGTATAATGCAAGCCGCGACTTTCCTTCCGGCTCATCGCCGATTTGATAACCAAATATGCGACCTGAATAACGTTCCGTAGCTCACATAGTTTTACCGACAGCCGGGTGTTCTTATAAAAACTCTCGGTTTCATCATACAACAGGCCCAACCGACGAAGCGCCCGTTCAAGTCGGAAATCCGAACGTACAATCCCAACGTAATCGCTCATTACTTTTTGGGTTTCCCGCAAGTTGTGCGTTACCAATATATCCTCATTTGAAAGCTCCGTATTGGAGTCATCCCAATCGGGTATCTGTGTAGGCAATACCACCGTACCAATTGATTTGACAGCATCCTCGTAAATCCGATGCGCAAATACTGTTGCCTCCAATAATGAATTGGAAGCCAACCGATTAGCTCCGTGAAGACCGGTAGAGGCGCACTCACCACAAGCGTACAAGTTACGGATAGATGACCTACCGTGCTCATCCACCATGATGCCACCACACAAGTAATGCGCCGCAGGGGTAACGGGGACGTAATCACGGCTCAAATCTATCCCTATGGAGAGGCACTTGGCGTAGATATTGGGAAAATGAGCCAATATATCTGCTTTCTTCCGATGGGTAACATCAAGCAAGACAAACTCATCTCCGGATTTTTTCATTTCCGAATCTATCGCCCTGGCAACGATATCCCGGGATGCCAGCCCTGCACGCCGGTCATATTCGTGCATGAACTCGTCACCATTCTTCCGTCTGAGTACCCCACCGAACCCGCGAACCGCTTCCGAAATCAAGAACGCCGGATATTCGCCTGGATTGTACAATGCCGTGGGGTGGAACTGCATAAACTCCATATTCCGCACCTTACCCTTGGCCCTATACACCATGGCAATACCGTCGCCCGTTGCAATAACAGGATTTGTTGTACTGGAATAGATGTGCCCCGCTCCGCCCGACGCCATTACGGTTACCTTGCTTATAATACGCTCTACTTTATGGTCCACCGTATTCAACACATACACCCCATAGCAGGTAATGTCAGACGTACTCCTATCGACAAATGTCCCCAGATGGTGCTGTGTGATCAAATCGACAGCAAAGTAATGCGTCAACAATTCGATATTCGGGTTTTCATGGACTTTCTCGAGCAGCACACGTTCGATTTCAAAACCGGTGACATCTTTGTAATGAAGCACCCGGTGTTCCGAATGGCCGCCCTCGCGCGCCAAATCATACACGCCGTCGGTCCTTTTATCGAAGTGCGTGCCGTAGTCTATAATCTCTTGGATCCGACTCGGACCCTCCTTCACAACATTTTCCACAACCTTTGGGTCACACAACCCATCTCCAGCTATCAGTGTATCAGTAATATGCTTCTCGAAGGAGTCAGACTTATCCACAACCACTGCGACACCGCCTTGGGCATATTTCGTATTCGATTCGTCTTCGTTTGATTTGGTAATGATCATTACCTTACCGTGTAAAGCCGCCTTAAGCGCAAAACTCAAGCCGGCTATCCCCGACCCGATAACTAAAAAATCAACCTGATGCATAAACATTAAAAAGGGTGTGAATAACGTGTCGACTAACGGTTGAATAAAAATAATAACTCCATCGCCGGCCTATTTTCTTTTTGTTATACACAAACCGCTACCGAAAATTCTCAGAAATACACCACAATATTAACAAATCCTACTGAATAAATACTATACAAAATCCTGTGAATAATATATCATTGCGAAAAGGAAAGGCATTGTAATTCAACCATAACGCCTGAATTCTCTGTTAATAATATGTTAGGAAATAAAGAACAATCAAAAATCAAAATAAAAACGCCATACTTTTCTCACAAAACCAACACCCTAACAAACAATAATAAATGATTTATTTAAAATACTTATTACTTATTGAAGCTGTGGGAAACGGGAAATCAAATCAATTTGTTTAGCTACCTTTGTATGGTCATGAACGGATATCTAGCTGAATTGGACAACAAAGGGTATATCGATGAGCCGATTGACCCGACATTGGATTTGGTTGATGAAATCAACCGGTTGAAAAAAGAGAAGAATGCCATCCTCTTGGCCCACTATTACCAAGATTCTGAGATACAGGATATTGCCGACTATATCGGCGACAGTCTGGGGCTGTCACAGCAAGCGGCCAAGACCGAGGCCGACGTCATTGTCTTTGCCGGTGTGCATTTCATGGCCGAGACTGCCAAAATCCTATCGCCGGAGAAAAAGGTATTGCTCCCCGATCTGAAAGCGGGCTGCTCGCTGTCGGATAGCTGTCCCCCGCATCTATTTGCCAAATTCAAGGAACAATATCCCGACCACATCGCTATCACGTATGTAAACTGTACGGCGGAATTAAAGGCACTTAGCGATATTGTCTGCACATCCAGCAATGCGGTGCAGATTGTTGACAGTCTGCCACTCGATCAGCCGATCATCTTCGGCCCGGACAAGAACTTGGGCGACTACGTGCAAAAGAAAACGGGCCGTGACCTTGTGTTATGGAACGGGGCCTGTATGGTGCATGAGATTTTCTCACAGGAACGTATCGAAGCGTTGCGTGCTGAGTATCCGGAGGCAAAATTTATCGCGCACCCCGAATGTGAAGAACATATCCTGGATGCCGCCGATTACATCGGCTCTACGTCGGGATTGTTGAAATATACCAAGGAGCAACCGGCGGAAACGTTTATCGTGGCGACAGAAAGTGGAATCATCCACCAGATGCAGAAGGCTAGCCCTGGTAAAACGTTTATTCCGGCCCCTCCTAATAATGCTTGTGCATGTAACGATTGCCCGTACATGAAGCTCAATACCCTTGAGAAGCTGTACAATTGCATGCGGTTTGAGCAACCGGAAATCGCATTGCCTGCCGACGTGATAGCCCGGGCCAGAAGACCGATTGAGCGCATGTTGGAGATTTCGGCCAAACTGGGACTGTGATAGATTAAGGGAATAAAGATTATAGGAGCAAATATAATCCCATAAACAAACGTACGATGTTTGATAATAAAGAACACACGAATATCGACCAGTTGGGCGAGTTTGGTTTGATCGCACATCTAACGAAAGCGGTTGAGTGCACAGAAAAGACGACAATCAAAGGTATCGGAGACGATGCCGCTGTATTGGATTTTTCAGGGTATAAAACGTTGTTATCCACTGATTTGCTACTGGAAGGTATTCATTTCGATTTAAAATATGTGCCTTTTAAACACTTGGGTTATAAAGCCGTACAAGTGAATCTGAGCGATATCTACGCGATGAATGGCACCGCTTCCCAGGTCACGTTTTCCATTGGTCTATCAAGTAAATTTCCATTGGAGGCCATCGAGGAACTGTATGCAGGTGCGCTGTTGGCATGCAAAAATTACCAAGTGGATTTGGTGGGGGGAGACACGTCAGCTTCAGCGCAGGGATTGGTAATCAGCGTTACCAGCATTGGCTACGCAAAGGCAGAGGACGTCGTGTACCGCAATGGAGCGAAAGAGGGCGACCTGATTTGTGTATCGGGCGACTTAGGAGGGGCGTACGTTGGTTTACAGCTCTTGGAGCGGGAAAAAAAGATTTTCCTGGAGAATCCTTCCATCCAACCCGATTTGGAAGGAAAGGATTATATCGTGGAACGGCAGCTTAAGCCGGAGGCTCGCAAAGACATCATCAAGCTGTTGGCATCGTTAGGTATTAAGCCCACGTCGATGATCGACGTGTCGGATGGTTTGGCCTCCGAGATCTTGCATATCTGTAACGCCTCCGAAAAAGGTTGCCGCTTGTACGAAGAAAAGATACCCATCGATCCGATGACCTACGACACCGCACGTGAATTTGCAATCGATCCTACCGTATGTGCTCTGAATGGCGGTGAAGACTACGAATTGCTCTTTACGATAAACCAATCGGACTATGATAAGTTGTCCAACCAATCCGATATCAGTATTATTGGCCATATCACGGATAAAGCATCGGGGCATGAATTGATTTCCAAATCGGGCAATGTTCATCCCATCAAAGCACAGGGGTGGAATGCGTTTGGTTCGGCGCGTTAGGCCAATCGCATACCATTATCGTTTCAGGAATCCACGAAGCACATATTGCAATATCCCACCGTGGCGGTAATATTCGATTTCGATGGCCGAATCAAACCGTGCACGGGCTTGGAAAGCCACAGTTTGTCCATTGGCTTTCGTGGCGGTTACATCCATCAATTTATGTGGTTTCAACGCGCTGGACACGCCCATGATCGAAAATACCTCCGTTCCGTCCAGTCCCAATGTTTCCGCATTTTCCCCCTTGGGGTATTCCAAGGGCAATACCCCCATCCCTACGAGGTTGCTACGGTGAATGCGTTCGAAACTCTCGGCGATGACCGCTTTGATACCGAGTAGGTTCGCGCCTTTCGCCGCCCAATCCCTAGATGACCCGCTACCATATTCCTTTCCGGCCAATACCACCAGTGGTGTGCCAGATTCGATATACTTCATGGCAGCATCAAAAACAGACAGCGTTTCGCCGCTGGGGAAATACGTCGTGTAGCCACCTTCTTTCGTCGTGATTTTATTTCTTATGCGGACATTGGCGAACGTGCCCCGCATCATCACCTCGTGGTTGCCCCTTCGTGAGCCGTAGGAATTGAAATCGCGGGGTTCCACACCTTTAGAAATCAAGTATTGGCCCGCAGCGGAATCCGATTTAAATGAACCCGCGGGTGAGATGTGGTCTGTGGTAACAGAATCGCCCAAAGCAAGGAGCACGCGCGCATCCGAGATGTCCTGCGTGGGCAGTGGTTCGTCGCTGATGTTTTTAAAGAACGGCACTTCCTGTATGTAAGTGGAATCATCATTCCAGCCGAAATTTTTTCCCTCCGGCGCAAGGAGTTGTTTCCAGTCTTCCCCACCGTCAAAAATTACATCGTATACGGCCTTGAAATCTTCTACCCGCATGCAACTGCTGATGGTATCTACTATCTCCTGCTGGGTTGGCCAGATATCGCGCAGGTAAACCGGATTGCCATTTGGATCGTAATCCAAAGGGTCGTTGATGAGGTCGATATCTACACGACCCACCAACGCATAGGCAACCACAAGCATGGGCGACATGAGGAAGTTCATCTTAACCTGCGGGTGTACGCGAGCTTCGAAATTCCGGTTTCCCGAAAGGACCGAGGCTACTACAAGATCGCCTTTATCCACCGCTTCAGCGATGTGTGGCGGCAGTGGGCCGCTATTTCCGATACATGAGGTACACCCGTACCCTACGGTATGGAAGCGCAAGGCTTCCAAATCTTCCAGCAAATTGGCACGTTGAAGGTATTCGGTTACCACTTTAGAGCCGGGGGCCAAACTTGTTTTTACCCATGTTTTCGTCCGTAATCCGCGCGCTACAGCTTTCCGCGCCACCAATCCCGCACCGACCATAACGGCTGGATTTGAGGTGTTTGTACAACTGGTGATAGCGGCGATGACAATACTACCATCGCTCAGTACATATTCCTTATTTTTTATTTTTATCCGCACGGACCGGAGCTCCTCGGTTTCCACTTGAATTTCTTCGGGTTTGCGGCGGTCTTCATAAATAAATGCGGTACCTGACCCCCCCTCGGAAAGCCAGGCGTGCTCCTGCCGATCCCTTATAGGTAAGTAATTACGTTTGTATTCTTGCTCCAGCAAATGCGAAAACTGGGTGTTCAGATCCTTTACCAGAATTTTGTCTTGTGGTCGTTTCGGACCTGAGACGGTTGGTTGCAACGTGTTCAAGTCGAGCTCTAGTACGTGCGAGTATTGGATCTCTTCGTTGCCCGTGCGCCATAGCAGGTTTTCTTTGCAATAATCTTCGACGAGATTAATCTGGTCTTCCGATCGGTTGGTTCGGCGCATGTATTCCAACGTTTGGTTGTCAATAGGGAAATACGTTACCGTACAGCCAAATTCCGGTGACATATTCGAAATCGTGGCGCGGTCTGTTACGCTGAGGTGGTCTAGTGCATCGCCGAAGACTTCCACGAACTTACCGACCACCCCGTAGTCGCGCAGCAGCTTGGTGATGGTCAGCACCATATCGGTAGCGGTACATCCCGCTGGTATTTTCCCAGTCAATTTCAGTCCGACAACCTGTGGGCAAGTGAAGTAGATGGGCTGGCCCAACATGGCTGCTTCTGCTTCGATACCGCCGACACCCCAAGCGACCACGCCAATACCATTGACCATAGGCGTATGCGAATCCGTACCGACTAATGTATCGGGAAAGGCCCATCCATCCCGGGTGATGACGCCTTTGGCGAGGTATTCGAGGTTTACTTGGTGGCAGATACCCATTCCGGGCGGAACCACGGTGAAGTTGGTGAGCGCCTGCTGGCCCCACTTAAGCAATTGGTATCGCTCAGCATTTCGTTCATACTCAAGTTCTACATTGCTCTGGTAGGAGTAGTTTGTACCGAAATAGTCTACCTGAACGGAATGATCGATGACCAGGTCGACAGGAATAGCCGGATTGATTTTGCTTCCGTCGCCGCCCTTCCGGATCACTTCCGCGCGTATGGAGGCGATATCGACAATGGCAGGTACGCCCGTGAAATCCTGCATCAATACGCGGGCTGGTTTAAAGGGGATCTCCTTATCGGTACCGGATGGGTTCCAGTTAATCAAGGTGTTTAAGTGTTCATCGGTAACTGCGAAATTATCGTGGTTGCGCAATACGTTTTCTAGCAGTATGCGGATAGAAAAAGGAAGCTTTGTTATCCCGGAATGCTTCTCCGCCAGCTTTTTTAGGGATGCAGTTTGGTAAGCCATATCGTTTAGTTCGTGTTTTATAGTGGGTAAAATGCAAATAAAACCTTTCTATGTTGCAACAAATGAAAAGGGCAATATGTGCTAATATAGTTAAAAAAAATGATTTATAAAGTTGAGGGGGCCATGATCCGGAATCACCAAAAGGTAAATATTTTTGGCTGACTTACAAATAAATATATATACCTTTGGTTTTTATTATTTTTAATTTTTCAATACAATGGCAGAAGGAGTAGTAAAATTCTTCAATGAAACCAAGGGTTTTGGTTTTATCGTTCCGAACTCGGGTGAAAGTGAAATTTTCGTTCACTCTTCAGGCTTGATCGACAAAATCCGTGAGAACGACAACGTATCTTACGATGTTGAACAAGGCAGAAAAGGACTAAATGCGGTAAATGTTAAGGTAATCTAAAGGTTACTATCAATATATTTATTGTATTTGGCCGTCTCGTTTCAAACGGGGCGGCTTTTTTTTGGTATCTGTGTTTCACGGTCGCCGATTAAACTTCCATAAGGTTTCAAGGAATCGACATGGTCAAAAATAACTTTAGCGGCACCGGTGAACGGCACGAAGAGGATCATGCCCGCTACACCCCAAACGAGGCTACCTAGTAGCATTGCCATGATGGTAAATAGCGCATTCAGTTGGATTTTGCTCCCAGTTATTTTTGGGGTGAGGATGTAACTATCTAATTGCTGCAATACGATGAAGAATAGCGCGACGATAGCGGGCGTAGCGAGCGAATCGCGCGTAATCAGCGTGTAGAGCACCACGATAGCACTGCCCGCTACCGAACCGATGTAAGGGATGATGTTGATGAAAGCGACCATCACACCGAAAAATAGGGCGTTTTCGATGCCGATGATGGTTAGGCCAATGGTATTGATGACCGAAAAAGTCACCGCGACGATACATACGCCCGTTAAATACGAACTGGCTACATCCGTGGTTTTGTCGACCACCTCACGGGCTTCATCCAAGTTTGTCCGGCCGGCATAGTGGACCACCAGTGCCAACACGAAATTTTTAAACCTGCGGCGATAGATAAGCAGAAGTACGGTATAGGCAGTAATGATAAGCAAATGGACCAGAAAGGATAGGATGGAACGGAAAATATCGCCCACATATTTTCCTGCTAGGTCAGAGAAGCCGTCGATTTGGTTTTGTAAATAGGCCTTTTGTGTATCCACGGGGAGTTGGAAGTGTTCGGAGATGAAGCCGTGGGCCGAATTGAGCATATCATTCAATTTCTTTCCGATAACAGGCATATCTTTTGCCAAGGCAATAAGTTGGGTGGTCAGCAGGTAACCGATACCCAGAAGCAACACTAGGGCCAATAGCGCACAGCACGCAGATGCCAAACCCCGTGGAATACGGAGTCGCTCCAGCCTCCGGCAAAATGGCACCAGTAGCATGGCTAACATGGCCCCGATAGCGAGAGGGATAAAAAACGGCTTTGCAAAATAAAGGATGCCGAAAAAAAGGACGACAAATAGGAGAATCTGGTTGAATCTGGTGATTGGGCTGATGCGTGCTTGCATTATCGTACATTATCTATGGCCTTTGCAAGATCTCGGTCTTTTTCGGTCACGACATCACCCGCGTCGTGTGTGGATAACCATATTTCAACCGTATTCCACGTGTTGGTCCACGTAGGGTGGTGATTGTGCTGTTCGGCTAGCAAAGCAACCCGTACCATGAATGCGAAAGCTTCGGAGAAGTCCGTGAACGTGAAGGAGCGATAGAGGGTGTTATTTTGTTCTTGCCACATCAGTAAGGAAATTGGTGGTTAACAATATGCATTATCGAAACAAATCAACGGTGCTTTTGTTTTCGGATCGTATTAATCGAGCACGGTTTCCAGCACGTCGCGAGATTTGATCTCGCCTAGGTGGTCTACGTGGAACTGATAAAATTCGAGTATCCTGCCAAGTAGGTAACGGCGGTCGGCGAGCGATATCTTTAACATTTCCAGTCGATCGAAAGGCGTGGCCAGTAAATCTGCAAACAGCGAAGTATAGGGTTGCTCCAACACCAAAGGGTGGGCGGGCAGGTAGCTACAGAAGACGCCGTCTTTCAAATCGAAGAAGGCTTGGCCCGGTTTCGGCTGTGCTGGGTGGAAACCCAAATAGCGTGATAATTTCAGCAGGAATAGCAGGTGGAAATTTGGGGACATCTTTTCAGCATTGTCCAACCAAGAAACCGCATTGAAGACGAAATCGAACAGCGGCTCGTCGGCTGATTGTTGGCGGAGGCATTTATAGAGCACTTCGTTCAGGAATAACGCAACTGCCCGCTTACCGATGTCGTAGGGAATGGTCTGGAAAGGGGGCCTTTGGCGGGCCTCGGACATCCGCTGCAAAGAAGTGCCTGAACGATGGTATACAACCATATCGAGCAGGTGGAGGGGTTGTAGAAGGGTGAATCCAATTTTGGCTTTCGGTTTCCGGGCCCCATTGACCATATACGACTGTAGGCCGAATTTTTCGGTAAACACCTGCGCGACCACACTGCTTTCTGAATAATTGGTCGTTTTCAATACGATACCGCGGGTTTTATGCAACATATTAGCCGACCATTAACATCCAGAGTTTGGGTGCGTAAATTATTCCACCAATGGCCGCGGCGAATATGGCGGCAACCAGCACGGCACCCGCGGCAGCATCTTTCGCTTTCTTAGCCAAAGGGTGCTCGTTGGGCGACACGGTGTCTACCCAGGCCTCGAGGGCTGTGTTGACCAGCTCTACTGTAATGACGAGCGCTATGCACAATACAATCCAACACCACTCTGCCATGTTGAGGCGAAGCCATGCGCCAAGCCCGATGGCAACCGCGGCTAGGACGACGTGGATGCGCAAGGTCCTTTCACTGCGGTAGGAAGCGATGATACCGTTGAAGGCATCGCTGAATGGGTTCCGCCGCCGCATGCGCTTAGTCATCGTTTTCCATTTGGTTTTTCTTGCGTTCGTCCAATAGGCTTTGGCGTTCGATTTTCCGGATAAGGCTGTATACGATGGTCAAGAACCCGAACCCGAAAACGGCAACGCCCGATACCAGTATCCATTTATAAACGGAATTGTCATCGTCCATCAGGTATAAGCCGAACATGCAGAGCGCAAAGCCTGAAACCGTGCCGATAATCCCCCGTAGCAAGTATTTATTCATAACCAACCTGTTAGAAGTCTCCAACAAAGATAAGGATTTGGCCGCGTGATGCCATTAAACAAGGAATACTTATCTTTATCAATTCATGACGTTTGTAACATGCCCAACATAACATTACGTGATATAGCCAAAGCGTTGGAGCTATCCGTTTCTACGGTATCAAAGGCGCTGCGCGATAGTTATGAAATCAGTGCAGCGACCAAAAAGCGTGTCGTCGACTTCGCTCGTGCGAACCATTACTTGCCGAACCGAATGGCCCAAAGCCTCAAGGAAGGCAAAAGCGGATCTATTGGGGTTGTCGTCTGTTCCATAGATAACAGCTTCGTTTCGCGGATGCTTGACGGTATTGATGGCACATGTGCCGCTTCAGGCTATGATCTCATCATCATGCAAAGCAAGGAGTCGCTGCTGCAAGAGCAAGCGTGCCTTAAGCAACTTGAGGCACGGGGTGTGGAAGGGGTGTTGATTTCTCCCTCTGCCCAGACCTTGGACATGCAGCATATCGACCAGCTGGCCGCAGCAGAGGTTCCGGTCGTTTTTTTTGATCGGATCAGTGACCGGCGTGATACGTTCCAGGTTGGCATCAACAACCGGGACGGGGCCTTCCGCGCCACGCAACACTTGATTGACAATGGATACCGCCGCATTGCGATGCTGAATATAGGGCCAGGCATTTATTTCGCCGACCAGCGGGGTGAGGGCTATCGCGAGGCACTGGCTACCAATGGAATTGGTTATCGGGACACCTACGTACGCCTTTGCGAGCCGATGGATAGGGAAACGCTAAAAGCTAGTGTCGGTGCTAACATACGGTCCCTTTTTGCGTTACGTGATAGGCCCGATGCCTTGTTTGCCGCAACCGATCAACTTTCGACCCATAGCCTCAGTGTATTGCACGAGTTAGGCTACCGCATTCCAGATGATATTGCATTGATCGGATTCAGCAACACCGAGTTCGCGGGAATGCTTAAAACGCCTTTATCCACTGTATACCAGCCTGCATTCGAAATCGGCTGTCGGGCGGCGGAGATGCTTCTCGGATTAATCGACGGGAAAGAACGTCGAGAAGTTGAAACGATAATGCTTCCGGTGAGGCTGGATGTGCGCGAGTCAAGCCGGTTTATGCATTAACTAGCGTTACGATACGCGAGCAGATGTCGGAGGCAACTTCCGCTTTGGGTTTCAGGTCGAACCTTTCGATAGCATTGTCCGGGCCAATGATGGTGATTTTGTTGCTGTCGCCCGCGAAACCGGCACCTTTGTCGCGCGTAGAATTAAGCACGATGAAATCAAGGTTCTTACGGCGGAGCTTGTCTTGTGCGCTGGCGACACCTTCGTCGGTTTCCAAAGCGAACCCTACAAGGATTTGGCCTTCCCGTTTTTGTTGGCCCAGCGCGGCCAGTATATCGGTGGTTTTAACGAGCTCGATGTCTAATTGGCGCTCGTCCCCTTTTTTGATCTTTTGATTGGCTACTTGCTTGGGGGTAAAATCGGCAACAGCGGCGCTCATTACGGTGATGTCTGCGTCAAAGAAATGGGTTTGGCAGGCATCGAGCATTTCGGCGGCCGAGGTTACCCGAACCATTTGGGCGCCTTTCGGTGCGGCCAATGCGGTTGGCCCGCTTACCAGCGTCACATCGGCACCCAAGTTAACCAGCCTAGAAGCCAGGGCGTATCCCATTTTGCCGCTGGAATGATTGCCGATGTATCGTACTGGGTCGATAGCCTCATGGGTTGGTCCAGCGGTAACCAATACTTTTTTCCCGTCCAGCGGCTGTGGTGCGGAAAAATGTACGGCGAGCAAGCCGACGATCTCTTCGGGTTCGGCAAGTCGGCCTTCGCCCGAGAGGCCGCTGGCAAGCTCTCCATCGCCTGGGGGGATGATGTGGTTTCCGAAGGCCCTCAGGCGATCCATATTGGCGCGGGTACTGCCGTGCTGCCACATGTCGAGGTCCATGGCCGGTGCCACGAATACCGGCGATTTGGCCGAGAGGTATATAGCACAAAGGAGGTTGTCGCACAACCCCTGCGCGAATTTCGCCACGGTATTGGCACTAGCCGGTGCCACGACCACCGCATCGGCGGCCAGGGCGAGATGGACGTGGTTGTGCCACTCGCCCGAGCTGGGATTGAAATAATCGACCAATACCGGTTTGCCTGAAAGGGTGGATAGCGTTAATGGCGTGATAAAGTTTGTTGCGTCGGGAGTCATCACCACCTGTACCTCTGCACCGGCTTTGACCAGTAAGCGGGTCAGGTGGGCCGATTTGTATGCGGCAATGCTGCCGCATACACCCAGCAAGACATGCTTTCCCCGCAGGCTCACTATTCGTCGTTTTCCGTATCCGGGTTCCTGAAATAAACCTTGTCGTTCAGGAATTCGTCAATAGCGACCAGGGAGGGCTTGGGTAAGCGTTCGTAGTGTTTGGAAATCTCGATTTGCTCGCGGTTTTCAAACACCTCTTCCAAGTTGTCGTTGGTGGTTGCAAACTCGGCCAGCTTACCGTTCAACTCTTCTTTCACGTCTACAGCGATCTGATTTGCACGTTTCCCTATGATGACGATGGACTCATAGATATTGTCCGTTTTTTTGTCCAAGTCCCGCAAATCGCGGGTAACCGTTGTGTTAGGGGTTGTATTGCTAATTTGAGTACTCATATCTTCAAAATATATTAACTATATATCCTATCAATTTGTGGGTTCAGCCGCATCCTCCGGCTCCGCAGCTGCGGTTGCCGCGGCTACCTGAGCCGCATATTTTTGGGCTTCTTCAATACCTTTTTCGGCATCCTGCTTGAGCTGGTCGGCTTCCTTGCGGAACTTGCTCTCCGGATAATCCGCAATGAAGTTGGCGTAAAGATCCAACGCCTTGCCATACCGCTCTTCCCGAAGAAGCATCCGGCTTTGTTCGGCATAGAGGCATTGCGACTTTATGCTTAAGAACTCCATTTCTTCTGCGTATTTGGTGTCGGGAAATTCAATCAAGACGTTCTCAAAAGCAATTACCGCAGCACGGTAGTCGTCTTGCAGCCCCATATCGAGGTAGAGTTTCGCGTTGTTGAACGCTTTGGTTTCGAGTTTGTCGCGCAGGTCGTCTATAAGTCCGGCCGCTTCTTGCGCCCGCTCACTATCGGGGTAGAGGTTGATAAAAAGCTGTAGTGCTTCGATTGCGCGGTAAGTGTATTCCTGGTCAAGCCCTACCTTGGGCGACTCCAGGTAGTAGCAATAAGCGCCCATATAGCGGCACTCCTCGGCTCGGGCACTATTCGGGTAGGTATCCGTGAATTGCTTGAAATGGAACCTCGCCGATGTGTAGTCACGCAAGTAGTAATTTGTATAGGCAGAGTAGTAATACAGGTCTTCCGCTTCGGCCTGGCCACGGTACCGTTGTGCGAGATCATCGAACAGGATGAGGGCCTTGCTGTATTTCTTCTTGTTGTAATATTTCAGCGCCTCCTGATATTTCTGGGCAATGTTATTACTGGCACGTAGCTTTTCGAACTTGCTTTTGCACCCGGCAACCATCAACACCAAGAACACCCCGGCCATCCATGCCGCTATTCGCCTGTTTATAAACATCCTGCAAAGATAAGTGAATTTAAAATACCTGTCAATTATATTTTCGGTGCAAGGTAACCCGAAAAAGTCATGGCCCCAAGCCTTTTAACAGAGTTTAACAGATGGCCCATAATATGTATTATTGGGAAAATATCCGTACCTTTACATCCTTGTAATAATCACAGAGGTTATGGAAATACGGGAAAGAGTAGAACAGGCTTTGGAATCCATCCGGCCGTATCTCGAGACGGACGGGGGCAATGTGAGTATCGAAGAGATTACGGTAGACAATGTAGTGAGACTAAAGCTTCTGGGGTCCTGTGCTTCGTGTGCCATGAGCATCATGACATTCAAGGCGGGTTTGGAACAGGCCATCAAGAAAGCCGTTCCGGAGATTACCGCGGTGGAGGCCATCAATATTACCGACATGGACGATCCGAATGCCACCATGCCCATGCCGCGGATGGGGGGCTAGCGATTTAACATTATTTAACGGGGCGCAAACTTACGAATATGTAGCTTTGTTGCCATAGTTATGGGAATCATACGCCACATACTGATTGTTTTGTTTACTGTGGGAACGGTGTGGACGTCATTTGCCCAGCAGAAGAAGCTGGTGCAGTTCAGTGGGGTTATCCACAATGCCGACACGAATGTTGTGGTGCCCTATGTGTCTATCACGAACCTATCCTACAAAAACTATACGGTTAATGCCAACCACCAGGGCTATTTTTCATTTGTAGCGCATGAGGGCGATACCGTCCTATTCACTTCAGTGGGCTACCTTTCCGAACGCGTTGTCATCCCGAAAGTGCCCGAAGACAAATACACGGCGATGGTGGAAATGACGGCAGAGATCAAGGAGTTGCCCATGGTGACCCCCTACCCTTGGGCCAGTATCGATGAGTTCAACATGGCATTCATGTCGCTCGAAATCGCCGATGATGACATTGTGGTTGCCAAGAAGAACCTCTCGCCGGAATCACTGGCCGCATTGGCCGCTATTACTCCCCGCAGTGCGGAGGAAATACAAAGTTTTAGTGCTACGCAAAACCACATCGGCCTGACCAACAGGGCGGTGAACCAGCGCATGGCCAACCCGCTCCTGAGCCCCTTTGCATGGGGTAACCTCATCCGCCAGATCTCTGAGGGGAACAAGAGCCGCCAAAAAAACCGGTAATCAGCAATCTTCCAGTTGATTTTCAGGACAACCGTACCGTTTGCTTCACGCTGAGGCGCGATGAAACCATCGAAATCAGCGCCGATATGGCGAACACCGTTAGGAAAACAAGCAGGAAATCGCTATACCGGATATCCACGGGATACACATCGGTAACCAGGTTTTCCCCTTCGCCAAACCGAATCCAGCCGAAGGCTTGCTGAGACACACAGAACAGGAAGCCCAGTACCAACCCAGTTATGCAGCCGATGAGCGAAATGAGCAAACCTTCGTAAAAGAAAATGCGCCGGATGAGCCCGTCGTTCGCACCCAGGCCCATCAGCACGGAAATATCCTTCTTTTTATCGATAACCAGCATGGTCAGCGAGCCCACGATGTTGAAGAGCGCAATGATGCCGGTAAAGGCGATGATGATGAAAACTGCCCACTTTTCAGTGCGTACGATTTTGTATAATGTAGGATTCTGCTGTTCGCGGTTTTTCACGACGAAATTGTCGCCCAGTGCCATGGAAAGCTCCCGCTGTACGGCCGGGATATTGCTGCCGGGTTCGAGGTTGATTTCTATGGCGGATATCCGCGAAAACTCGCCGACGACTTCCCGCGCGAACGCCAAGGGTACGATCAGTACGTCGTCGAACTCCGGCTGGTATTGGAGCACTCCCCCCGGCCGGATGGTCCGCATGGTAAAATCGTCGGCCGGATTAAGGTTGCCAGATGTGCTTCCCTTACGTGGTGAAAACACTTCGATGCGGCGAGACTCGTCGCTGAGCGCCACGCCGAGCATACCCTGCACTCGTGCACCCATTACCGCATAATCCTCATCGCCATAGCGCAGCGTAAAATGGCCGCTCTGGAGCAGTGTATCCATGCTTTGCGACATGGCGCCTTCTACCGTAATCCCTTTAATGGTGGCAATGTATTGTGCATCCCCATAACGCAGCAATACACGCTCCTGTAGCACCTCACGGTAGGTGCGGATGCCCGTGCGGCTTTTTAACGGCCCGGTTAGGGTCGAATCAGCCACGAACCCTTTGCCTGTGGCGGGCTCGATGCGGAGTTCGGGAGCAAAAGCACCATACATGGATAGCACAAGTTTTTCCAGCCCGTTGTAAAACGACAGGATGATGATGAGTGATGCGCTGCTCACCAGCACACCCACCACACTGATGCCCGAAATGATGTTGACCGCATTGACCTTCTTTTTGGAGAATAGGTAACGTTTGGCGAAATACAGTGCGGTGTTCATAGGCTACCCCCTGACAAACGGATTGGTTTTCTTTTCGTACCCGATGGTGGTTTCCGGACCATGGCCCGGATACACCACCGTGTCATTTGGTAGCACGTAGAGCTGCTGCGCGATGCTATCCAACAACTGTTGGTGGTTGCCCCCCGGAAGGTCGGTACGGCCAATGCTGTTCCGGAAGAGGACGTCGCCCCCGATAAGGAACCCATGGGCCTTGCTATAGAAACAGAGGTGGGCGGGTGAATGGCCCGGTGCGAAAACCAATGCCAATTCCTGCTGGCCGAACGTGACAGTGCCCGATGCCGGCAGGAACGTTTCGGCGATGGGCGATACGTCGTAACGTATACCCATCTGGGGAGCATAGTTCTGTACTTCCACGAGTAGGGGCAGCTCACCCTCATGGAATTTCGGCAACAAGCCATAGGTGTCAAACACATGCCGGTTGCCGAGCACATGGTCAATGTGGCAGTGCGTGTTGAGCAGCAGCTCGGGGGTCAGCCCCTCGGCGCTGATGAATTCGTTTAGCTGTTTTTCCTCCTTTGGTCCATACATGCCGGGGTCAACGATGGCCGCGGCTCCTGTGTCGTCATACAATACGTAGGTGTTCTCCTGGTAGGGGTTGCAAACGAATGATTTGATGCGGATCATATCGCAAAGGTAGGGCTTTTTGCGTTCTATTTCCACCGAAGGGACCCGATCAGTGTATCGATGTCGGCTTTGAGGAAGTCCAATACCGGCTGTATGGAGTCCAGCCGGGGCTTTTCATGGAAATACAACGCACCCCGCAGGTAGTGGTGCGTACTGTCGGTAACGAAAAACTGGATATTAGAGGCAGTATTGCCGCTGATCTCGTACTTAAGGCCATAGACATCCGCTTCGGGATAGCGGATGCGCTGCTGGTCGATGGCCGTGGCTTTGACGGTGTGGTTAAAGGCAAATGTGCGGGCATCTTCCACCAGTTCGTTGAAGTTTTCCGGACCGGAAACAGGCATATAGCTGAGGTGGATGCGGGCATTGAATTGCGGGAAGGCTACATCGACCCAACAGGGCTGGGCGTCGGTGGAGCGGTCGGGCTCCATCTTGGCATATAATGGAATGTTGAACGTATAGGGGCAGTCGCCTGAAATGGCTTTATAGGCTTTCTCAGGGAAATCAATCCGGAAATAACCGCGCGGCTTCGGTGAATAGTGCTGCTGGCAACCCCACGCTCCCGCCGCGAGCAGACCAACGGCCACCAGCCAGGCACCGAAGGTCGTTATCCGCCGGCGTTCCATATTTCCCAATTGCGCTCAGCTTGCTTTTCGAGCATTTCAAGTCCGTTTTTCGTGGCCGCTCCGTGTGCCTTTCCCCGTTGGAGAAATTTGGTTTCCGGCGGGTTGTACACCAGGTCGTAAAGCAGGTGTCGGTCATCCAGCAGTTCGTAAGGGATGTCCGGGCACTCCGTTACCTTTGGATAGGTGCCCAGCGGGGTGGTATTGATAATGAGTGGATGGATGGCGATGACGGCAGCATCCAACTGCGTATAGGCGAGTTGCCCGTTGCGGGGTACCCGCGATACCACAGTGTGGGCGATCCCGAGGTGGCTCAGGGCAAAGGAGACCGCCTTGGCTGCGCCGCCGTTCCCCAAGATGAGCGCGGCATCGTGGTGAGGCTTCAGAAGGGGTCGCAGCGATTCGGAAAAACCATAGATATCGGTATTGAAGCCGGTGAGGACGGGTTTGCGACCGTTCTGGCGCTCGATGCGGATGCAGTTGACCGCGGCAATGGCTTCGGCTTCTGGCGACAGCCGGTCGAGGTAATCCATCACGGCGATCTTATAGGGGATGGTGACGTTAATCCCCACCAATTGGGGGTCGTTTTCGACCAAGCCCGCGAATTCCGTAATGGCGGGAATGGGATACAGTTCGTAGCCTACACCTGGGATTTGCTCGCGCTCGATTTTCGCATCGTAGTATTTTTTGGAAAAGGAGTGTGACAGCGGAAAGCCAATCAGTCCGAATTTTTTCATGATCAGATAAAATTGTGGAACGTGTCGCCACGCAATCCCATCCGGGTGGTTTCGAGGGCGATGATTTCGTTGGTATTGATGTTGCCGAGGTTGACATTGGGTCCCACCAAGTTAATGAAATAGACTTGTTGGGCCTTGAGTGGGGCTTCCCAGATGATTTTCTCGTTGGGAATTTCATTGAGTATTTCATCGACGAGTCCCTGCCTAACCTCGCCCGATTCGCGGTAGAGGCCAACGTTGCCGCTCTCGCGCGACTCGGCAATCAGCCGCCACGTCCCGGCTTCCAATTCGGCTTTCATCAACGAAATCCACTTGTAGGGAGCCATGATTTTAGTGTTGTCTTTCGAGCCCACCTCTGAGATGACGGTAGCATGCTGCGCCACTTTTGCGATGTATTCGCATTTCTTCTCGTGGGGGAGCGTGATGGACCCGTCGGATACCTCAGCGTATTCCAGTCCGAATTTTTCCACAACGCGGAGAAATTCGTCGAACTGGTCACGGACGACAAATGCCTCGAAGAGAGTGCCGCCGAAATAGGGGTGTACCCCCGCTTCGCGATAAACAGCCAGCTTCTCCTCCAGTTGCGGAATGATATAGGCGGTGGTCCACCCCAATTTCACAAAATCGACATACGCCGCACCGACAGCCATGAGGTCTTCGGCTTGGCGTACGCTAAGCCCTTTGTCCATGACCATGGTTAACCCATTATTTCTAGGCTTTTGCGTTCGTGAAGGAACATTATGCAGCTGAAAATTCATCTATAAGCAATTTGTTGTTAACGGCGAAAATGGAATATTATGGGCAAAAAAGCAGAAAAAATCTGAAAATTTTCTGTAATCTGCTTAAGAGACGCGCATCCGTGCCAGAGACCACCTACCATGAATGGCGGTTATGGCAGGTACTTCTTAATGACCTCGGCGATGGCTTTGTTTTCGCGCAACTGTGGCAGGTACTCAAACAGTACGGCGTGCTTGCGTGGGTCGGCGCCAAGTCCCAGTTCGAGGTAATTCAAAGCTTCGTTGTATTTGCCCGCGGCAATGAGGTAAGCCACCATACGGTAATACAGCTCTGCGCCGTCGGGGTTGTTCTTGATAGCCTCGGCGATGGTTTCGATGGCGCGCTCCAATTTATTTCGCTCGTACAGGATGGATGAGTAATCGAGCCACGCCTCCAGGTCGATAGGGTTGAGTTCCACGACTTTTGCGTAGGCAGCCTCGGCTTCGTCGAATTGTTTGAGTTTGTAGCGGGCATCGGCGGTGGCAAACCAATAATCGGGGTTTTCTTGATCCAAATCGAGCGCTTTCTTATAAAAGTGCAGCGATTCGAAATACCGTTCTTCATAGTCTAGCGTCACACCGATGCCGAACCAGGCATCAGCCAATCCCACATCGATTTTAACCGCTTTTTTGTAATATGACCGGGCTTCATCCATCTGCTCCAGTTTCTCGTAGCATTCGCCGATGGCACAGTAGGTCTCTGCGCCCGGCGGCTCGTATTCGAACGTCTGCTTATATACGTCGATAGCCTCGCTGTATTTGTCGAGGTTTACCAGTGCGTTCCCTTTGTTGAAGTACGCAGAGGCGAAGTTATCCTTGATGAGTATGGCATAATCATACGCATCGATGGCTTCCTCGTAACGGCTGAGCTTATGGTAAGCGTTGCCGAGGTTATACCAGCCGGCATAAGAATAGGGGTCGTTATCGATGTACTGTTTGTAAAACCCGATGCTCTCTTCTTGTTTGTCGAGCACATCGTAGCAAAAGGCCAGCTCATATAACGCATCCTGGTTTTCCATGTTTTGCTCCAAGCTGCGTTTGAGGAAGTGGACGGCCTTCTCATAGTCACCCTTATTCTGATGCAAAAGAGCAATCTGCAGGTAGATATCGTCGGGATTCTCCGCAAGGTCGAGTGCCTTATTGAGGTTTTGGAATGCTTCGTCGTAACGTTCCAGGCTACCTAGGATTCCGCCTTTGATGAGGTAGATATCCCCTTCAGACGGTTCCAGGGTTTCGGCTTTATCCAATGCGTCGAGCGCGTGCGCAAACTGGTTCGTCACCGCAAACAGCTGGGCTTGCTTGAGGTAAAATACCGCAGCAAATGGATGCTGGCTAACCGCGTAATCAACAACCTGTAGGGCTTTGATGGGATCATTCTTGTCCATATAGTACTCAATAATCCCCTCAAAAGCCTGCGTGTCAAAAAAGTATTGATCCTTATTACGAATCATTTCTTCGTAGCGCTCCACCGAAAGCCTTGGATCTTCGGCGGGCCCGTATTCGAAATCGTCTTCCATCTATACCCCTTGTTTAAGAACTAACACGCATTTGCGTTTGATGATAACAAAATAGGGCTTGTTCAATGATATTGTAGACATAAGTTTTCAACAATTTGTGAACACCTATCAAAACCCCTAGAAAATCAATCGCTTACGGCTCGGATGATTGTCGATAAGCAAACCTGTTCCGGCCTCACTGCGCGCATTCTTTTTACTCATTATTCACCACGTGGGTGCCAAATAACGCTGCAAAGATACGCAATCCTAACCGAAAAGTGTACCTTTGAGGTAATAGCGGAGGACCAAGCAAAAACCAGTAAACATGAATGAATCCATAACTATTTCGAAGACGCTCGGTCGTTTGTCGGTAAAAATGGAAAACCCGGCGTGGAGTACGGGGGCAGAAAGCGGTGCGCCGGGCGCGGTTGTTCTTGATAGTCATTCGCCGGTCGATGGCCAGCGTATCGCGTCGGTCGGGCAAACCTCGCCTGACGGCTTGGATGAAGTGGTCGGCCGGGCGACGTCGGCGTTCATCGCTTGGCGGCAGGTTCCGGCGCCACAGCGTGGTGAGATTGTTAGGCAGTTTGGAGAACAATTGCGAAAGCACAAGCAAGACCTCGGTACGCTGGTATCGTATGAAATGGGCAAGAGCCTTCAAGAGGGGTTGGGCGAAGTGCAAGAGATGATCGATATCTGTGATTTCGCGACGGGATTGAGCCGGCAGCTCAACGGCCTTACCATGCAGTCCGAGCGGCCGGGCCACCGGATGTATGAACAATGGCACCCATTGGGCGTAGTCGGTATTATTTCGGCCTTCAATTTTCCGGTCGCGGTGTGGAGCTGGAATGCGGCCATCGCTTGGGTATGCGGCAACGTGTGTGTATGGAAACCGTCGGAGAAAACCCCGATCACCGCGGTTGCCTGCCAAACACTCATGGCTGCCGTGCTGGCCCGGAATAATATGCCCGATGGGATTTCGTGCCTGGTGCAGGGCGGATGGGAACTGGGCGAGCGGCTGGCTGGCGACCGACGGATTGCACTGGTTTCAGCTACGGGTTCCACCCGTATGGGTAAAGCGGTTGCTGCAACCGTTGCATCGCGGTTGGGTAAAAGCATATTGGAGTTGGGCGGTAACAACGCGATGATCATCACCGCACACGCCGACCTCGACGTGGCACTGCCAGCGGCCGTGTTCGGCGCAGTGGGTACGGCGGGACAGCGTTGCACCACCACGAGGCGTTTGATTATCCATGAGGCGGTGTACGACGCATTTAAAGAACGGTTGGTGCGCGCGTACGCACAGCTTCGTATCGGCAACCCGCTAGACGAACAGAACCATGTCGGGCCATTGATCGACCACGATGCGGTGGATAACTACCAGGCGGCCATCGCACAGTGCAAAAGCGAAGGCGGCCATTTCATTGTGGAGGGTGGTGTGCTGGCGGGCAGAGGCTATGAATCGGGGTGTTATGTAAAGCCCTGTATCGCCGAAGTTTCGCCCGGTATGGCCATTGTGCAAAAGGAGACGTTCGCCCCGTTGCTATACATCATGAAATATGCGACCCTTGAAGAGGCGATCCATACCCAGAATCATGTGCCCCAAGGACTATCGTCGGCCATCATGACGCTGAACCTTCGCGAAGCGGAGCAATTCCTTGCGGCCGGTGGCTCCGACTGCGGTATAGCGAACGTCAATATCGGCACATCGGGTGCCGAGATCGGTGGGGCATTTGGCGGCGAAAAAGAAACGGGGGGCGGCAGGGAATCCGGATCGGATGCCTGGAAAGCTTATATGCGGCGGCAGACCAACACGATCAATTATTCGAATACGTTACCTCTCGCCCAGGGAATCCGATTTGATTTGTAATGCATCACCTGTCTGTGGCGCACGTCTGCTGTCGGTTTTGAATGCGCCCGCGTAAACGTTTGCATTCTATGTGAAATGTCCTTACCTTAGCTGCTGGCCGGTTTTTATTTTAGGATTAAAGGGAAATAAGATATAACAAATAGTTAAATAACAAACGGATGAGTGTACATTATGAATCCCGCTATGCATTGGGACCTGTAGAAACCAAAGGCTTGGATACGACCGGGCTACGCAAAAATTTCTTGATTGAAACGGTATTTGCAGACAACGAAATCCAGTTGGTATACACCCACTACGATCGGTATATCGCTGGCGGTGCGAAACCGACGACTAAGCCATTGAAGCTGGAAACCATCGACGCACTGAAGGCTCCTTATTTTCTCGAAAGGCGCGAGTTGGGTATCATCAACGTCGGTGGGGTCGGACAGGTCACGGTCGATGGGACAGCCTATACGTTGGATTTCAAAGAGGCACTTTACGTAGGTAAAGGCAATAAGGACGTGGTATTTTCGACCAATGACGCCGCTAGTCCGGCCAAGTTCTACTTGAACTCGGCCCCAGCGCACCACGCTTACCCTACCAAAAAAGTAACCAAGGCCGAAGCGGAGGTGGTCGAACTCGGCAGCCTTGAAACCGCCAACCACCGCGTCATCAATAAGTTGCTTGTGGCCAGCGTGGTCGAGACATGCCAGCTCCAAATGGGCATGACGGAGCTGAAAACGGGAAGTGTGTGGAACACGATGCCCGCCCATACGCACGACCGCCGTATGGAGGTTTACTTTTATTTTGAAGTGCCTGAGGGGCAATCCGTCAGCCATTTCATGGGGCAACCGCAGGAAACACGACACATCTGGATGCAGAACGACCAAGCCGTAATTTCCCCGCCGTGGTCGGTACATGCTGGTGCAGGCACCAGCAACTATACCTTCATCTGGGGTATGGCGGGTGAAAACATGGATTATGGCGATATGGATGGCTGCGCCATTACTGACCTTCGGTAATTAACCAAATAGCAGGGGTATGAATGGATTAAAAGCCTACAATTTATTGCCGATAGCTGTCGTGGCGATAGCCTGCGGCGGCAATGAGCAATCCCAGTCCATCGTGGTGACCAATCCGTTGGATATCGAGCGCCAGGAGTTGGTTGCTGTGCCGTATAATGAGTTTACGTCGGCTTTCGGGACTGACAGCGTGTTCAAGGTGGTGAATACGGCAAGCGGTACGGAAATACCGTACCAACTGGAAATGGAAGGGACCTCCTCGCCACAGAACGTTTTGCTCTATGTGTCGGTGCCTGCATCGGGAGACGTTACATTAGCGGTCGAGAAATCAGCACCGACGCCGGTGACGGCCAAGACATTTGCCCGATACGTACCCGAACGGTTCGACGACTTCGCATGGGAGAATGACGTTGTCGCATTCCGGATGTACGGAAAGGCCTTGGAGGGGCGGCCCGATGACGCACAAGGTCTTGACCTGTGGTCGAAACGGACTTCCGATTTGGTAGTGGATAAATGGTATGCCCATGGTGACTACCACACGGACCATGGCGAAGGTATGGACTATTATTCGGTGGGTATGACGTTAGGTGCCGGCGACATTGCCCCGATTGAGGGCGACGAGGTGGTTTATTCGAAACACTATCGTGGTTTCGATATATTGGATAACGGCCCGCTCCGCACGACTTTCAAACTGGACCATGAGCCCTGGCAGGTAGGCGAGAAAACGGTGTCGGTCAGCAAGCGGTACACCCTGGATGCAGGGTCGCAATTGAACCGTGTGGAAGTAACCTATACGGTCGATGGGGACGGGGCGCTTCCAGTGGTAATCGGTGTGTCGCGCCGGGCTGATGCGGGAGAGCTGCTGAACGAACAAGGCAGCGGGCTATTTGGTTATTGGGAACCAACGGACGATGCGCACGGCACCAGTGGTGTGGGCGTGGTGCTGGCCGATGGAGAATTCGAACGGTTTATCGAGCATTCCAAACAGTATTTGTCGCAACTTACCGCCCATGACGGCGAGCCCATAGTCTATTACAATGGTGGCGCGTGGGACAGGGCAGGCAAAATTAAGTCGGCGGTAGATTGGTTCGCGTACCTGCACGGTGAGCAGGATAAAATTGACGCGCCGCTGCGTGTGGAAATTAGATGATGGGTTTATTCGGTTAACTTCATTAAAATGATAAGAGACAAATTCGATCTAAGTGGGAAATTAGCCTTGGTAACGGGATGTAAACGGGGCATTGGAAAGGCAATAGCCGAAGGTTTGGCTGAAGCGGGGGCCGACATCATCGGGGTATCCGCTTCGTTGGAGTTGGAGGGAAGTGAGGTGTCTAAAGCCGTGGAGGCCACCGGTCGCCGCTTTTGCGCGTACCAAGCCGATTTTGGCAACCGCAAATCGCTCTATGCGTTCATCGAGCAGGTGAAGGCGGACCATCCCCAGATTGACATTTTATTCAACAATGCCGGCACGATACTACGTAAACCAGCAGCAGATCACCCGGATGTGTATTGGGACCAAGTTATCGAGATCAACCAAAATGCGCAATTTATCGTTACCCGCGAAATCGGTAAGGATATGGTGGCACGTGGAAACGGGAAAATCGTTTTCACAGCGTCATTGCTTACTTTCCAAGGAGGCATCAACGTACCTGGATATGCGGCGTCCAAGGGCGCAATAGGTCAGCTGACCAAGGCATTTGCCAACGAGTGGGCCGCCAAAGGCGTCAACGTCAACGCGATTGCACCGGGGTACATCGCTACAGACAATACCGAAGCGCTGCGTAATGATCCGGACCGGAGCCGTTCCATTTTGGAGCGTATTCCCGCGGGCCGATGGGGTGGACCGGAGGATTTCAAGGGACCCGCCGTATTCCTGGCTTCCGAGGCCGCGAGTTACGTACATGGCTCCGTTTTGACCGTGGATGGCGGATGGATGGGGAGGTAGCTAGCTATAAAGCCCTTTGCCTTCGATGAATGCCATCACGGCGTCCGGGACGAAGTAGCGGATGTTCTTACCGGACTTCACTGCATTCCGGATGAAGGTAGATGAAAACTCCATTAATGGTGTATCGGTGATGGTGATGGATGGGTGATCGACCCATTCGGCCGGGGTGGGATAGTTTGGTCGGGGGTACACCAGGACACGGTAATCACGCAGGATGACTTCGTAATTCTTCCATTTATGGAGCGAAACCAGGTTATCTGACCCCATGATGAGTGCAAAGGCCTTTTCAGGATATTTTTCGCGCAGGTGCGCGAGCGTGTCGATGGTGTACGACGGCTGCGGCAGGGAGAATTCGATGGTGCTGCTCCGGATATTTTCGGTCTTCTCGATGGCGAGGTTGACCATCTCCAAGCGGTCGTATTGATTGATCAACGAATCTTTTTTTTTCAAGGGATTATGGGGGGTGACAACCAACCAAACCTCATCCAGCGCTGTATAATTGGCCATGTAGTTGGCGATGATGAGGTGGCCCGTGTGGATGGGGTTGAACGACCCGAAAAACAACCCGATATGTTGCATGCCTGTTTGTTTATGTTTCGCCGATGAAGTCCAACAATAGCCGCTCGGCTTCTGCGCATGCTTTATCGAGGTCATCGTTATGGAGGATGACATCGAACCGATTGGCATATCCTAGCTCCTTTTCCGCTTTTACGATACGTTCTTGCAACTTCTCTTCACTGTCTGTGCCGCGCCCTCGGAGGCGTTGCGTCAGCACGTCCAACGAGGGGGGCTGCACGAATACCGCCAATGCACGTTCTTCGAATTTGCGCTTCAGGTGGAGGCCGCCTTCCACATCGATGTCAAAGATGACGTGCTTACCCGTAGCCCATATCCGGTCTACTTCGGCACGCAATGTGCCATAAAATGTACCCGAATAGACTTCTTCGAACTCGATAAATTCTTTTTTTGCAACCCGGTGCAGGAACTCTTCCTTGGTAATGAAATAATAATCTTTACCGTTCGTTTCGCCTGAGCGCGGTTGGCGTGTGCTTGCGGATATGGAAAACGAAATCTTGTCGGGGTGGTCCGCCAATAAACGCTTCACGATGGTCGTTTTTCCGGCGCCGGATGGTGCAGAGAATATGATGAGTTTACCTTCCATTGCGGACTACAATACGTTTAGCAGTTGTTCCTTGATTTTTTCGAGCTCTTCCTTCATCCGTATCACAACCTGTTGGATACCGGCATGGTTGGCCTTTGAGCCGAGGGTGTTGATTTCTCGGCCCATCTCTTGCGATATGAAGCCCAGTTTCTTTCCGTTCGCATCGTCATCTTCGAGTGCCTGTAGAAAATAGTTGCAGTGGCTGCGGAGGCGCACCTTCTCTTCGGTGATATCCAACTTGTCGATATAAAAGATGAGCTCCTGTTCGAACCGGTTCATATCCACGTGTTCTTTGCCTACGGCCTCATCAAGGTATTGGCTTATGCGATCGCGGATGAGGGGGATGCGGTCGGTCTCCACGGCTTCTACCTCGGCAAGTAGGCTTTCGATGCCCTGGGCACGCGCGGCAAGGTCCTGCTTCAACACCGCGCCCTCGTCGGACCGGAAGCGGTTGAGTTGCACCACGGCGTCTTGAAATGCCTCCTGAAGGAGGGCGGCCTCTTCGTCGTCGGCTTCTTCCTCGTTATGGCTGATCACTTCGGGCATATTTAACGCAAGTTCGAAGAGATTACCCTTTTCGGTGTCGAGGTCCAACGCGATGGCTGCCAGCTGCCTGTAATAATTTTTGAGTAACGCCGCGTTGATGGTTGCAGCCCCAGCTGTCTGGTCGATGTATTCGACACTCACGGTAAGGTTTACCTTTCCCCGTTCAATGAGCCGGGAGCACTCGCCGCGCAAGGCAAGCTCCTTGTCCGAAAACGCCTTGGGGAGCCGCAGGTTAAGCTCCAGGAACTTCGAGTTCAACGATTTGATTTCGACGGTATACTTTACTTTTTGGTTGTCTCTGGTCCCAATACCATAACCAGTCATGGATTTGATCATGTGCAAACTTAGATAAATTTACTCAAATTTTTATTTGGCGGAATGTAATCATTCGGTGTCAGCGTTCGGCAACCGGCTGTGGACACAGGCTAGGATTCGGCCGCGCTTTTCTTGAGTTTCTCTTTTGCCACCTCAAAAATGATGGGAAGGATGGAGATGATGATGATAAGGATGACGACTTTCGAGAAATTATCGCGGATAATAGGGATATTACCCAGAAAATAGCCTGCCAGCGTGATGCCTACAACCCACAATACTGCTCCTAACACATTATATGTTAGGAAGGTACCGTAATTCATCCTTCCGATTCCGCCTACAAATGGCGCTAGAGTTCTAACAATCGGCACGAAACGGGCAATCACGATGGTCTTGCTGCCGTATTTGGCGTAAAATGAATGCGTTTTTTCTATTTGCTCATTTTTGATGATTTGTCGCCCGAAAAGCTTGAATCTGGTTACTTGCATCCCGAAGCGCTTTCCAATCGCATAGTTGAGGGAGTCGCCGGCTATTGCGGCAACCAGTAATAAGACAACCATCAACACCACATTGAGCTCATTGGGTTGAGCGGCAAGCATCCCTGCGGCAAACAGCAGGGAATCGCCGGGGAGGAGAGGCATTACCACAATGCCGGTTTCGATAAAGATGATAAGAAATAGGATTAAGTACGTCCATGTCTGGTACTCATTAACAATTTCGACCAAGTGCTGGTCGATGTGGAGAACGAAATCAATCAATGAGTAAATAAGGTCCAA
>CAZTJY010000030.1:0-31138 GCA_964613725.1 uncultured Parapedobacter sp. | reverse complement strand
TGCAACGTACCGTTCTTCATCCGCTCGTAAAGCCGGTGCACACCCGTCGTTGTTTCTTCCGAAAGGCCTTTTATGCCTTTAATCAATTCGGGGTATTTATCGAAGACCATGTTGGTGAGATCGCCGCCGTCGTCCAATATCATGTTGAGAGGCTGCCGGTCTTCGCCGAAAAACAACGTTTGCTCGATGCACCAGTTGAATTCGTCCTCGGTCATCCCTTTCCAAGCGTATACCGGTATGCCCGCTGCGGCGATGGCAGCTGCGGCGTGGTCTTGGGTGGAGAAAATGTTGCAGGACGACCAAGTGACTTCTGCCCCCAATTCGATGAGTGTTTCGATAAGTACGGCCGTTTGGATGGTCATGTGCAGACAGCCTGCAATACGGGCTCCAGCCAGTGGCTTGGCAGCACCGAATTCCGCGCGAAGTGCCATCAGCCCGGGCATTTCGGCCTCGGCCAGTTCAATTTCTTTACGGCCCCAAGCAGCGAGGTTGATATCCTTTACCTTATAAGGTACATAAGTGGTGTCTATCGATGACATAATGTACTGTTTTGTGAACTGCAAAAGTATTGGTTTTGACGGTTATATTCAAACTTAGTTTGTGGCCGGCCGTGAAAAATTGACAATGAATTGAAATTGGCGATTTGCTTTCCGCCTGTCAGCGTGGTATCTTTGCAAGCATATTTTTAAGTGAACACTAACAGAAAGGACTAAGCAATGTATCCAGAATACTTAGTAGCGCCGATGCGCAATGAGCTTACCAGTGTAGGTTTTGAGGAATTGAAGACCCCGGATGAGGTAGATGCGGCCATCAAACAAGAAGGGACCGTGTTCGTAGTGGTTAACTCGGTTTGCGGTTGTGCGGCTGCCAACGCACGCCCTGCTGCTGTGGCCGCTATCAAGAATGAGAAACATCCCGATAAGGTGGTTACCGTATTTGCCGGTATGGAGAAAGATGCCGTAGATAAGGCGCGCTCCTACATGCTGCCGTACCCGCCGTCGTCGCCCGCCATGGCGCTGTTTAAAAACGGTAAATTGGTGCACATGATTGAGCGCCACCAAATCGAAGGCCGCCCAGCCCAGATGATTGCAGATAACCTCGTGGCTGCTTTTGACGAATACTGCTAACACAGAATTTTTGAACGTTAAACAGGAAAGGCGCCGTATCGGCGCCTTTCCTGTTTTAATAGCTAAGTGTGAGTTTTACGATCAGTAATCGATTGGACCGCTGATGGTGCTTACTGCACCACGCTGGGGAACGATGGTCACCTTGATCATTCCGCGTTGGGTTTTGCCGAGCGCACTTTCCACATCATCGGGTGAGTTTACCGGTACATCGTTGACATGAGTGACCACTTGTCCGCGCCTGATGTTCTGGAAGTCGAACCAGCCACCTTGGTGCACTTGCGTAACCGTAACGCCCGATGAAACACCCAGTTCCTTTTTCTTGGCATCGGTGGTGGGTACAAAGCCGGCACCCAGCTGATTGTATAGTTCGGTGGCGCTTCGTTTAGCGGCATTTTCCGATTCCGCTTCGCTTTCTGAAGCACCGGTATCTTCTTTCAAGGTAACGGTTACATCACGCTCTTTACCGTCGCGCTTGTAGGTAAGTTTCACCTTGTCGCCCGGGCGAAGTCGGTAAATGCGTTCCTGTAAATCCGACGATGAGGTAATTGTGCGGCCGTCCAGTTTGGTAACGATGTCTCCAGCTTTGAGGCCGGCCTCTTTTGCAGCGCCCTTTTCTACCACATCGATAATGTATAAGCCGTTCACATCGCTGATTTCCAGCTCTTGTGCTGCTGCGGGATTAAGCTCGCGGAATGTAATACCAATCAAGCCGCGCTTAACCCGTCCGAATTTGATGAAATCATCAGCAATTTTTTTGACCAGGTTTACGGGTACGGCGAAACCGTAGCCTGCGTAGGTACCCGTGGGGGTCATGATATTAGAGTTGATACCGATCAGCTCTCCCGATGCGTTGACCAATGGTCCACCGCTGTTACCTTTATTGATAACAGCGTCTGTTTGTATAAACGATTCCACAGCTGTGTTGACGATGGGTTCATCATCCGATTGCGGGTAGGCCCCACGCTGTTGGTACTGTCGTTGCTGCAGTTCGCGGGCGATGATTCCTGTTGAGCGGCCAGTCGCACTAACAATCCCAGCGGTCACTGTGGACTCTAGCCCCAATGGGTAGCCGACGGCCAATACCCATTCACCGATACGGACTTTGTCTGAATCGCCGAATCTTACAAAGGGGAGACCTTTTTCGTTTATTTTAATCAACGCCAAATCAGTATTGGGATCCCGGCCGATGATTTTGGCTTCCACGACGCGTTTGTCTGTGAGCTGTACCTCTATTTTATTGGCATCCTCCACGACGTGGTTGTTCGTAACAATGTAACCATCCTGCGAGATGATTACGCCGGAGCCCGTGGCTTGGGCCGGCGGTTGTGACCGTTGTTGCCGCTGACGAGGCATTCCGAAAAACTCTTCAAATAAATCCATCGGAGCTGCGCCATACCCCCTCGAGCGCCCGGGGTAAGTGGTTGTGATGTGAACAACCGCAGGTGCAACCATCGCTGCAGCTTGGGTAAAGTCTGGGTTCCCTGTTGAGGAAACAACATCCGGTACCGTATTGCTGGCATAATGCAGTTGCTGCCGCTCTTCAAATGACATCTTGCTCTCCTGCTTGTTTTCAAACAGTTTATAACCGCCCACAGCAATCAAGCCCCCAACCAGCGCGGTCAATAATGTTAATCCTAATTTTTTCATTCGTACAAAATTTGTTTTTTTAATCTGCCTCAAGGGACCTGCATTTACATTGCCTTATTATAGAGGTCGCTGATATGGCAGGTTTCCTATTAATCCTATCGTTATAAGTTGAGAATCTTGCTTCTGCAAAATAGATAGTCAAAGGTAATACCATTTGTCATGCGAAAGCAAATAGAAAGGCCTACTTTTCTGTTAAATAATGTTAAAGCCGAGTTACAGGGATAGCCTACAGCCCGTGATGAATAATTGAATAGATATACCTACCTTTGACCGGCTAACGGGAACTACATGACAACATACACGTTTTACAAGTACCAAGGGGCGGGCAATGATTTCATTCTCATCGATAACCGTAACCTGCTGTTTGATAGGGATGACGTCGATTTGGTGCACCGGTTATGCGACCGGCGGTTTGGAATCGGTGCCGATGGATTGATGTTGTTGCAAGACGCAGATGGATATGATTTTGAGATGGTGTATTTCAATGCTGACGGCCGGGAGGGGAGTATGTGCGGTAACGGGGGGCGTTGCATCGTCGCATTCGCAAGGGATATGGCAATAATCGACAAAAAAACCGACTTTTTGGCAGTTGATGGAAGCCATCATGCCGAAATTGACGACCAGCATGACACAGTACGCCTACAGATGATTGATGTCGATGTCCTTACCCGTGACGGGGAGGCTTATGTGCTCAATACCGGCTCGCCGCACTATGTGGCCATCGTGGAAGGGCTGGCCGATTTCCCGGTTGTCGCGGAGGGGCGCCGTATACGTAACACTGAGCGCTACCGGGCTGAAGGCGTCAATGTGAATTTCGTGGAGCCGGAAGGGGCGGGATATTTTGTGCGGACCTATGAGCGAGGAGTGGAAGACGAGACGTTCGCGTGTGGAACGGGGGCTACCGCAGTTGCTATCGCCATGGCGGCACACCAGCGACAACACGGCTCGTTGTCCGTTCCCATCCGGGTGGCCGGTGGGAACCTAAATGTATGTTTCGATAAAAGTGGAAGCCGTTTTACGGACGTGTTTCTGGAAGGCCCCGCTAAATTTGTATTTAAAGGGGAAATAGCGGTATAGCTATGACATTGTTGCGTTTCGTCCTTTATTTCCACGGATTTGCACTGGCTATTGCAGGAGTTGCTGCGGCACTGCCGGATATTTTCGATGATACGCAGGTCTTAAGCCCCCATTTCTGGTTGCTTTTTGCCGTAGTATCCGCCAGTACATTATTAGCTTATGTGTTGAGCGATTTGGGTATCCGGAAAGGCGGGGAATTGTCTATTTTGAGCTTTATGGGGGGGCTTTTTTTTAAGCTGTTGGCATGTTTGGTGGTAGTGGCAATATTGATATTTAAATACCCTGAAAATAAGATGCTTACGGCATTGAACTTTTTTTCACTATATTTCTTGTTCACAGCCTTTGAAGTTAGCTGTTTGTTGCGTAACTTGCGCGACCAAAATCAGACGTAAAAAATTGGGAATAGATGGATTTTAGGCACTTTTTCGACTCAAAAAAAATCAGCTTCATTGCGATTTTCGCCGTTTTAACAACCTTTTCCGTTGCACAAACCGCCGATTCCACCGCCACTACTTCGGTAAGCCATGAAGCGCATGGGGAAGAAGAGTTTAAACCCACCGAGGTGATCATGGAGCATATTGCCGATGCCCATGACTGGCACCTTTGGGGACACACGTCCATTCCTCTCCCAGTTATATTATATACCGATAAGGGTTTCGAGTTTTTTCTTTCTTCCCAATTCCATCATGGCGAGCACGATTACGTAGGTAAATATTACACCTACCGGTTGGTTGATAAAAAGAAGATTCAGGTTGTGGGTGCTGCCGGGGAAGTGGATGAGGCTGCGTCGAAAAGGGTATGGGATTTTTCCATCACCAAGAATGTCGCTTCTATGTTTCTGGCGGTGATTATCTTGCTGCTCATCTTCACTTCGGTAGCTCGTACTTACAAAAGGCGGGAAGGTAAGGCGCCCAAGGGTTTCCAGTCATTTATCGAACCTATTATACTGTTTGTGCGGGATGATATTGCCCGTCCGAATATTGGGCATAAATACGCGCGCTTCATGCCGTTACTGCTGACGATTTTCTTTTTCATTTGGTTCAATAACCTATTGGGGCTGATCCCCATTTTTCCTGGGGCGGCGAACGTGACAGGAAATATAGCCGTTACTTTCGTGTTGGCGTTTGTTGTATTGATTGTCGTAAACATAAACGGGAATCGGTATTATTGGAAACATATCCTGGCCCCGGACGTGCCTTGGTGGCTTTATCCGATTATGATACCGGTAGAA
This sequence comes from uncultured Parapedobacter sp., assembly GCA_964613725.1. GTDB lineage: Bacteria > Bacteroidota > Bacteroidia > Sphingobacteriales > Sphingobacteriaceae > Parapedobacter. Next base: position 26,056 of record CAZTJY010000030.1, on the reverse strand, counting down.
TTAGTAGGGGTGATTTCAAAGCCTTTTGCATTGATGATCCGCTTGTTCGCCAACATCACGGCAGGCCACATCATTATCCTGAGTTTGATTTCGCTGATTTTCGTATTTAAGTCGTTGGCCATTGCACCGGTTTCGATTGCCTTCGTATTATTTATGAACGTTTTGGAATTATTGGTTGCTGCCTTACAGGCGTTCATTTTCACCCTGCTTACGGCCTTATTTATCGGGATGGCGGTTGAAGAGCATCATTAAGTTGTATACTCTATATTAATATATACATTAAATTAAATTTGTTATGGTAGGTTCAATTGCGGCAATTGGTGCCGGATTAGCAGTGATCGGCGCCGGAATCGGCATCGGACAGGTCGGTGGCAAGGCCATGGAAGGTATTGCTCGCCAGCCTGAGGCTGCATCTAAGATTCAGACCGCGATGATCATTGCGGCGGCGCTTATCGAAGGTGCTGCCCTGTTTGCGATCGTTGTGGCCTTGATGGGTAATAACCCTTCCTAAGGTTTACTGAAAGAAGGCCGGACCCTTGACGGTTGGTCTCGTGTCCGGTCTTCTATTAACAAAGCATTAATTTTTAAGAAACTGAACGATGAGTTTTGATATTGGTAATCCGAGTTACGGATTGGTATTTTGGACGCTGATTGCATTTTTGTTGCTGTTGGTTCTCTTGAGGAAATTTGCGTGGAAGCCGATCATGGAGGCTATCGGCGAACGGGAGAAATCCATTGAAGACGCATTGACGTCGGCGGAAAAAGCAAAAGAGGAGATGGCTCGACTCACTAACGAGAATGAGCAACTGCTTAAACAAGCCCGGGCAGAGCGCGATGTGATCTTGAAAGAGGCAAAGGAGTTGAAAGACCAATTGGTTGCCGATGCTAAGGTACTGGCTCAAGCGGAAGGTGCCAAATTAATCGATCAAGCTCGTAAGGAAATTGATGACCAAAAGAAACGGGCATTGGCCGATGTGAAGAACCAAGTATCATCGCTCTCCCTAGAGATAGCCCGCAAGGTGCTTCAAAAGGAGTTTGAAAGCGAACAGAAGCAGGAAGCGTTGGTGGCGGACCTGCTGAAGGACGTGAAGTTAAATTAACGAGCCCCCGAAACTAACTGCATAACGAAATGTCGGAGTTTAAAGTTGCGTCGCGATATGCCAAGTCACTCATCGATTTGGCACAGGAGCAGGGAAACCTGGAGGCGGTGAAGAATGATATGGAGCAGTTTGTGGCGGTATTGTACGCCAACAAAGAGCTGCAAGCCGTGCTCAAGAATCCCATCATGAAACAGGATAAGAAACGCAATATTCTGGATGCGCTGTTTGACAAAAGGATCCATCCTTCCATCATCGCATTCTTCCACATCATGGTAAGGAAGGGACGCGCCGGAATTCTTTATGCAACAGCACGGGAATTCATCCGAGAATACAACGAGGTGAAAAGTATCGTACATGCTACGGTTGTTTCTGCGACAACACTTTCTACAAAGAATTTGGATGCTCTACGGAAGGTGATCGCCGGCGAGATTAATGCAGAGGTCGTGCTGCAAAACCGGGTAGATCCATCTTTAATCGGTGGATTCGTCGTGAACGTAGGCGATAAGCAAATCGATGCCAGTATCAGCGGCAAGCTGAACAAATTGAGGCGTCATTTTGAGACTACGTAACGTATACAGCAAATAGCAAAATAATAAAGAAACCCCTAATACAAATAAGATGATAGAGGTAAGACCCGATGAAGTATCGGCAATTTTGAGAGAACAATTGTCGAGCTTTAAATCAGAAGCCGAACTTGAAGAAGTTGGTACCGTACTGCAGATCGGCGACGGTATTGCACGTATATACGGCTTAACGAAAGTCCAGTCCGGTGAGTTGGTCGAATTCGACAACGGATTGCAAGGCATTGTACTGAATCTTGAGGAGGATAACGTGGGTGTGGTATTGCTTGGTAAATCCGATGAGATCAAGGAAGGTGATACCATTAGGCGTACCCGCCGGATTGCCTCTATCAAGGTAGGCGAGGGTATGTTGGGACGTGTGGTGAATACCTTGGGTGAGCCCATTGATGGCAAAGGCCCTATCGTGGGCGATACGTATGAGATGCCTATCGAGCGCAAAGCACCGGGAGTTATCTACCGGCAACCGGTAAACGAGCCGTTGCAAACGGGCATCAAGGCGATCGATGCGATGATTCCGATTGGCCGTGGCCAGCGGGAACTGGTGATCGGCGACCGCCAAACGGGGAAGACGGCTGTTTGTATCGACACCATCATCAACCAAAAGGAATTTTATGAAGCCGGCGAGCCGGTATTCTGTATATATGTTGCGGTGGGGCAAAAGAACTCAACGGTCGCCAATATCGTCCGCACGCTGGAAGAAAGTGGCGCTATGCCTTACACCGTCGTGGTGGCGGCTTCTGCCGCCGACCCTGCGCCGATGCAATTTTATGCGCCTATGGCGGGTGCCGCTATCGGCGAGTTCTTCCGCGACACGGGCCGGCCGGCCTTGATTATTTACGACGATTTATCTAAACAAGCGGTAGCCTATCGTGAGGTGTCGCTCCTGTTGCGCCGCCCGCCGGGACGTGAGGCTTATCCGGGCGACGTGTTTTACCTGCACAGCCGCTTATTGGAACGTGCCGCGAAAATCAACAGTTCCGATGCCATCGCACAAAACATGAACGACCTGCCCGATTCAATCAAAGGGCTTGTCAAAGGCGGTGGCTCGCTGACGGCATTGCCGATCATCGAAACGCAAGCAGGTGACGTGTCTGCTTACATCCCCACCAACGTGATTTCTATCACCGATGGCCAGATATTTTTGGAGTCTAATCTGTTCAACGCGGGTGTACGACCAGCAATCAACGTAGGTATTTCCGTGTCACGCGTGGGTGGTAACGCCCAAATCAAATCGATGAAGAAGGTAGCCGGTACGTTGAAGCTCGACCAAGCGCAATACCGCGAGTTGGAGGCGTTTTCCAAGTTCGGTTCCGATCTCGATGCGGCCACAAAAGCCGTGCTCGATAAGGGGGTGCGTAACGTGGAAATTCTGAAACAAGGCCAGTTCGCGCCGGTGCCGGTCGAAAAACAGGTGGCGATCATCTATGCTGGTGTACGGGGATTATTCCGCAATGTGCCGGTAGAGAAAGTAAAGGAATTTGAAGCGGAATACCTGCAACAACTGGAGCAACGCCATCCGGAAGTGTTGAAAGCCCTGAAAGAAGGGAAATACAATGACGAACTGACGGGCGTATTGGAGAAGGTTGCGAAGGAATTAGCGGATAAGTATTAAAAATGGCAAATTTAAAAGAGGTAAGGAACCGGATCACATCGGTCACGTCTACGCAACAGATTACGAAGGCGATGAAGATGGTTTCGGCCGCTAAGCTCAAACGGGCTACCAATGCGATTGTGCAATTGCGTCCTTATGCTGAAAAGCTACGGGAAATCTTGGCCAATGTTTCGGCCAGTGTTGAAAGCGGAGCATCGCCTTATACGGTAGATCGTAAGCCCAATAAGGTGCTAATCGTTGTCATCGCCTCCAACCGCGGTCTGGCCGGGGCGTTCAATACCAACGTTATAAAAACGGCAAACCAGCTCATTGCCGACCGGTATAGTGCGCAACTGCACGCAGGGAATGTTCATATAATCGGCATCGGGAAACGTGCGCAAGATTATTACCTCAGGCGCAACTACCGCGTGGTGGGCAATTATAATGATTTATTCCTGGCACTTAATTTTGAGAATACGTCCAAGATCACAGACGTTATCATGGACGGTTTCGCCGCGGGCGAATATGACCGGGTGGAATTGGTATATAATCGTTTCAGGAACGCTGCTGTCCAAGTACTGACAACGGAACAATTGCTTCCCTTGCTGCCAACTACGGAAGTTACCGACGCTGAAACGGCCGTCGATTACATCATAGAGCCTTCCAAGGAAAAAATCGTGGAAGAGTTGATTCCCAAAGCGATTCGCGTTCAGCTGTATAAGGCCATATTGGATTCACATGCATCTGAGCACGGCGCTCGAATGACGGCTATGGATAAGGCTACCGACAACGCTGGTGAATTGCTCAAATCCTTGAAATTATCCTACAATCAAGCACGCCAAGCGGCGATTACTACGGAACTCACCGAAATCGTGAGTGGCGCTGCGGCGTTGTCGAACGGTTAGGTAAAATTCAGCATATATTGCGTACTAAAAAGGACATTTAATGTCCTTTTTTTTTGAACAGGTGCCCGATGTCCCCAAATACCCACAAATAGGTATATACGGAAGAAAACAAATCGGTTATATTTGTGTTGTTTTTGACGTATGGTGTGATGCCGCGCTTTGGCAAGGTTATTGAGCCATTGGAATCGCAACGCGTGTGGTTGATTAAGGAGGGGGCTACATTATTTGGCTTACATGAAAGAACTTATACTTCGCTTCAAAACCGTGCCTCGTTGGGCAATACTACTGCTGGATTTGCTGATATTGACCTGGTCATTTTCGTTATCCTACTTTATAGCCAAACAATTTAATTTCCACGAGATTGTCCGTGGGCATTTCTTTATTTATACAGCGATGTATAGTGGTATCGCTTTGCCGGTCTTTTTCTTGATGCGGATACATACTGGCTTGATCCGGTATTCGGATACACGGGATATGTTGAAGATATTTTCCGCGATGCTGTTTACGTCGGCAGCTTACCTTATGGTGGTCTATTTAATCCTTGGCCCACTCTTGGATATCCGTGACGACGAACTTGGCTTGGTGATGCTCATCAACTTTTTCATTGCGACCTCGTTGCTCATTATGCTGCGGATTACGGTGAAAAGCATTTATTTTATGTTGATGAGGAAAGCCCAGGATGTGGATACGGTTCGCGTTTTGATTTATGGGGCCGACCAAAATGCCGTCATGGCCAAGCAAGCATTGGAGAACAGTACGGAATCGAAATTTATTATCATCGGCTTCATTGACACCAACCGCAGTAAGTTGAATAGCTATATCGAGCGGAAACGGGTTTATCATGTGAAAGACTTATCGGCACTGAAAGACCGGTATGCCATCGATCAGATGATTTTCGTGAAGGACCATTTGGGAACCCGAGATAAGAAAGTGATCGTCGAGCGTTGCCTGCGGCTTGGCATTAAAGTGTTGACCGTCCCCCCGGCATCAGAGTGGGTTTCGGGCAGGCTGCGATTGCAGCAGATCAAGAATCTTCGTATTGAGGACCTGTTGCAGCGTGCACCAATCAAAATCAACAACGACAAAATATGCGATGATCTTTGCGGTAAGCGTATTTTGATTACCGGGGCCGCAGGTTCTATCGGTTCGGAGATTGTCCGGCAGGTGTTGCGTTATGAACCCCAGATGCTCGTGCTTTGCGATCAAGCGGAGTCGCCTATGCATGAGGTCCAGTTGGAAATCGAGGAAAAGTTTCCCAGTAGTAACGTAGTGGTTGCGATTGCTGATATCCGGAACCTGGAACGGATGCACCAGATTTTTAATGACTACCGACCCGAATTGGTCTACCACGCGGCAGCATATAAACATGTGCCCATGATGGAGCGGAACCCCGGCGAAGCGGTAAGTACCAACGTGGGTGGAACGAAAAATGTCGCTGATTTATCCGTTTTGTTCGGCGTGAAGAAGTTCGTGATGATATCTACGGATAAAGCCGTCAACCCGACCAACGTAATGGGGGCATCGAAACGTATTGCCGAAATCTATACCCAAAGCCTGGATGGGCAGCAATCCCTACAGTTCGTGGATTCGGCCTCGGGCAGAAGCACAATGGTGAAAGGTACGCGTTTCATTACGACCCGCTTTGGCAATGTGCTAGGCTCTAACGGATCTGTCATACCCCGTTTCAGAGCACAGATTGAAAAAGGTGGGCCGCTGACCGTGACCCATCCGGAAATCACACGATATTTCATGACCATTCCTGAGGCCGTCCAACTGGTGTTGGAAGCAGGTACGATGGGTAAAGGCGGAGAGATTTACGTATTCGACATGGGTAAGCCGGTTAAGATCGTCGATTTAGCGCGGAAAATGATCCAACTTGCCGGTTTGAAACCCGACAAAGATATCGAGATTATTTATACCGGTTTGAGAAGTGGCGAAAAGCTTTACGAGGAGCTGCTGAATGACGGCGAGAAGGTATTGCCTACGCATCATGACAAGATCCATATTGCGCGTGTAAATGCCGTTGAATACGAATATGCAAAGCGGGCCATCTATGAACTTGTTGCGCTAAATGAGCGCAAGAACAGCAGTGGTGTGGTTCGGAAGATGAAGGAAATCGTTCCTGAATTCGTCAGCAAAAATTCACCTTTTGAAGCGTTGGATTCGGTGAGCTGAGTTAACAGTTCAACAGTTCACCACCTTATCAATGCACTTGCCCACGTAAATCCTGAGCCGAAGGCAGCTAGGCAGATGAGGTCGCCAGGGCTTATTTTTCCTGCCTCCCAAGCTTCGCAAAGGGCAATGGGTATAGATGCCGCAGTCGTATTCCCGTACTTTTGGATGTTATTGAAGACCTGATTATCCGACAATCCCAATAATTTTTGTACATATTGGCTGATCCGCAGGTTGGCTTGATGTGGTATCAGTAGGTCGATAGCTGACTCGGAAAGCCCATTAGCAGCCAACGCTTCTTTGATTACTTCAGGGAATTTGACCACAGCCTTTTTGAATACTGCCGGTCCATCCATGTATGGCAGTGCCGCGCCACTTTCCAACTGTTCGGCAGTAAGGAAAAGCCCGCCCAATTCCTGCTCGGGGAAATCGGGGGCGTCGTGTAGCCATTTATTCGCGTGAGACCCCGGATAATACATAGCCAAGAGTTCGGCATCTGTACCGTCGCTATGGAGGTGGGTGCTGAGAATACCTTTGGTTGTGTCTGCTGTAGGCTGGAGTACTACAGCCCCTGCTCCGTCGCCGAAGATGACCGACACATTGCGGCTTTGGGTCTCGAAATCCATGGCGAATGAGTGCTTTTCGCTGCCTACCACTAAGATGTTTTTGTACATGCCAGTTTTTATGAACTGGTCCGCTACCGACAACGCGTAAACGAACCCGGAACACTGGTTGCGGACATCCAGCGCCCCGACTTCGCGCATGCCCATTTCACGTTGCAGCAAAACCCCACAGCCAGGGAAATAGTAGTCGGGACTCAGTGTGGCAAAGATGATAAAATCGATGTCTTGCACTGTTGTTCTGGCCCGTTCCATGGCTACCTTTGCGGCTTCGATTGCCATGGTCGTGGTGGTTTCACCATATCGGTCGGCAAAACGTCGCTCCTGTATGCCCGTCCGCTCCTTGATCCATTCATCGCTCGTTTCCATGAAACGGGTCAAATCTGAATTGGTGTACACATTGCGTGGCACGTACATGCCGATACCTGCTATTTTCGATTGATACATAAGCGCTTGTCTAAAAAACCGAGTTCTTTGATACAATTGTACGGAAATTTTGAAGAAAGACGTAACTTTGCGCATATGACGGTCGAAACACAAGAAGAAACCTTTACGTTAGATCAAATACTAGCCTCCGTTACCCCGGGCCACCGCTTGATTCTTTGGAATGATGATACGAATACGTTTGACCATGTCATCAATTGCTTAGTTAAGCATCTCCAGTATACGGAAACAGAAGCCGAAGACATCGCTTGGACCGTTCACAACGAAGGCAAATGTGCCGTGTTGGAGGGCAGTTACACCGAAGTGGAAGTATATCGGAAAATCCTTAAATCAGAAGGCCTCACGGTAACCGTGGAGTAACAGCCCGACACCTCAGGTAACAATGTACGCGATGCAGCGCTCCTGCTGTAATAAAGCGGTTACCATCGATAGCAGATTACATTAAAAGCACAATCTTTGCGGCCGAAATGCAGGTACGATGTCACAAATTTTAGAAGACAAACAGATGATTAACGCGTTGCGCAAGATAAGGGGAATTAAATACATTGGTTTATTGTTGGTTTTCGCGTGGCCGTTTGCGGTCATTGGTCAGCAAACGGTGGGTACGGTATCCGCGGTGGTAATCGATGAGATGTCGAACGAACCGATTGGCTTCGCCAGTGCCGCACTGCTCACCCAAGCGACCAAATCTTACGTGGCGGGAATGCAAACCGTAGGTGATGGCAAAATTGTGTTTAGCGACGTCGAACCCGGTGTGTATACTATCCGGGTTTCCTATGTTGGCTACGACAATTACGTGAAAGAGCACATAACGGTAGAGGCTGGTAAACGTGTTGATTTGGGCGAGTTGCCGCTGAAAGCCTCTGGAGAAGTGTTGGCGGAGGTCGTGGTAGAAGGTACGCCTCCAGCGATGGAATTGGGCATAGACCGCAAGATATTTAATGTGGCTCAAAGCACATTGAGTGTAGGGGGTACGGCCACCGACCTTTTGGCCAACGTACCTTCCCTCCAGGTCGATATGGACGGCACGGTCAGTTTGCGTGGCTCCAGCAGCGTCCGTATTCTGATTAATGGACGTGAATCGGCACTGGCAGGTAGCGACGTATCCCAGTTTTTGCAGGCGTTGCCCGCCGATGCCGTCGAGCGGATTGAAGTGGTCACGAACCCGTCTTCGAAATATGACGCAGAAGGGCAGTCGGGTATTATTAACATCGTGTTGAAGAAAAACACGTACCTGGGCTTCAATGGGTCAGTAAATGCCTCGGGCGGGTCCTATAATAATTATATGGCCGGCCTTAACCTCAATTTCCGCAACCGCAATTTCAACTATTATGGCGGATATACGTTCAACCGCCGGAATATGATAGGCGGAGGCGTGAATAACACGGAGATATTGAGTAACAGCAGCCAAACCAATAACGTAAGTGAAAGCGCACGATTGGGTCTCAACCATAATGTGCAGCTGGGCGTGGATTATTACCTCGGCGAGAAGACACTTATCGGCTTGGCCGGCAACCTAAGTTTGCGGGGTAATGACCGTGGAGAGGATTTGTTTTACCAGTATTTTAACCACCCGCAACTATCGGGGACGAGCACCAGGTACTCCCGTCAGGATGAAGACGATTTGGGGTATGAAGTGGCATTGGATGTGAAACGCGAATTCCAACATGAGGGCGAAGAGCTGCTGGCTAACTTCTCGTTTGGATACGACGGTGAAGAAGGGATAAATAGGTTTAACCAAGACTACACTACGCCGCCGGAGGAAATGTATGAACGTATGCGCATCAATGATACGGAGGAGGATGGCCGCAATATCAATATCCAACTCGATTATGTACGTCCTTTTGGCGATAACCATAAATTCGAAGCCGGTTACCGTACTACTGTGCGCAGCAGTTTGGAGCATCAATATTCGCAGGTAGATTCTACCAATGGCCTGCTGCCGGATTACTCGGTAAGCAACGATTTTGATATGACCAGTAGCGTGCATGCACTGTATGCCAACTATCAGAATAAATTGACCGACAAATTGGGTTATCAGGTAGGTTTGCGTGCGGAGCAAGCTTACCTCGACACGGAGCTTGGCCTGCTTACGCCGGACCTGCCAGAAGACGAGCGTACGACGTCCGGGCGCCTGGACTATTTCCGTCTTTATCCCAGTGTATTTCTCACACAAGAATTCGGCGACAAGAACCAGGTGCAACTGAGCTATACACGCCGCGTAAGTAGGCCGCGTGGATGGCAGGTAAATCCGTTTGTGGATGTTTCTGATAACTTGAATCACCGGCAGGGGAACCCGAATTTGTTACCCGAAGATATTCACTCATTCGAGCTAGGTTACACAAAAACATGGCCATCGTTGCTGTTCACCTCGTCTGTATACCATCGTATCGTAAACGACGTAACGCAGCCCATCATTCGGGAAGTGGATGAAAATACCGGTGTTACCCTCATGCAGTGGCAAAACATCAGCCGAAACGAATCGACCGGCCTGGAGCTGATTTCGCGTATAGATATTTCCAAGAAATGGGATGTCATGGCCAATGTGAATGCGTTCCATACCCGTTTCCAGGGCAGTGAGGCGTTCGATATCGAAGAATCTGAAGGTTTCAGCTGGAATGGCAACGTGATGACCAATTACCGGTTCACTCCGATATTTTCGATGCAAGCCAGGTTTGATTACCGGGCTCCTCGTATCATGGCTCAGGGGAAGATGATCGAAAACTACGTGATTGATGCGGCGCTCAAGTTGGATGTACTGAACCGTAAGGGGAGCATTATGTTTAATGCACGCGACCTTTTGAACCAACGCCGGTACGGGGGGTTCACTACCAGCAACGGAGTGCATAGGTACTTCGAGCACCGGTGGATGCGGCGTACGTTCACGCTATCATTCAGCTATCGATTCGGCGACCAAAGCCTCAAACGGGAGGATCGCAAGCGACGAAACGAAGGCATGCAAGACTTCGGTGGCGGGGAAGGTGAGCAACAGTATTAGAACAGCAGTTTTAGCGATGCCAACGTATTGATACTTTGCTTGATGTCTGAAGGAACCGCGACATCGTTGGGGTTGAAGTAAATGGCATCCATGCCCACATTTTGGGCGCCCCTTATGTCGGCATCCAAACTATCGCCAATCATCACGCTGTTCGCGATTTTCGTGTTGGCATTTTCGACCGCGTGGTGGAATATGCGTGGGTGGGGTTTATGGAAACCTACCACTTCCGATATCACCACCGTACGGAAATATTTTTTCAAGTCGCACGTGGTGATTTTAGTCTCAGAAGCGTCTCCGAATCCATTGGATATGAGGTGAAGCGTGTATTTCTGCTGCAAATAGGCCAACGTTTCATGGGCGTGCGGGAAGAGGTTGGTTTTCTGAGGGCACAACCGGAGATAATCTTCTTCGAAAGCTGGTGGAAACCATTTCGGGTCGACGCCGAATTCGCGGAAGGTGTCGGCAAACCGCGCCACACGTAACGCTGCTTTGGTAATTTTTCCGTGGTGATATAGTGCCCACAAGCGGTGGTTATTCCGGTTATAGGTGTCGATGAATAACGTCGCAGATGCAATCCCGAAGTTTTCGAAGCGATAGGTTTCGAATAATTCCGTCAACGTTTCTGCAGCGTTCTTTTCGAAATCCCAAAGGGTGTGATCTAAATCAAAAAAGATATCCGTTTTGCCCTCACGCAGCTGCATGAGGGCAAAGATACGGAATTAATGGCCATTACCATCCCAGATTATTCGGTCCAAAGAGCGTATTCCCATCAATCTCAATCGTAGGGACGGGGTAGAGGAGGTGCTTTTGCTCCCTTCGTTTGCTGATTATGCCGTTGTCATTATCCAGGTTTGGCCTCCTTAACTCCACGCCGTTCATGACCTGGAGATAGATACCCCAACGCAGTAAATCGAAGCGTCGGTAGCCTTCGCCTATAAACTCGCGATTCCGTTCGTCCAATATGAAGGACCTCAACTGTTGTTGGTTCATGGGCCCCAGCTCTTCATACCCATTTGTAAAACGGTAACTTCTTATCGTGTTGAGCGATTGAATGGCGGCGTCGGAACCGCCATTTAATTCGTTTTCTGCCTCGGCCAGCAACAGATAAGCTTCTGCAAAGCGCAGTAGCGGAAAATTCTGCGTAGGCGTGGTAACGATGTTTTCGGCTTCTCCTTCTTGCAGCAGCACCCGCGGATTGGCGGCATTGCCTACATACCATTTCATGATGTAGCAAGAATTGCTGTTGGTGTCAGTGAGTACATTTCCGCGCCCGTATTTTTCAAAGACTTCCAAACTATCTTCGGCGGGGAAGAACTGACGCTTCCAAACCCCATTGGGCATTTTATTGTTCGACTTCCACTCTTTCGCAATCCCATAGATACCCCGCTCGTCTTTGGAATCGTATAGGTAATAAAGGTCTTTGGTGTAGCGTAACCAACCTTGGCCTTTCAGGCCAGGCGGGGTGAAGAAACGGTTGAAAGGTGTAAACGCGACTTGTGTAGCCGAGTCGGTTTCCAATGCAAAGACGAAATCGGTCCCTCCGAAATTTGCAGGGTTCCAGGTAGAGGCAAAACGTTCCATTTCATATTCGCGCGAATCGATTAACCGTTTGACTACCGCCCGCACCGAATCGTAGGCAACCAGGGGTTCAAACTGATATCCCGCTACTTTGTTTTTTGTGAACGTTTTTTCCGTCCGGACTATTTCGCCTTGCGTCGTCCTTTCGATGGCCAACGGAACGGTGATGTCGACATTTTCCAACGCCCCGGATGCCATGGTGGCATACACTTTTGCTAACAGCAGCTGCGCGGCACCTTTGGTGAAGTGCCCCCGTTTAATCCCGTTTGGGGTTTTTGATTTTAGGAACAACTTCTGCTCGGCCGAGTTGAGATCTTGTATGATCTGTGCATATACATCTGTTATTGGCGACCTGACCTTGTTGGCTGGGTCGTCCACACGGAGGTGAAGCGGCACGGGCCCATACATTTGAACGAGGTAGAAATAGGCTAGTGCCCGCATGGTAAGCGCTTCTCCTTCAAATTGCGTCACCAACGCTTCTTCTTCGCGGGGAAATTCGACGCCAGGCAAAACGCTTAATACGGTGTTCGCACTACGGATCATCCGGTAAAAAACATAATATGGATCATTGCCCGGGTTATTATAAATCCAACCGCCAGCAAAGTTCCCTACGCCGTATGTGCCCATCACCCAATCCAATCCGTTTGTCCAATCGTTATCACTACAAGTGAGGTAAATCCATGATTCGTTCCGGAACATCTGTGCATTGAAAAAGGTGCCGTACATGCCGGTAATCAGTTGTTTTACACCGCTTGGCGAGTTTTGGATGTTCTCTGGCGATACAAAATCGTAGGGCGTTTCGATTAGGAAATCCTTGCACGAGGATAGGCTGAGCAGTATGCCTACGGATAGGTATGTTGATAGTTTCTTGAGCCGATTCATGGGGTTGTTTTTTAAATTCATTATTCGTATTCAATCGGTGATTACGTCGCTTAAAATGTTGCTTGTATCCCAAACATATATGTCCGAGCATTCGGATAGGCACCGACATCGATTCCTCTCCAGGCCGCATTGCCAGTGCCGGCTGAGTTTACTTCGGGGTCGAAGCCCGAGTAGCGGGTGAACGTAACCAAATTATTGGCCGAGAAAGTAAGCGTAATATTTTTTAAGTCTTTGATGTTTAGTAGGTCTTCCAAACGATAGGTAAGCGTTACGTTTCGAAGTTTCAGATAGGAGCCACTTTCCACATACCGTCTAGAGAACCTAACCGTTCGGTTCGGGTTTTCCCCTAACTTTGGGTACATGATCTCCGCGTCGCCGGAAGCCGCCTTGTCGGGTGTCCAGGCTTGGGAAAGTAGGCCCGGTGGTCGGTTCGCCCAGGTAGATGTGGTATTGAAATTCAACAAAATCGCATTGAGGATGTCGTTGCCGTAGACGCCCTGGAAGAAGATATTTAACGATAGCTGTTTATAGGTGAAGCGGTTGGTGAACCCATAGATAAAGTCGGGGTTGACGTCGCCTATCGTTGTGCGGTCTTCTTCGTTGATGATGCCATCGCTATTCAGATCCTTGTATTTGATTTCGCCCAAGTAATTCATCACGATTAAATCGTCGCTGGGGGTACTGGCCGGATCATCCTCTTGGATGCGTTTGTAAAAATCACTGCTTTTATACTCATCGACGCTGCTCCAATAGCCATCCTCAACATACCCATAAAGTTGACCGATGGGGTGGCCTTGCTTCAGCATCAACCCTTCGAGACGATAGGGCCCGTATAGACTGAGGGCTTCTTCATTGTCGCCGAACTTTAATATTTTATTCCGGTTTGCCGACCAATTTGCGGAAAACTCCCAAGAGAAATTCGCCTTGCTTATAAGGTGCGTATTTACGGCCAGTTCGAGCCCTTTATTTTCGACCTCACCGATATTCATCGGTAATTGCATGACGCCGGTGCTCATCGCTACGGACTGGTAACGTAATAGATCGAACGTGAATTTCCGGTAAATGTCCATGGTAAAGTCAATCCGGGGCTGTCTAATCGATAGGTCGATTCCCAAGTTATCTTGTCGGGTTGTTTCCCATTTCAGGTTCGGATTACCGGGGTTGGTCCCGCTTAAAATATACCCGTTTTCCAAAACGCCCTCGAACGGATAGTTCGCTGCGGAGAATCGGGCCAGTGAGGCATACGGCCCGATACCTTGATTGCCCGTAAAGCCATAGCTATACCGCAACTTCAATAATTCCAGCCAGTCGATGTTTTCCATGAATTTCTCATTTGACAAGGTGTAAGCGAGTGCGAACGAGTAAAAAGTAGCCCATTTGTTATTTGACGCAAAGTTACTGGCTCCATCGTGTCTTAATGAAGCTGTGGCATAGTATCGACTGTCGTAATGGTAGTTTATTCTACCCAAATAGGACATCAAACTGCTCTCGCTTCGTCCGGAACTGACCCGGGGAATCCCGGTAGCCGACCCCATGTCATACCCTTGTGTCACATCCAGGCCGAATCCGCGGACTTCCATGGCATAGTTCGACCAGTTAAAACTATTGGCGCTCACTGTGCCCATTACATTAACATGGTGGCGATTTATCGCCCGATCGTACGTCAGGGTGTTTTCGAAACTGAGGCTGGTATTGCGATTAAAACCGGCTTGTGCAAATCCGTCGCCAAATTGAGCACTTTTTCCTTCGTACAGATTTCGATTATAGTATTTGTGTCGTTGACTTTGGTGAAATTGATAGCCTACGTTAGATCTTAACTTTAATTGGGGAGTAAATGTCAATTCTGTATACAGGTTTGAAAAAGCCGCAAATTGATTGTTAAGATCGGGTGTGTTAATATAAGCGATTGGGGAAGAGGTAGCATAGAAGCCGCCCTCGTCAAGAAAGCTGAGTGGTACTTCGGCATCGATGGGACGTCCGTAAATCGCTGTTTTAATCAACCCCATGGTGCCTTGGTCATTTGTATTTGCCGTGTTGACCAGGTTATAGGACATGAATGCCAGGTTCCCGTTCGCACCGATAGTTAGCCAATCGAAAGCATTTTGGTTCAAACTGAAATTGAGACCGTTTCGCTCAAACCCGGTGTTTTGGACGATACCTTGCTGATCTGCGCGGTTGTAGCGTAGCGTATAGGTGGTGTTGTTCAATCCGCCGGATATCCCAGCGGAATAGCGCTGGTTTATCCCCGATCGGATGATAGCGCGCTGCCAAACGTTCCGGTCGCCCTTATAATCGGCCGGCCCTTTTTTATATCGCCCCTCATCTTCATCAAACATACCCGGGTGGGGAAGATCCTCTTGTTGGAAGTTGTAGCTGCTCTCACCTGTGTCCGGATCGTATAGCCGCCAAAAGTTTGTCCAATACCTTACGTCATTGATGTATTCGGTGTATTCTGCCGCCGACATCACTTCGGTGTACCGAATAATGTTGCTAACCGATGTTTCGGCCGAAAAATCCAGTTGCGGTTTCCCGGCTTTTCCGGTTTTCGTTTTGATGATAACCACGCCGTTAGCCCCTCTGGATCCGAAAATGGCTGTAGCCGACGCATCCTTTAGTACTTGCACAGATTCGATATCTCTGGGGTCTAAAAACGCTAGCGCATTGGTTTGCTGCTTGGTGTAACTGTTGGGGTCTCCTATGGTTCCCTCTAACGGCGTGGCATCCGAATTGGAGCCATTGATAGGTACGCCATCGACAACGTAAAGCGGTTCCCCGCTGCCGCCGAACGTGTTGGAACCCCTTATCTGGATAGACATTCCCCCGCCTGGGGCGCCATCATTGCTAATTACATTGACACCGGCCAATTTACCTTGGAGCCCTTGTTCCAGCGTCAGCGGATTATTGGCGTTGAGTTGAGCCGACTGTATCGTCCCAACCGAACCGGTCAGATCCCTTTTTCTGACCTCACCATAGCCGATTACTACGACTTCGTCTAGCGATCGCTCCGCCTGTTCCATGATGATTTCCAAGTACGTTTGCCCGGCAATCGGTCTTTCCATGTCGACCAAACCTACATGTTTAAACACCAAGGTGGAATGAGGCGGAGCTTCGATGGCAAATGTGCCGTTTTCCGCACTTGTCGAAGACTTGTCAGTGCCTTTTATTATAATAGAAACGCCCTGTAATGGTGTTCCGTCGGAAAGTGTCACTCGGCCGACAACTTCGGTTTGCTGGCCATATAGTAGACCAACGAGCATGAGTATGGTGCCGATGGTGGATAGCATAGCTTTCATTCGTGTATTTTTTCTTAGATGGTAAGCAATTTTTACGTTCGTATACCTTTTGTCCGCCTTACCTATCGCTCATATTTGAAGCGATTGAACGGCTTCTTTTCAAGTTCTTCCGCGGGAATAACCACGCGAATCCCCGTCCGCCAGAACGCATCCCGTTGGGGCAGCCCCGTGGATTTGATGATTTCATTACTCGACAACTTCGGCTTCAGTGTGTTATCGGGGCCAAAGTCTTCTCCCTCGTTCCCCCAGAAATGGATGGGACCACTGCTGCCTCCTATAATTTTAACTTTACCTAGCGATGCGGAGCCGTTATCATCGAGTTCATACAGCATTTCGCTGGCATTGCCACTCAGGTCGTAGATGCCCAGCTCATTGGGTTTCTTCTGACCGGGTGCGTGAAGGAATATTTCACCGCCAGACCATCCCCACCAGCCAACTTCGTCGGGGTCGTTGCTGCCCGCGTAATCATACCCCATGCTTTCCGATCCTCCACGCGCGGCGTATAGCCATTCCTCGGCTGTAGGCAATCGTCCATTGTAGTTCACCAGCGCGTAAAGCATAGCCCCCTCCCACGTGGCGCGCCCAAAAGAATGGGTTTCTGGATACCTTCTGGAGAACCATCCGGATGGGCTGAGTTCGAATTCCCAGGTGTTAAATCCCAATAGGTACATGACGTTGGGGGTAGAAGGATCAGCGCCGTACCACCATTTGTACCAAGCATCCGCTTCGACGCGCTGATTAGACACGGGGTAGGGTGCGCGGCTCTCTGACAACTGGAGGTCATCAACGATGAACTTTCGGTATTCTTCGGTGGTAACTTCATACCGCGCCATATAGAAATCGTGCCCATCACCTTCAACCCGTACAAATTTTTCACTGAAATTTATTTTAGGCAACGTTTGTTTATATTCAGATGAGTAAAAACCACTCTCTCCGTGCGTATACACGTTGATGAAGTATTGGCCATCTGGCAGATGGGGAATGACGATACCGGTGGCCGTAACTGGCAGTACAAACCGTTGAAATGCCGAGTCGACCTCAACAATGATGCTGTCTACAGGGATTTGAATTTCTTCGTCGCCTACCCTGGTGGTGAAGTCCTCGGTACGAAGTGAGTCCCAATCAATGTGGATAGAATTCCAATGTACGCTTGCGCTTATCCGTCTAACGTTTACCGGCGCTTTGCTCAAAAACGAAAAGTCAATAATGCTGCCCTCAGAAAGGTTGTTTTCTTTGTCCCTTGTGCGAATCGTCGCATAATATTGCCCTGGCGCTAATTTTTTAAACGTAAAATCGGTGGAGTCGATTGGAAGGTTTTTAAACTGTAGTTGCTGTTGGTTATTTGCATCATGCAATGAGAGTACAAATCCAATGAGATCTTCGTCGGACGGCGCCTTCCAGGTCAATTTGAGATCGATATCTTCAGCGATATAGGTAAGGTTTTCGACTTCGCCAGGAGGGGTGATGTCCGCGAGGAGCTGATAAGGCTTTTGGCAGCTGCTCGCAAAGAGAACAATCGTTAAGTAAATGAAATGCTTCATATGACAACTTTTTTAGAATTTTTTAAGTTCTTGGGCGGAATGCTCGACTAGCGAGGCTAGCTGTTCACCCAAGTATTGTACATCGTTATGTGACAAAAAATTGCTCAGATAAAATTGGTTATTTCTTATAGACAAAACTAAATGAGTACCTGTTATTGTTGTAATACTATTTTAACTATTTGTAGTGAAAAACAAGTGTGCGTATTCTCATTGAACCGTTTATGTGTAGCGTTTAGGGTGAACGAAGGGGTCAGGTTCGGTCGCGACCCAACCGTCTGATGAGTTCGATGCAACATCGGCTATTATGATAGGGACATTTCCAGAACCCGGCTTTGTCCTCGTTGGTCATGATGTGGCCGTTTTCGTCGCGCCCCCAATACCATTCGCCATGCTGGTGGTCAATGAGTTGGTCTTTGATGTACTGCCATATGCGAGAAGCAGTTGTCAAATACTTGCTGTTGCTGGCCAATACCCCCGCATGGTAGAAACCCACCAAAGCTTCGGCTTGCACCCACCAATGTTTTTCGGCGATTAGCGTACCGGTGCGGGGATCAAACTCATAAGGCAATGCTCCCGTTGCATCAATCGCCTGCAAGCTGGCGTCGGCCAGGCGCAGTGAAGAGGTTCGGACCGTTTCGGTTAGTTGGCCGCCGTTTACGGCATACGACGCTTCACAAAGTAGCCAAGAAGTCTCGATCTCATGCCCGAAGGAACGCAGCGCAGATTTTGACTGCCAACGTTCATCGAAGAACAAGGACAGATGGCCTTCGGGGGTGATAAAATAGGCTTCAAACAGTCCGATGATGTCGTTTATCCGTTGTTTTAAGGAGTCGTTTGGCCATATTCCATATAAACTCGTATAGGCCTCCAATACATGGAGGTGCGTATTCAAGGTTTTTTTTTCATTGTTGTCTTTTTCGCTAAGGCTTAGGTGTGCGGTGGGCGACCAATCCCTAGCAAGGGCCTCTATATAGCCGCCATAGCAGGTATCCCAACTGTATTTTTCAATTGCTCGGTACTGCGCTTTGGCAAGCGCCAATACCGCACCGTCGTTATTGACTTTATAATATGCTGCCAACCCGTAAATAGTAAACGCCATGGCATAGATCTGTTTCCGGCTGTCGGCCGGACGACCATCGGGCCGTAGCGACCAGTATACGCCACCATATTCCGCATCTATCAGGTTTTGTCGGATGTATCGGAAAGCGATGTCTGCAAGCTCCAAGTATCGCAGTGTTCCGGTATGGTGGTACCCTGACGAAAAAGCCCATAGGATACGGGCGTACATCACCGCGCCTGTAACGGCGGTGCAATCGGGATTGCCTGCATGGTCTACCCTCGGGTAAAAGCGCGCATTGGCATGATCAAACACCTTATCGCTCCAATAGCCCAGTATGCGTTCGAGCTCAGTCTCGAATTCAACGGTCTCCAAGTGGGGTATCGCTGTGTTGCTCAATGCGTTCATTTTTCTGGGTGAGTTTTTGGATGCTTTCTACTGAAAAGGCCGAGAACAACCGATCTTCCGGCGTGTTTTTGGCATAGTCGACCAACTGCGCTATGGAACTTACCGCCACGTGCATGCGAGTGTCGGACGAAGCGTAATAAATGTAAACTTTACCGTCGTCGTCTGCAATCCACCCGTTGCAGAAAACAACATTAGACACGTCTCCGATGCGTTCGTCGCCTTCGGGCGCGAGGAAATAGCCTCCCGGTTTGTATATGACCCGCGACACATCATCGAGTGCCGTCATGAAGAGGTACAGCACATACCTCAGTCCAGCCGCGGTTTGGCGCACGCCGTGGGCTAGGTGGAGCCATCCTTCAGGGGTTTTCAGCGGGGCGGGTCCTTGTCCATTCTTAGCCTCGTATACGGTGTGGTATTGTTTGGCGTCGATGATGCGCTCATCGTGCACCATGGCATTTTCCATACGCTCCGTGAGGGCAAAGGCAATCCCACCTCCCTTGCCAGCTTCGATAAAGCCATCTTGGGGCCGGGTGTACAGGGCATATTGACCGTCAACGAATTCGGGATGCAACACCACGTTGCGTTGTTGAGGTGCGTTCGTTTTTAGATCGGGGAGCCGTTCCCATTGGGCCATATCGCGCGTACGGATGATGCCACATTGGGCAATAGCGGCAGATTGGTCAGATGGCGGTGCGCTTGTGTCACGGCGCTCGGTACAGAACAGCCCGTAAATCCATCCGTCTTCGTGCTGTGTAAGCCGTATGTCGTACACATTGGTGTCGGGGACGGCTAATTGCGGTACGTCTATCGGATATTTACGGAAATGGAAATTATCGACGCCATTGGGGCTTTCTGCGATTGCAAAGAAAGACTTCCTGTCGGTAGCTTCCACCCGGACCATGAGAAGGTATTGTCCGTTCCATTTGATCGCGCCGGCGTTGAACGTGGCGTTGATTCCGATACGCTGCATAAGAAATGGATTGGCGAGCGGGTCGAAATCGTATTGCCATTCTAATGGTGCGTGTGCGGCTGTGAGTATGGGATACCGAAACCGTGTGTATATCCCATTATCCGGCCAAACGGGTTCGTTTTTCCGGTTGAGGAGCACCTGGTGCCTATCTAAGAGGGCGGCTTTTTTTGATTCGAAATCAGTTATTGACAAGGACACAATCGTTATATTGACTAATTAATTTTCCAGTTTGTTCCACCACGTTTTCTTCAACGTGAAGGCAATCGCTGTCAGCAGCACGATGGTAACAAACAACTCCGTTTTCATCATTAACACAAGATACATGGGCAGGATGGTGAGACAAAGTTGGCCGATGATGCCAAGTGCGACGTTGAACATATCTCTTTTGAAATACGTATTGGGTACAAATGAGGGATCTTCGGCGGCGACCATCAATTTAATGGGATTCCAGAAGCCCCAAGGCTTTACGGTACGATAAAATTCCTTCAGTACTTCCGTGTCGGTGGGCTTGGTACACAGCGAACCGATGATTGCTCCGGCTAATGACAAGGCAAAAAGCAAGGGGAAGTAATATAAATCCAGAAAGTCGAACAAGAGGGGGAATACCAAGGCAGGGACGATACCCGACAGCATACCCCAAAAGAATCCAGACGCATTGAACCGCCACCAATACCATTTTAGCATATTGGCGGCGATGTATCCACCGTACAGCGCGGATACGATCCATTGTAGTACGCTGTTTACATCCTCCGCAAAGAAGCCCAGTGAAATGCCGATGATGGCGATAATGATTCCGGCGCTGTAATTGGTATTACGGATGGCCCGGTTTGAGGCTCGGGGCTTGATGTATTTGAGATAGATGTCGTTGGTGAAGTAAGCTTGGGCAGCATTCAGGGTGCCGGCAAAGGTACCCATGAAAGCCGCCATGAGGCCAGCCAACAGCAGCCCCATTAAGCCGACGGGCACGAACTGGAGAATAGCTGAAGGTAAAATCCGCTCGAAGTCTACGCCAGAAGCCGTTTGCAGATCAAGCTGGTCATAATACAGTAGGGCTAAAACAGCGAAGCCGATGACCATGGCATAGCGGATGGGTAAGAGGACAACGGAAACCAGGCCGCTCATCTTCGCAGCATCTATAGGCGATTTCGTAGATAAGATTTTCTGCATGTCGTAATTGGGAGCTGGTCCGGCAAGACTCGCGAAAATCCCTTTGAAGAGCATCATCATAAAAAATATGGTGAAGAGGTTGAAGCCATCGCTTTGGATTTTGCCGTTCACTTCATCGATAATGCCTGTCCAGCTGAGGTCGTCCAAGGTCCATCCGAAAAAGGGCGAAAGCCAGCCTTCGGGCACATCCAGTGGTTTAGTGGCGAGGCGTTGGGAAGCAATAATGGCGACGACAATTGCAGCAGCCGACATGATGACGTATTTGACCACATCACCGATGACGATGCTCGTCATACCGCCCAGAATGGAGTAAAACATCGTGAGCAGGCAGAAGATGACGCCGTAGAAGTGGGGCACGTAAAGCGGATCGATGGAAAATGGAAGGTAGGGGGCAATGCTACTCCAGGGGATGAAGATCTCAACAAATTTCCCCAGTCCGATAAAGCCATAAGCCAAGAAGCCGAAGCAGCTGATGAGCGCGAAGACGACCACGATGGTATGCGACGCCGTGACGCCCTGCCCGTTGCGGCCAAAACGTGTACGCAGCCATTCTGCGCCCGTGGTGACGTTGCTGCGCCGCAGCCATACCGAAAGATACATCATCATGAAAACTTGGTTGAATACCGGCCAGAGCCACGGTATCCAGATACTTTTCATGCCGTATACAAAGGCGAGTGTAACCATCCACATGGTACCCGATATATCAAACATATCGGAGGCGTTGGACATGCCCAGCATATACCAGGGCAGCTTTTTACCGGCCAGCAAATAAGATTCTTTATCGCGTTCGGCCCGTTTTTTTAACAGGATGCCTAGCAGGACCATGGCAGCCAAATAGGCTACGATGACGACGATATCGACAGTTTGGAGCAACATGGCCAATTAAGGTTTTTGCGGTTGATAAATATGGAGTGATGATAGCCCATCTTCAAAAGTCATGGCCGGCAGTCGGTGAAAGTCACGGAAATCGTCGGCAGCGGGATGAGCCGGATAAGGCACATAATAGTGGTTGGGACGATTGTTGGCATTGCGCCACAGCAGCACCCACGCTATAGGATAATCTTTGATGGTAGGGTAGAGCACCTGCGTGAACCAGTGAGCGTTAGGAATCTGTTCATATCCCGTTTCGGTAATGGCCGCTACCTTATCCCGTTCTTTTGCAATTTTCGTAAGCACACGCAGGCTATTAGCCATACGTCCCCTATAGGCTGTCTCATTGCCCATGCAATAATCGTCAAACCCCATAATATCCACGTAATCATCTCCGGGATAGCGTGCTAAGTAATGTGCTTCGGACTCGATGGTGCCGCTGGAATACGCGAAAAGTAGGCTATTTAACCCGTTTTTATTTCGGAGATAGTCCACGGTGTATCGCCATAGGGCCACGTATTCCTGGGGCGTACAAAATTCCGTACCCCACCAAAACCAACTACCGGTATGCTCGTGGAATGGCCGGAAGATAATTGGAACGGCCGTTCCGTCGTCGGTCTTGAGCGTTTTAAAGAAAACGGCCAATTTGCCGAGATAATCGTTATAGGTTTCGTGGTGCTTACCACCGGGGAGGATTTCCCTTACGCTGTGTCGGGTCGTGTCCCACGCACTTTGCCCGTTTATGGGATTGGTGGCATGCCAACTGATGGTATTGACGCCCCCGCGACCGTAAGCTTCGATGATACGGGTGCGCATTAGATCGAACGCCACGTTATCTAAATTGGCCGACTTGCCGATTTCCAAGTGGCCCACGTCCCAACCGTAGACTGCAGGATATGTGCCGGAGGTGCTCTTTACGTCGGACCTGCCCGACTCAGCCGACCAATCGACGCCATAAGCCGTAGCATCCTGATGCCCGACGAGGATGTATTCGCCGTTCAGTGACTTCAGTGCGTTTAGCAAGGCCTTGGTCTCCGTTGATAGGCCAAGGTGTTTGATGGGGCGGCGGTCTGTGATGGCCATGCCAGAGGCGAGGCACCAGGCCAAGATCAACAACATACCGGTATTTTTAGTCATGCTCATTACAGGTCAATAATGGGGTTATCTACAGTAGGCAAACATACGGGATGCCTGAAGCTCGAAAATAATACTTTTTTAACGTTTTGTGGTAAAGTTCTTGCAATACGTCATTCGATGAGTGTCTATCGTATCAGCTAGCTGTTTTTTGTTTACATTTGTCCAACCAGTTAGGTTATGAGGCCGATGATCCAGAAAATTACAAGGGAAGTGACACCGCTTACGGACAGCGATTGCTTCACGTTATTTTGGCGGGTGAAGGACCATTTCGATTTTCCACTGCATTACCATGACGAATACGAACTTAACCTTATCCTTAATGCAAAAGGGGCACGGCGAATCGTGGGCGACCATGTCGCCTCGATCGACGACGTTGAATTGGTGCTGGTCGGATCCAACCTTTACCACGGGTGGTTTGATGATGCGTGCGAAAGCCGGGAAATCACCGAGGTAACCATCCAATTCCACCGCAACCTGTTCAGTGAAGACTTTCTGCGCAAAAATCAGTTAAACTTTGTCCGCAACATGTTTGACAAGTCACAACAGGGGATTTTGTTCAGCCGCGAAACCGTGCTCTCGCTCAAAGACCGACTGATTGGTCTTAAAACCAAAGCCGGATTCGACTCGGTATTGGAGCTGATGGCCATTTTACACCGACTTTCCCAAGCTGACGGTATGAAGACATTGAGCAGCGTGGGTTTCGATGACCACCATGCGCGATCGAATAGCAGGCGCATCATGAAAGTCTTCGAATACCTCAACGACCATTATAGCGAGCCCATTACATTGGCTGATATGGCAACGCATGTCAATATGCACGAAGCTTCTTTCAGTCGGTTTGTTAAGAAAAGCACAGGGAAGACCTTTATCGATAGCCTTAATGAAATCCGGTTAGGGCACGCCACGCGACTGCTGATCGATACGAGCCAGACGATCGCTGAAATTGCGTATGGTTGTGGATTTAATAATATTTCCAATTTCAATAGGATATTCAAACGGAAGAAGAATTGCACGCCACGTGAATTCAGGGAGAACTTCTCAGGGGCACGGGTTTATATTTGATCTCCCCCCGAGGGAGTTTCCTAATATTGTCATAATGTGGCTTGTCGTTTGTAAGTAACCGATGTAAATCGATACTTTTGTGATTGCTTTTCAGGAGTTTGCTATGCGGAAGCCTTTGGTATTGTTTTATTTCCTTGTTTTTTATGCCACGGCACAACTGGTTTGGTGGGGGGTGCTGCTTATTGAAGCCCAGCCCCACCGAAAGGTGATGATCATTGGCGAGGGTATATTTTTTATGCTGATTTTCGTTGTCGGGGCGCTTAAGTTGAAAAAGGCTTTCGTGCGCGAGCACAAAATACAGCATCAGCAGCAGAATTTTCTTCTGGCGGTGACCCACGAGTTGAAATCGCCCCTCGCATCCATTAAATTAGCCATCCAGACCATTCTCAAGCGAAGCTTGAGCGAAGAACAACGTAACCAATTTTTGTCTAATTCGCTGAAAGATATCGAGCGATTGGATGATTTGGTGGGAAATGTACTTATCGCGACCAAACTGGAGAACCTGCGGTATAATTTTCCTAAAGAAGACATCGACCTCAGTGAACTTGTGAAGAACGTTGCTGGTCGCTTGCAAATCCATTCCTGTACCACACAGGTGATTAAAACTGAACTTGAACCCGGCTTGCAGATTGAGGGCGACCGTTTTGCGATTACCAACGTGGTGACCAACCTGATCGAAAATGCCGTGAAGTACTCCCCTCCATGTGCACACGTTTCCGTGAAACTTGCCCGGGACAACGGTAGCGTGGTATTCAGCGTTGCTGACCATGGTATAGGGGTTGCAGATAACGAAAAAAAGCTGATTTTTAACAAATTTTATCGCGTCGGCAGCGAAGATACCCGAAAAACTAAGGGGACTGGGTTGGGGTTGTATATCGTGAAAACCGTGCTTGAGCGCCACCGTGCGCAAATTAGTGTAAGGGACAACACGCCGTCGGGAAGTATTTTTGAAGTCATGTTTCCGCTAACAAATGCGGTTTTTACACATCAGCGGAACTAACGACAACGTAACTTTATCTAAGTTAAATAACATGATGCAACAAACTAAACAGCGCATTCTATTGGTGGAAGATGAGGAGCACCTGTTGGACGCCATCAAACTCAACCTCGAATTGGAAGGTTATCGCGTGTCTACGGCCACCGATGGAAAAAAGGCATTGAAGATATTCAAGGAAGAGCGGTTCAACTTGGTGATATTGGATGTGATGATTCCCGAGATTGATGGTTTTCAAGTGGCAGAAACCATACGGTTGCAAAATACGGAAGTGCCCATCATGTTCCTCACGGCTAAAAATAGCAGTGAGGATCGCATCACCGGACTAAAAAAAGGAGCGGATGATTACCTCGTGAAGCCGTTTAACTTGGAAGAGTTGATCCTGCGCGTTGGGATTTTGGTGCGGCGGGGAATGAAAGGCGACGACCTTAAAGAACTCAATTCCTACCAGATTGGCGACAAAACCATTTATTTCAACTCTTTCGAACTCCACCACGCGGACGGTTCGGTGACATCGTTGACCAAAAAGGAGACCATGCTTCTTAAGTTACTGATTGAGCGGCGCAATGAAGCGGTATCGCGCGAGCAGATATTGGAGACGGTGTGGAACTACGATGTGTACCCATCGACCCGTACGATTGATAATTTCATCCTTACCTTTCGGAAGTACTTCTAGCCCGACCAGA
>CAZTJY010000029.1:0-31986 GCA_964613725.1 uncultured Parapedobacter sp. | reverse complement strand
GGGATATGGAAGTAAATACCAGCCATGCCAATTGTTATTTTTGCTCTTCCAGATACGCCACTAGCGAGGCTAGTTCTTCGTAACTCAAGGCATTGGCGAGGCCTTCGGGCATCATGGACATCTCCAACTCTCGCCGAGCCTTGATATCCGCTGTCTTGATTTCCGTCGCAATGCCAGCAATACTATTGATGGTGATTTTATCGGCCGATTCGGCCGTGACGAAGCCGACGTACATTTCACCGTTTTTCAATTCGACCTGCACCGTAGCGAATCCTTGTGAGATGGATGCATTCGGTTTGAGAATCGATTCGGCGATTTTCTCGCGGTTCATGATGGAGCCGATTTGCCCCATGAATGGCCCCTTCATCGGACCGCTTGCATCCACGGTGTGGCAGGCCTCACAACCTTGTTGCACGAACAGCGCCGCTCCAGCTACCGGATCGCCCTTGATTTGTTGCAATGCCAGTAACACGTCTTCGATGGAAGATTCGCCTACCTGGCCCTTCTTGTTCTTGATTGCTTCGAGATCCACTTTTTCGGCTTCCGCCCGCGCAACCTCCAAGTCGACCGTACCGAACTGGTCGATGCCCAACCGGTATTTGGTGTTAAGCACGCTGAAGTCACGCCTATCCGCGTTACTGGCGGCTTCCCATTGCGCAATCAGGAAGCCACGTATCGCCGGGGTCGACGTCCAGTCTTCCGTTTTATAGTACGGGCCGTGCGTATCGGGCCGTGTACCCCACCACCAGGAAGTATCGTATGCCGGTTCACGGTGATAAATACGCGCCAAGGTATTGATGATCTTTTCGCGGAAGACGGTATCATCGGTGTGATCATAAGCCCCAATCAACGCACTCACCACTTGGTCGTCGTGGAAGTAACGCATGGCCCAGAGCGCCATATCCGTCTGTTCGGTGCCCAGCGCATCGATGCATTCGGCCGCTGCATCTAGCGCCACCAATGCCTGTACCGAAAGGTGGGGGATGATGATTTCCGCATTGGGAGTAGCATGTGGCCCTTCGGCACCCAATGCCGGTGCTTTGAATGAGGCGGGCACTTTGGTGTCGAGCAACGGGCGGATGGCCTGCCGGATACCCAATCGGCCTACACCGATCGTAGCCGCCGCGCGTACCCGCGGGTTGTCCGATTGCAAAGCGGTGAGGAATGGTTTGGCCGGCACGGCACCGGCCAACCCCTTGCGGTCGGCCAGGGCGCGCAGGGCAAACTCCTGCAAGGCGGCATCCTGCGTGGCTTCCACCAATCGGTCGATGCCCGCTCTTCCCGCCAACTGCGCGTAGGTGTATAAGGCAGCCACCCGCTGCGCTTTACCTAGCGATTCCTTCTCCACCAGCTTCCATACCGAAGCAGTTGCGCGCTCGCCCGGGTTCCGGTTCAGCAACTCGAACTGCGCCGCCTGCCGTGCTTTGGCGTCTTGCGATTCCAACAACTGGACGAGTTTGCGATCCGATAGCTGAGATACGTCGGCAAACGGCTCGAATTCCCATCCTTCGGGTACCACACGGACCACATAACCAATATCCGGACTTCCCGAATACCCGGCGCCATCCCATGCCGACAGGTACATGATCCCCGACCCATCGATATCCACATCGGTAATCTGGGGCAGTTGGATAAACGCTTCCTCCGCCTGCGTAAAGGTCGGCCCATCGGCCATGACGGGATGCCGATATAGGTAACTACGTCCCCAATCGGCCATTAACGGCGTATTATTGTAAGCATCGGGCCACCGGTGGTCGTTCAGGTACAGCGAGCCCGTTCCCGAACCCCCGCCCACATCCACCAGTGCGGGGATGATTTCTTCCGTGTAGTGTTTAAACAGCAAGGGATACCCATACTCGCCCGATTGCAGCTGGTGGGAGAACCGGATGTTCCAACCACCACCATCGTTGGTATTGTCGCGGGTGAACGTGTTCATCAGTGGATCGATGGCCACATCGTAAATGTTACGCGTACCGTGCGAATATACTTCCATTTCGGTACCGTCGGGTCGCACGCGCAATATACCGCCGCCGAGCATGGTCAGCCGGGTACCGTCGCGATCGGTGGCGTTATGGAAACCGAAGTCGCCCACGGCGATGTATATCCAGCCATCGATGCCCAATTGGATACCATTGGTGGCATGGTCGGTACCCCGCTCGGCAAGGTAGGTTGGATTGCTCAGGTCGGTGATCAGCACTTGCGCAGCGCTATCGGCGATGCCGTCGTTGTCATTATCCTCGAACACGATGAGGTCCATATTCTCGGCCTTTTCCGTTTCGGGCGAAAAACGCGTATGCAGCACATATATCTTATTGCCCATGGCGAGGATGCCGCGGGGGTTATCCACCTTGGCAAATTCGGTGTGGGTATCGAGGATACCATCGCCGTTGCAGTCGATGAGTTTAACGATGGCCCCGTAGCCCATGTCCTTGCCGAGGGACCCCATCTTGTCAACACCCACGTACACGTCGCCCAGTGCCGACACGGCCATGCACGCCGGGCTGGGCACCAACGCCGCATCCGCAAATACGCGGATGTCGAGATCTTCCGGCCATTTCAGGCCTGCCGCCAAAGAGTCGGTCATCGCCGAGTATTGGTAGGTGGTTGCTAAATTACAATTACGTGTGTAGTCGGAGCAGCTCCAAAAGGCTACGACGGCTACGAACATGAAGGCACTCCATTGGAACGGCTTGGTTAAGGCACGAGATGTATTGCTTAATTTATTCATTGGTATATAAAATTCCCTTTTTATTGTCGGCAAACTTAGATAAAGTTGCTCCGTCATGCAACCTATAACTCCAATATCGCCAATTTATCGCCCGAATCGCCCACTTCAAACAATCGGGGATACGAATATACCTTCCATTTTCATCGGCATGTTGGTTGTGCACGGAACAGCAGGGTGTCGCCAGGCTGGAACATTTCTTGGTTCATGCGGCTAAGGCTCCGCCATGCGGCGGGGGAATCCCGGCCGGAGGCCGATCGTCGCCGTCGTGCGCATCCACATAGTAGGTGTCGGCATACGCACCCTGCGCAATCGGACTGCAGGCGAATAATGGATATATTAGTCCCATGCGACCGTTCACGATCATGATACATGTTTTATCCGAATACACCATCCTGCGAATATCAGCTTTCTTTATGATTAACTAAGGGGTGAAACTCGTCAAAAAAAGAGGGCAAATGTATTGGTGTTCCAGAAAAATGCTCACTTAAAGAATCCTTCGTATCTTGGCAGGCCATATGAAGACATTTGACGTAAAAACAAAAATCGATCAGCATCAATATCTAAAAATTGCGGCGTTCCGGAAAAACATCCGTTCAACCACCCCGCATAAACACAACAGTTATGTAGAGTTGATTTTCCTATCCAGCGGCAGCGGCACCCACACCATTGATGGGAAAGCTTATCGGGTAACGCCGCCATTGATGTTTACCATCCGGAAGGAGCAGGTGCATCACTGGGAGTTGACGGGAGAACCCGATGGTTATGTGCTCATCCTCAAAAAACAATACGTTGAAAATAGTCGGGATATGGCGCTACGCGACCTTCTTGCCGGGGTCAGCGCACACCCTTACGTTCAAATCGAGCCTTCGAATAACTTGGCCAAGCTCTTCGGGTTGTTGATGGAAAGCTGGAATCTACCCCACCCCTATCAAACCGATGAAATAGATGGATTGCTGAAGGCGCTGCTAAGCAACATACTGCGGTATGCGGAACCGCGGAAGCGCCCATCCCAAATCAGCAGGGACCTTTACCACCGGTACGAGGAGATGCTCGGACTTACGGAAGCCTTGCGCAACAACGTCGCGCACTATGCCAGAGCCTTGGCCACTTCACCGCAGAACCTCAACGCGGTGTGCCGAAAAGCCGCCGGGCAGTCCGCAGCGGTGGTTTTGGCAAATCACCTCGTCGGCGAGGCCAAACGCCTATTGCACTACACCGACATGACCGTCAAGGAAATCGCCACGCAGTTCGACTTCGCCGATAGCTCCCATTTTGTAAAGTATTTCAAACGGCATGTCGGCATGACTCCTCAAGCGTTCCGGAAGCAGACCTAAACGCGACCACTTATTTTTCAAATATACCGCAACCATACCATGCCATCACGCTATCTTTGCCGCACGAAGGATAGATCCTATGAAATACACGACACATTATATATACTTGCTGCTCTTACCGTGCCTGATGCTCCTCGTAAACGATAAACCTGCCTTGGCACAAACCGGATCAATCTTCGGGACGGTGCAGGACACGGCCACAGGAAACCCCATCCCCTATGTGAGCGTTTCTCTATACCCAGCTGGCAGCTCCGCTGCCATCGATGGGTTGCTTTCCGACGAACGTGGCCATTTCCGGTTTGATGACGTTAAACAGGGTCAATACCTGGTACAGTTGACGTTCTTGGGCTACGAGACCATTTCGTTGCCGGAAGTTGCCGTAGCCGGCAACCATCGGACCGATTTAGGCATTATTGGCCTTGTTGGCACCCCGCAGCTCCTCGATGAAGTAAATATCAGCGGCCAGCAAACGCAAATGGTAAATAAAATTGACAAGCAGGTCTTCAAAGCCGATCAATTCGAAGCGGCCAAAGGAGGGACGGCCATTGACGTGCTGCGCAACATGCCGTCCGTCTCCGTCAACGGGCAAGGCCAGGTTTCCTTGCGCGGTGCACAGGGCTTCCTGTTGCTGATCAATGGGAAACCCGTGGTGGCTGATGCGGCGACCATGCTCAGCCAGTTGCCAGCCAACCAAGTGGAAAACATTGAGCTGATTACCTCCCCCTCGGCCAAATACGATCCGGACGGACGGGGCGGAATTATCAACATAACGACCAAAAAAGGTGCGGCGGATGGTTTCGCATTGATCGCCAATGTACAGGGCGGGCTTCCATCCATGAACGATTTCGATAACGCTTCCCCACAGCAGCGCTATGGTGCCGATGTTACGGTAAACTACCGGACCGATCTTTGGGACATCTCTGCAAGCGGCAATTACCTCCGCAATGACAACGCTGGCCTGCGCGATGGCGAGGTGTATACCGTGATCGGCAACCGCAAGACCGTCTTCCCTTCTCATGGTGAGCGGAGCTTTGACAAATACAACTACGGCGGTCGGCTCAGCGTAGGGTTCACACCCAACAAGCGGAATGTGTTTTCGATGGGTTTCTTCGCCGGCCATCGTTTCCAAGACCGTGTTGCCGACATCTATTACAACAATGTGAACACCGATGCAACTACCGGTACGGTGATTGGCCGCAGTCAGTACTTCAACTCAAATCTGCAAAACAAACAAGGGGATTTCCTGCTGGGCAACCTCGATTACACCCGCACCTTCGGGCACGCATCGTCATTGACGCTCGCTGTGCTTTATGAACGTGCCGATTTGTTCGGATCGACGCTGAACCGGAACATCGAAGGAGAGGATATCAAGCAGTATACGGTGAGCACCTATCAGAATCCGCTTGATGGCTTCCGCGGGAAAGCCGACTTCTCCACGCCTCTGGGTAGCGGTACCTGGGAAAGTGGCTACCAATACCGCCGGGACAAACAAGATGGGCAGTTCATCTACCGCGTACAGGAGATGGGCGATGCCGGCCTGGTTACCGTACCGGACTTCAGCGGTACGGTGGGTGCTGTGAATCAGGTTCACTCCTTATATACCCAGTACGCAGGTAATACAGACCGGTTGGAATATACTGGCGGATTGCGATACGAATATGCTTTCCGCGATTTGCAGGTACATTCGATTGATGATAACGATTACCAGCTGGAGCTCCACAATTTCTTTCCGTCGGCCAGTGCGCTATACCGCATGGACAATCGCTGGAAAGCCAAAGCGGGTATCAGCCGGCGGGTACAGCGTACCAGCAATTTCGAACTGAATCCGATTCCTGAGCGAGAGCACTCCGAAACGCTGGAGCAAGGCGACGCCAACTTGCTCCCCGAGTTTATCTACCTTGCCGAGCTGGGCATCATCGGCGACTTCAAAAAGGGATCGATATTTGGCACAGCCTACTACCAAGACATCCAAAACCCGATCCAGCGGGTCAATAGCGTTTATGCAGACACGATTCTGAACCGCGTATACACCAACGCCGACCGGGCGAGGCGAATAGGCATTGAGCTGGGGTTGACCTACAACCCTGCGGAATGGAGCAAACTTTACCTAGGCACCAACGTGTACCGGAGCACGATAAACGGTACTGTACTGGACTACACGGAGGCACGGGAAAACCGGGCTTGGGTATATTCTATCAGCGGAAACGCCAACGTTGAACTGACCTCGCGGCTGAGCATCCATGGCAATGTAAACTACCTATCATCACGGCCGACCGTACAAGGGGAGGATTCGCGCTTTTTATCGCCCAGCTTGTCGGTGAAGCATACCTTTTTAGACGGTGCCCTAACGGCGCTCGTTCAATGGCAAAACATCGGCATGGGGATCTTCGAGAGCAACCAGCAGCGGATTACCACGTGGGGTCCCGACTTCTACACAACCACCAATTACATCTACGAAGTCGATGTCGTCATGCTCAACCTTTCTTTTAATCTCAATCGGCTGACCCGCCAGTTACGGCTTCCCAACAGCGAATTTGGCGATAAGGAATTCTGAGGAAGGACAAAAATTGCCCTGTTACGGATGATAATATTGAATGCAGCCTTATTAATCCTCTTATCTCTGCACGATATCGCTCAAGAATCGTTCGAATAGCGGGCTAGAACCGGAAATAAAAGCCTCTGAACAAGATGAATTGGCCGATTTCACGCCCGAAGATGTGGTGTTACGGCCGAACGTCAGCAAGAGCACCGAAAGGGTTTCTCCAAAACCTGGTGCTGGGCAGGTAACCGTGAACGGCAAGTAGGTGTAGCATTCTGCCAAACTGTCATTCTTTCAAAATATTATTTTTAACTTTGTAGGCTTTAATGGACAATCATGTTTGAGACACCCGCAACAACGAAACAACACGATGAGTCACGCCAAGGTGAGGCCCTGCTGCTAGCGAACGACCCCAAAAAGGTTGATGGCCGGAAGTTATATATAGAGAGCTATGGCTGCCAGATGAATTTTTCAGACAGTGAAATCGTGGCCTCTATCCTGCTCGACAAAGGCTTCGAGACAACACGCGACTACAAGGAGGCCGATGTGGTATTCATCAACACCTGCTCCATCCGCGAAAATGCCGAACAGCGCGTGCGCAATCGGCTAAAAGAGTTTGAGTCAGCTAAAACCAAGAAGCCCGGCATGATGGTAGGCGTATTGGGTTGCATGGCCGAACGGCTGAAATCAAAATTCCTCGAAGAAGAGAAACTGGTGGACATTGTTGTCGGGCCAGATGCCTACCGTGACTTGCCTAACCTCATCGAGCAAGTGGACGAGGGCGCACGCGCTGTCAACGTACTGCTGTCGCGCGAGGAAACCTATGCAGACATCAGTCCGGTTCGTCTCAACACGAATGGCGTCACCGCCTTCATCTCCATCATGCGGGGCTGCGACAACATGTGTTCGTTTTGCGTGGTCCCTTTTACCCGGGGCCGGGAGCGAAGCCGAGACCCACAGTCGATCGTAAAGGAAGCGCAGGATCTCTTCGCCGCGGGATATCGGGAAGTAACCTTACTGGGGCAAAACGTGGATTCTTACAATTATGCTGCTCCCGGAACTGACGGCGGGGAACAGCAGCCCGTGGTCAACTTTGCCAACCTGCTGGAAAGGGTTGCCGAGGTAGACCCTTTGCTGCGTGTACGCTTTTCCACATCGCATCCCAAAGACATCACCGACGAAGTACTGCATACCATGGCGAAGCATGAAAACATCTGCAAGTACATCCACCTGCCGGTACAATCCGGAAATTCGAGGGTGCTGGAGTTGATGAACCGTACGTATGACCGCGAGTGGTACATGGAACGGGTAAATGCCATCCGCCGAATTATTCCAAATTGTGGAATTTCCACTGATGTAATAACCGGCTTCTGCAGCGAAACTGAAGAAGAGCACCAAGATACGCTCTCCATGATGGATTACGTGAAATACGACTTTGCTTATATGTTTGCCTATTCGGAGCGGCCGGGCACATTGGCGGCCAAACGGTATGCCGATGACATACCCGAGGAGGTGAAGAAACGGCGCCTTACCGAAGTGGTGGACCGCCAGCGGGCGCATAGTCATGAGCGCCTGCAGACGTATGTGGGCAAAACCCACCGGGTGCTTATTGAAGGGTTGTCCAAACGTTCAGACCAAGATTACTGTGGCCGGAACGACCAGAATACAATGGTGGTATTCCCGATGGTTGATCGCTATAAAGTAGGCGACTACGTAATGGTCTTTGCTGATCGCTGCACGTCGGCTACATTAATTGGGACGATTGTAGACTAGCTGTAGGTGGTCTAATCCGAAGAAGGGTAAAGCTAAGTACAAAGTACGACTGACTAAGTCCTTAATAAATATGGATATTCAAGATATAAAAAATAGATTTGGGATTATCGGCAATTCGCCGCTGCTGAACCGGGCAATTGATGTGGCACGGCAAGTGGCACCTACCGATATCTCCGTATTGGTTACAGGTGAAAGTGGAAGCGGCAAGGAAGTGTTTTCACACATCATCCACCAGCTCAGCGCCCGTAAACACGGCCCGTTCATCGCCGTCAACTGCGGCGCGATCCCCGAGGGAACGATTGATTCAGAGCTATTCGGGCACGAGAAAGGCTCATTTACAGGGGCACACGAGGCCCGGAAGGGCTACTTTGAAGTTGTTGGCGGCGGAACCATTTTCCTGGACGAAGTGGGTGAGTTACCCCTCGGCACACAGGCCCGTTTGCTCCGCGTGCTGGAAACCGGCGAGTACATCCGCGTGGGCTCCTCGAAAGTACAGAAAACGGATGTACGCGTCGTTGCTGCCACCAATGTAGATATCTACGAAGCGGTGCAGAAAGGTAAGTTTAGGGAAGACCTTTATTATCGGCTCAATACGGTGCCCTTACGTATCCCGGCGCTGCGCGATAGGAAAGAAGACATCCATTTGCTCTTCCGTAAGTTCGTGGCCGACTTCACCGATAAATACCGGAGTCCAAACGTACAGCTCACTGAAGATGCGCAGCAATTGCTTGCCAATTACCCCTGGCCGGGTAACGTCAGGCAATTGAAAAATATCGCTGAGCAAATTGCGGTATTGGAAAAAGAACGGTTGCTCAATGCGCAAGTGCTCCAACAATACCTGCCTTACGACCATCGAAGCAACCTGCCCGTCCATGTAGGTGCGGCAAAAGGCTCGGATGATTTCTCGGAACGCGACCTCCTATACAAGGTACTGTTCGACATGAAAAAAGACATGGTCGAATTGAAGAAGCTGGTGGTGGAGATAATCCAAAACGGTGTCAACTCAGGTATCGTGGAAGACAATTCGCCGTATATAAACAAACTGTATCGCGAATTGGACAGCCCGGCGGCCGATCAGCTGCCGGCACAACCTACACTGACTATCCACCGCCCGTCGGCAAGCGACCCCAACGACGATTTCCGCTACCCTACCCAAGAAGCGGAAGAAGTGGAGGAAGAATCCCTTTCGCTCGTTGAGCGGGAGTCAGACTTGATCAAAAAAGCCTTGAAGAAACACAAGGGGAAACGAAAATCCGCAGCTCAGGAGTTGGGAATATCCGAACGGACATTATATCGAAAAATTAAAGATCTGAACCTTAATTGATACGATAATGATGATGATGGCAAACGTGGTTAAGTATGTGATGGCGCTGTTGGTTATTGTATCTGTAAATGGCTGCGGTATAAAATATGGCTTTACCGGCGGGTCGATACCGCAGGGGATGAAGACGTATACGGTTGAGTTTTTTGAAAACACAGCGCCAATCGTTAATCCTACGCTCAGCCAAACATTTACCGAAGCCCTGAAAGAGCGGATACGCAGTCAGTCAAGCCTGAGCCAGGTGACCAACGAGGGCGACGCTATTTTCGAAGGGCGCATTACAGGGTATAGCATTGCCCCGGCAGCCGTCGAAGCGGGCACAGATCGCGCCGCGCTGAATCGGCTTTCGATTACTGTCAACGTGAAATATACCAATACCATCAAACCGGAAGACAACTTCGAACAGCCATTTACCCGGTTCAAAGACTTCTCGTCTGCGGGCGGGTCGATACCAGCACAGGAAGAGGCCCTCATTCGCGACATCAACCAAATGCTTACCGAAGATATTTATAACCGGGCATTTGCGAATTGGTAAGATGTTTAATTAACGGGATGATACAGCCAATTGATTAATTTGAATTTGATGAATAGAAGCGTGGAGAATGCGAATTACAAAGAACTATACCATAATGCATTGACCAATCCTGTTGCTGTTGATGACGACACCCTGTCAGCGCTGATCGATCGTTTTCCCTATGCGCAGGCACTGCGGGCCGCAAGGGCTCGCAAAAGTTACCAAGAGAACGGCACAACCAACGAGGAAAGTGCGATGCTCATCACCGAACTTCCTGGATGGTTATATGGGTATGTTAATGCTGAAACCGTTGTCCCTGACACAGACGACTCTGCACTGATAATGGAGCACCCCATAGGCCTAGACTATTTTGTTTATGAGGAAAATACAGCTGACGAGAACGACACCAATTTAACGGAAGTGTCGCAGGAGGTGGTACCCTTGTCCGAAGCGACGCCACATGAGAAGGTGAGTCTATATAATGACGACCACCTACCCTATAGTTTCCTATGGTGGCTTAACAAGACAAGGTTGGAGCACGCCGCCACCTATCAGCCATATGCACCGCAAGCCAAGTCGGCGACCTATCCTACCGATAAGATGACGCCTGACGATCAACAGGTACTTGACCACCAAATCCGCGAAAACATCTTCCATTTGCAGTCGCCCGAAGAGAAACTAAGCACCACACAACCGCCGGAGACCGTATCCTTTCAGGTTCCTAAGAAAACCGACCCCATCATCGAACGGTTCATCCGGGAGGAACCTCAGATTAAGCCACCCCCTGCCGATAAAATCAACTTGGAGAATAAAGCACGTAAGAGCGCGGAAGACCAATTGACACTGGTCACAGAGACGTTGGCAAACATATACGTTGAACAGGGACTATATCCGAAAGCAATAGCCATCTATAAAAAATTAAGTTTGAAATATCCCGAAAAAAGTACGTACTTTGCCGCTCGAATTACGGAATTGACAAATAAGTTACCCTAGCGGAGAATAAAACGATGCAAACATTATTGATTATATTAATTATGCTGGCCAGTGTGCTACTGTCTTTTTTGGTATTGATTCAAGAACCGAAAGGTGGCGGATTGGCCTCCGGGTTCTCGGGTAGTACCAACCTCATGGGCGTAAAGCGTACAGGCGACATTTTGGAAAAAGGGACATGGGGATTAGTTATTGCCATTATGGTGTTTGCGCTGATCATGAATGTAATGAGTCCTTCGGTCAGTACCGGGGGTAGCGGTCTGACAGAGCAGATTACCCCTACAAGCCCAACAACGGCGCCGGTTCCACCGACCAATATACCGGAACCTTCGACCGGGTCTGATTCAGCACAGTAAAACATCCAAAAGGCCACTCGCGAACCGGGTGGCCTTTTTTCTTTCGTGTCATCTGCCATCGTCACTGACATCCTGACACGACTCCCCTAGCACGCTTCCGTGAATCGACATTAAAAATGAAAAAATGGCAAGGAAGCCTCAATAAAGGGGACTTGGCATAGTTGATGACGTAAGTGGCGAAGAAACATTAAAACATATTAACAATTACATATTAACTAAAATCATTATGGCGTTAAGTATTAAACCTATCGGAGACAGAGTGGTGGTTGAGGCTGCCCCTGCAGAGGAGAAAACCGCATCAGGTATCTACATTCCAGATACCGCCAAAGAAAAACCCCAACGTGGGACGGTTGTAGCTGTTGGTACCGGAAAAACGGATGAACCGTTGACCGTGAAGGTAGGAGACCAAGTATTATATGGCAAGTATGCCGGCACGGAAATCACGTACGAAGGAAAGGAATATTTGATCATGAAGGAATCGGATATCTACGCGATCGTTTAGAATCGGTAGTTACCGGAAATTCATTTTCCTCGTTAATGTTTAATTAATAATGGTTTAATGAAAGCTGTAATTCGAAGCTGGCGGCTAGTCGGCCATTCCGAATTGCAAAATGACACTGAAATCAATTAAAAAATGGCAAAACAAGTTAAGTATAATGTTGAAGCACGTGATGCGCTCAAAAAAGGTGTAGACACGTTAGCAAATGCAGTGAAAGTAACATTGGGTCCCCGCGGCCGGAATGTCATCATTGAAAAGAAATTCGGTTCGCCTTCCATCACCAAAGATGGGGTTACCGTTGCGAAAGAAATCGAATTGAAAGATGCCCTGGAAAATATGGGTGCACAAATGGTAAAGGAAGTAGCGTCCAAAACTGCTGACCAAGCTGGAGACGGGACGACAACGGCTACGGTATTGGCTCAAGCTATTATTGCACCGGGCCTGAAGAGCGTCGCCGCAGGTGCGAACCCAATGGACCTGAAACGCGGTATAGACAAAGCGGTTAGCACCGTGGTTGGAAGCCTCCAAAACCAGTCGAAGACTGTTGGCGAGGACAACAACAAAATCAAACAAGTAGCGAGCATCTCTGCGAATAACGACGAGGTAATCGGAGCGCTGATTGCCGAAGCCATGGAAAAAGTAGGCAAAGATGGCGTTATTACCGTAGAGGAAGCCAAGGGTACGGAAACGGAAGTTAAAACTGTTGAAGGTATGCAATTTGACCGTGGCTACCTGTCTCCTTACTTCGTTACCAATACGGATAAAATGGAAGCTGAGTTGGAGAACCCTTATATTCTGATTTACGACAAGAAAATCAGCAATATGAAAGAATTGCTTCCGATTTTGGAAAAACAAGTACAAACCGGTAAACCGCTGTTGATTATCGCCGAAGACCTCGACGGTGAAGCATTGGCTACACTGGTTGTCAACAAAATCCGCGGCTCGCTGAAAGTGGCTGCTGTTAAAGCCCCCGGCTTCGGCGACCGCCGCAAAGCGATGTTGGAAGATATCGCCATCCTTACCGGTGGTACCGTTATCTCTGAAGAAAGAGGCTTCAAATTAGAGAACGCGGAACTTGATTTCCTTGGTCAGGCCGAGAAAGTGGTTGTGGATAAAGACAACACAACCGTTATCAACGGTTCAGGCGACTCTTCAGATATCCAGGGCCGCGTAAACCAAATCAAAGCCCAAATCGAAACAACCACGTCAGACTACGACCGCGAGAAATTGCAGGAACGTTTAGCTAAATTGGCTGGCGGTGTCGCTGTACTGTATGTTGGAGCGGCTACGGAAGTGGAAATGAAGGAGAAGAAGGATCGTGTAGACGATGCACTCCATGCTACCCGCGCAGCAGTTGAAGAAGGTATCGTAGCCGGTGGTGGCGTAGCCTTGATCCGTGCGAGCGAAGCATTGGTAGATCTGAAGGGCGAAAATGAAGATGAAAATATCGGTATCGAGATCATCAAGCGTGCCATCGAAGAGCCGTTGCGGCAAATTTGCAACAACGCCGCTATAGAAGGCGCTGTGGTTGTGCAGAAAGTACGCGAGGGCAAGGATGATTTCGGTTACAACGCGCGCACAGGTGCTTATGAAAATCTTATCAGTGCCGGCGTTATCGACCCGACAAAGGTTACGCGCATCGCTTTGGAAAACGCGGCTTCCATCGCAGCCATGCTGTTGACCACTGAGGTGGTATTGGCAGACGAGCCGGAAGACGATAAGGCGGCAGGCGCAGGTGCCCCTCCAATGGGTGGTGGCATGGGCGGAATGATGTAATCGATCATCGTTCCTCCTGCTTAGCGGGAGTCCATCATAACACAGAAGGCGGTACATCCTCAAAGGTGTGCCGCCTTCCTTTTATGCCACAGCTATACGTTCTGTTTCTTTACTTTAATTTCTCGTTATCGCGATGCCTGCTTGCGTCGCGCACCTGCTTTTTATCAAGGTTTTTAGCCAGTGCATCAGTGAGGTCAACTCCGGCCTGATTGGCTAGGCACATCAGCACAAAGAGCACATCGGCCATTTCATCGGCCAGATCAACCGCCTCGTCTGATTTCTTGAACGACTCCTCGCCGTACCTCCGGGCCATGATACGGGCCACTTCCCCTACTTCCTCCATCAATATAGCAGTGTTGGTGAGTTCGTTGAAATACCGGATTCCGGTCGTTGTTATCCACTGATCAATGGTCTGCTGGGCTTCTTTAATAGTCATAGTCTTATGTATCGTGTCCGTTATCTCGGGTTTTATCTATCAATGGTTATTCTTTGTCTTTGGTATCCATCAGAATGGTTACCGGCCCATCGTTGACGAGCGACACCTTCATGTCAGCTCCGAAAACTCCAGTAGCAATAGCCTTACCCAATTGCGTAGAGAGTTCGGCAACCATGGCCATATATAACGGTTTGGCTTTATCGGGTTTCGCAGCACGGATAAACGAAGGGCGGTTACCTTTCTTGGTTTGGGCGAATAACGTGAATTGGGAAATCAGCAACACATTCCCGTTGATGTCGCCTAGCGACCTGTTCATCAAGCCGCTTTCATCGCCAAACACCCGCAGGTTGGCAATCTTCTGAGCCAGCCATTGCATATCCGCCGGCCCATCCTTATCCTCAATCCCCAGAAGGACCACAAATCCTTGCCCGATTGAACCGACAATACGTTTGTCAACCACGCAGGAAGCTTCAGACACCCGCTGAATGACTGCTCGCACTATTTTTTCCCGATACGGTATAACCTTCCGCTGTCCGTAATGGCATATAGTGCGCCGTCCTTTCCCTGCTGCACGTCACGGAAACGTTGTCCTTCCCCTTCCAGCAACCGCTCCTCACCAACGACTTTATTGTCGGTAATGACTAACCTGGCGATATGCGTACTGCTCAAACCAGCGATGAATAAGTTATTTTCCCACTCGGGAATGGAGTTGCCTGCAAAAAAGGTCATTCCACTCGGCGAAAGGACGGGATCCCAATAATACACGGGCTGCTCCAAACCTTCTTGCTGTTGGATGGCGTCTCCGATTTTATTGCCGTTATATTCAAGTCCATAGGTGATAGTGGGCCAACCGTAATTCTTGCCGGGCTGGATGCGGTTTACTTCATCACCACCACGGGGCCCGAATTCGCCCTCCCAAAGGTCGCCTGTAACGGGATGGAAAGCCAGCCCCTGCACATTGCGGTGCCCATACGTGTAGATTTCGGGACGTGCGTCGCTCCGACCCTCAAATGGATTTCCCGGCGCCGGGTCTCCGTTTGGCGTAATGCGGAGGACCTTGCCCAATGCGGCATTCAGGTCCTGTGCCAGTGGCCGGGTTTCGATATCGGATCGCTCACCGGTGCTGACAAAGATATTACCCGTTTTATCAAATAGGATACGGGAACCGTAATGCAAGTTGCTTTTGTGTGCTGGCGTAGCTTGGTAGATGACTTCTGCATTTTCGACGGACCTTTCATCGTCGGCAAGCCGGCCTTTGGCTACGGCGGTCAATGTACCGCCTGGCGTATCTTGCGAAAAGGACCAATATACCATGCGGTTACTTTCGAAATCGGGATCGATGGTAATGCCCAACAACCCGCCTTGGCCTTTGGAGTTGACGGCGGGAAGCCCGGTGATGGCGTCGCTCAGTTCACCGCTTTGCGTGGCAATCCGTAGCGTACCTTCCTTCTCGGTAATCAAGAACCGGCCATCGGGCAGATTAGCAATACCCCAAGGGCGGCTAAGTCCTTCGACCAAGACCTTTGCCTCGAAAGGGGTGGTGGTTTTCACGCCATCCACACGCGTTTGTCCCTCAAAGGCCGGGGCATAGTCCGTATTGGCTTCTTTGGTTTCCACTGGCGCGTATGTGGAATCGGAGGGCGTTTGGTTGACGGCCTCTTTGGAAGCTGATGAATCACACGATGAGATCACGAACGATAACGCCGCAATAGCCGTAATTGATTTGGATGTATGTCGCATAACGATAAATTTTGTTTAAAGGTAACGACATTTTTCCGACAATATCAATGCCAATGGTGCATTAAACGGCAAGCGCACGATTATTTTACATCGGCGCTTGCCATGTGTCTCAGAACTTGAGATTGAGCCCCAACAGGAAATTTGCCGTTGCTTGCGGATAATAGAAGTTATAGTCTACCCGATTGCTTTCCGAAAGGTAATAGCCCCAAGTGTATCCGCTGGATGCATATTTTTCGCTGAAAAGGTTGTTTACCAACAATGTCAGCCCGATGTTCTTTAACTTCCAGAAAGATGTGTTGTATGCCACTCGAAAATGGTTCACAAAAAAACCGTCGATGCTACGGCTGTTGTTGCCTGTATTATCGAGATATTGCCGCGAAACATATTTGCTTAGCAATGCAAATTCAACGGGTTCCCACGGCTTGAAGGCCAGTTCACTAGAGGCCACCCAATCAGGCGAAAACGAGATGTCGGTGGTGGCATAAAAGTTCTCCACGTCGCCGACCACCTCCGTGAAATTCCTTATTTTATTCTGGCTGTAGGCCAGCGTTGCTGCCCAGGCAAACCAGGAGCTGGGAGCCCACCGGCCATCAAACTCCAAACCGACGCGGTAGCTGTCGTCTACATTGCGCCTCAACGTGCTGCCCACGTCATTGAGTTGGCCTGTCAACACCAATTGGTTTTTATAAAGCATGGCATAACCATTTAGGCCTACATTGAATCGGTGGGACTTGATGCGATAACCCACCTCGATGTCATGCAGTTGCTCGGCTTTTGGCGTTTGATCGGCAGGCCAGTCGGTAAAATCGCTCCGCACCGGCTCCTTGTTGGCTAGCGCATAGGAGACGTATACATTGCTGGCCGTAGACAGCCGATAGGTAACCCCTACTTTAGGGTTGAAAAAATCGAACCGGGCATCTTGCGTAATATCGCGCAGATCGTTGTCTATCCCTGCAATGGCATAATCGACGTGGCGGTATTGCACATCTGCAAAAAAGAACAGCTTGTTCCATTGATAAGAAGCTTTCAGGTATGTATTGAAATCCTTCTTGGTCGCATCGCCATCATAATACCGGTAGGTTATATGGAAAGGATCTCCGGCGTCCGTGATGTAATTGCGTTCGGTGGTTAATGGATTGCGCGACCAAATGATGTCGCCGTAGTGCCCCCCTTCATATCGGTTGTAAGCACCGCCCCAAGTAACCTCCACCCCACCGGGCACCTTGTACGTCAACGAATACGTACCGCCATAAAAATGGTTGTCCAGCCATCGCTGACGGACTAGGTCAGTATGGGTAAATACGGTATCCTTCATGCTGACAACCGGCAACCCATAATCGGAATAGGGGTCACCGTCTTTGAACTCCTCATAAAATCCTTTGCCCCGGGTATAATGCAAGGCCGTGTTGAGCGTCCACCGGTCGGCAAAGACGGTAGAGAACAGCAACTGATAGTGGGTCTGCTCGTAATTGTCCGTTTGGTTATCGTATAGGTATTTATTATACCTGCGGTCAGCGTTGAGCAAGTTTTCGGTTTCGTAAGGGGTTAACCCATCGTCTTCAGCATACGCCTGCATTGCTTCCAAATCGCCTGTGAGGCGCGACTCGGGTGTGCCGTACCACGCTTGGTAGGTCTTTTCCTTACCGCCGAACACATTTGCCCGGAGCAGGCTGTTTTGGCCATGCCATGCCCCTGAAAGGTAGAACGACTGTAGATTAGATGCGCCACGATCGATATAACCGTCGCTTTCAACACGCGATAACCTTCCATCAAAGGTAAATTTACCATCGATTAAGCCGGTCCCCAACCGCACCGTATTTTTCCACGAGTTGTATGACCCGAAGGAATTGTCCAGTTCGGCATAAGGCTTCTCATTCAAC
Organism: uncultured Parapedobacter sp.; assembly: GCA_964613725.1. Lineage (GTDB taxonomy): Bacteria > Bacteroidota > Bacteroidia > Sphingobacteriales > Sphingobacteriaceae > Parapedobacter. The sequence goes on along the minus strand of CAZTJY010000029.1, from coordinate 14,100 downwards.
GTATTGGTTTGGAAATTGAGGCTGGCGCCGAATGCTCCCGCGCCGTTGGTCGAGGTGCCCACCCCCCGTTGGATTTGCACATTATCTACCGATGAAGCAAAATCGGGTAGATTTACAAAAAACGACCCCATACTTTCGGCATCGTTTAAGGGAATGCCATTTATGGTGACGTTGGTCCGCTGCGCATCACTTCCACGGATGCGCATAGCCGTATAGCCGATACCGGCTCCGGCGTCGGACGAGATCACCACCCCCGGTGTTTGATCAAGTAGGTACGGAATATCCTGCCCAAGGTTGTTCTTGGCAATATCCGCTTTGCTGATGTTTTTATAAGTAGTGGCCGTGTTTTCTGTGGCACGTGTCGCCTGGACCACCACTTCATCGGTGAGCAGCGCTGCCTGTTGCAACGCCACGTCGAGGCGTTGGTCCCCGCTAACCGTGACGCGCTGTTTTTCCGTTTGGTAGCCGAGGTAGCTCACCACGATGGTGTAGCTGCCTTCCTTGATGTGGTTGATGGTGGCTAAACCATAGGCATCGGCTTTCCCTTGGTAAATAGTTCCTTCGAGTTGGATAGAAGCTCCCGGCATCGGTTTGTCACTACCTGCATCGGTTACGGAGACGGTGATGTGATGTTGCGCCACGGCAATAGTCGTGGCGAAGTGCATGAACAACGCAATCGCAGCGATTGATTTTTTAATCATTTTGTAATTTGTAAATTTTCGTTAAACACCACTGCTATAAGGGGTTCATAGCAGCGTAATTATTTAACTTACCTCCCTACGCCGGCATTATCCGGATCAGGTGCTTGGCGCCGCGGCACCAATGGGTATGATCTCAGCCTTTATTTGTGTTTCATGTACAAAACAAGGCACCCCTATATGATGACGCAAAGGTATAAAATTAATTTGTAAGCGAGGAATGCGCCGTGATGGAACCGGATTTAACAGCCCCGACGCTGGATATTTATATCCGCAACGGAGAACATATTTACAGGAGATTACCTATTCTTGCAGGCGATTATTATTCAAGGGTAATTTGTCCATTCCCTTCGCTGAGTAAACCGAAAGTCCGCTCCATCTCCGTTGAAAGTCTGTACAAGTCCGCTCTCACACCGTTATATCTACCGGGTCCCTCCTTTACCCCTTCCTTACACCTATATGGCCACCTCCCTTAATACTCGCCTACCATCCCACTAGAGACATCAAATGCTTTTAGCCTGTAATGTCATAAATAGCACCGGCATTCCATAACAAGGATACTCTTCCCTATAGATATCGATTTTTTTTTGAAAAAAACTAAACAATTTATCCGATATTCGTATTACGCAGTTATAAATCAAAAAATATCGATATGCGGTTTATCATTGATGTTCTATTAACCGGACTGGCTGTTTTTCTGGCGGCCTTGGTTCTCCCCGACTCGGCCGTGCATGTTGCCGGGTTCGGTTGGGCGATTGTTGCGGGATTCATCATCGCTTTTGTAAATGCCACGTTGGGTACGGTATTGCGCATATTCACTTTTCCGCTCAATTTACTCACGTTGGGGCTCATTTCGTTTATCATCACCGTACTCATGGTTCAACTAACCAGTTATCTCATGGGGAGCAAGTTCGAAGTGATTAACTTTTGGTGGGGAGCTGTATTTGCCATCATTGTGGCACTGATTCAAGTTCTTTTGAATCGCATATTCGGTTCAAAAGAAAAGGAATAACCTATATTGGCGATCGTCCCGCCGTGCTCCGCCTGAAAGCTTCGGGGGTTGTTTCGGTGTACTTTTTGAAGAACTTGGTGAAATATGAATTATCTTTGAAGTTGAGTGCATCAGCGATGGCGGCAATCGACATTTCTGGGTTCACGAGCAGCCGCTTAGCCTCCAAAATGACCCGGTCGCGTATCACAGTCCCGGCCGATTGGCCCAACAGGTCTGAACAAATGGCATTGAGGTGGTTGGGAGTAATGTAAAGCAGGGCCGCATAATCCTTGGGCAACCGGAGCTCGGCATAATGCTTTTCGACGAGTTTCTTGAAGTTCCGCAATAATACCGCATTGTAGGATAGCGGTGACGGTTGTGCGGGCTTCTGCAAATCAGCAAGGTCTAAGAATAGCTTAAGCATCAGCACCCGCAGTTTGTCGATATGAAGCATGCCTATCGCGGTACTTAGCGGCACCATCTCTTCAAACAAGGCGGTAATCCGCGGTCGCAGACCCTCGGGGATGTCCAGCACGGACTGGTTGGCTTGTCCTTGAAAAAAGGCAAATTCGTCGATATAATCCGGACGCAGTAAGAAGGACTGGAAAAACTGGGCCGAAAAGTTGAGCACGTAACCATCTACTTCGCCATGGAAATTCCAACGGTGAACTTGGCCCGGGACCATGGCGTACAATTGATATGGACGTACCTCGAACCGATCGAAGTCGATGGTATGATACCCAGCACCCTTGGTGAAATATACTAGGTGATAGAAAGTATGGCCGTGCGGCACATGCAGTTTGTGGTGCCTCACGATATAGGGCGCAAATGGGCCTACCAAGAAATCCGATTGGTAAGTCGCTAGCCCCATAATGTCATATACTGGATAGCCCTGACGTGTCATGGGCTGTAAGTATACTGATTTTTTACGGCTTTTCGGTCGCGCTTTTTGCTTGGGGCTGATAACTCAGGCCCGGCGTGAGCCAATAAAGTAAAACGACCCGTGAGTAGCGGTAGTTGAGCGGCGAAAGTACGACGACCGTACCAATGGTAGCAAAAAGGTATGGCCAAGGCCCTTCCATATAACCGGTAAAGACGTAGAAGCCCACGCAAGCAGCAATCATTTCAGCCATCGCCAATGCATAACTTACGAACATGGCTACATAGAAATAGCCCGGTTCGCGCTCATAACGCAACCCACAGTGGGAGCACATTTCGTTCATTTTTTGTGCTTTGAGTGCATAGGTTTTACCGATAAACATATCCCCTTCGCGGCATCGCGGGCATTTCGCATGCAGCGCAGCTTTGACTGCCGATGGGGTGTGAGCTTTTTCCATCATATTTTCCACGCTTAATCCGTCTGTACTTTTTACTGCAAAAGTACCGACATTAGACAAGAAATATTGGTAGGATACAGGTATCTTATGGTACTTTTTACCGCACAGCACGCGTTAATCGGCGGGCCTTAGCGGTAGGTAGCTCGACCTACCCGCGCCTATTGGATGGATAATGATGGCAACGCAGCGTTCTTCCGGCCCGACTTCGAATGCGATGCCTTCTTCGGCATCGTAAACGGTGTAGGTTGCGCCGGCCAAATCATAGGTTTCGACGGCCTCGACCTGATAAGCATTGCGTATGTCCGTAAGTGTGGAACCGACATGGATTGATTCAGCGGTTTCGAAGGTCGGCGATGTCACGCGGATTTGTTGTATGCGAGCGGTATCGTCGTTGCCCATGTCGCGGGCGGTGAATATGGACAGCGGATATTGTTCCGGTGAATCGGTATACCAAATCAGCACCGCCTTTCCCATGGCGGCGTCACTATGGTCGGGTTGCCCCAATTGCTTTAGCACCGAATGATCAGGATCGTCGAGTTTGAATGGGCCTGCGGCCAAGCCGGGCACCAGCACGACACGCGAGGTAGCGGTGGTTTTGACAATTGCGGTAGCTGAAGTGTCCACGCCGGCGGTTCGATCAGCATCGCCACGACCACCACAAGCGAGCATGAAGGCCATAAATGAAACAGCCAGGCATTGTGGGAACAGCAGTGTATGGTATTTCATGCCCTATAAACGTCTATTTCTTATTTTTGTTTCGAAGTGGGGTAAGCAAGTATTCCAATCCGTTGAGCTTGATTTCGTACATCGTCGCTAACAACAAGCCGATCGTTCCCTTGGGAAACCCTTTCTGGTGGAACCATACCAGGTATGCTTCTGGAAGGTCGCAAATGAGCGTGTCTTTGTATTTCCCAAAGGGCATTTCAGTCGCTACCAATCGCTGCAGGGTTTCCTCGGGTTTCATTGCGAATCAATCGTTGGTTTTACCGTACTTTATGTAGTATATAGTTAACCGCGCCGCGATGACGATATGGTTGAAGATATTTGGTAGTAACCCATAATGTTTGGTGAAAATCTGGAAGCGTTCCTTGAGGCTCTGCCAGTGCCGCTTTTTAGACATTCCCCCCACAAGGTATTTTGCGACGATACGTTTGGTGTTTATTATTTTATTGGCGGCCTTAGCCGCACGGATAATCCAGTCGATATCGGCACTCAGTTGGTAGCGCGGGTCGTAGCGGCCAGCCAGGCTGCGACGAATGTAAATGGCCTGGTGACTGATGTTCATTCCATAACGGAAACTTTTCCAGTGGAACCGCTCGGGTATGGCGTGCCGTCGTAGGCCGAGCGATTGCCAATCCGCATCGAACATTTCCGTTTCGCCGTAGTAGATATCGGCGTTGGGCGCGGCGGCAAATACCGTGGCAACGGTGTCCGCGGCATAAATTTCATCACCGGAATTCATAAACAACACGTAGTCGCCCGTAGCGAGCTCCAGACCTTTGTTCATGGCGTCATAGATTCCCTTGTCGGGTTCACTGACGAACCGCGCGAGCCGGCCGGCGTGCCTCCGGATGATGTCGACGGTGCCATCTGTTGACCCACCATCGATAATTACGTACTCAATATGCGGGTAGGTTTGGCTGGTGACCGAGATGATGGTTCGTTCGATACCGGCCGCATTATTATAAACGACCGTAATGACAGTGAGTGTAGGTGAAAACTTGCTTTCCATTGACACTCAAATATCGGAACGCTTTGCTGGTTTTTGTACAACCATCACGTTGTTATGGAAAAAATTCGTGTTTTTCGGCAGTATCGCCGAAAAAAGTAACCCGCAAACGGTAATCGGCATAACAAACAACGGCGTGAGTGCGATTCGGATTCCTTTTCTCTTTGGCAAGATATGCTGGTAGACATAGGCTGCCCACATCTGGCAGATGGTGCTTACGTAATCGGTCGTTTTTTTTTTTCCCACCATTGTAAATCCCTTTTCTTGGAGGATGTGCGTCAGGCCAAATGAAGTGTACCGGGCGAAGTCGTATGGGATTTCGTGCTCATCCCAGACAAACGGCACCGATAAGAGCATCTTGCCACCCGGTTTGAGTACGCGATACAGCTCATCGAGGATTTGGGGAAGATTGAACACGTGCTCAAAAACTTCACTGGAAAAAATGCTGTCGAACGATTTGTCAGCAAAAGGCAATATCTTGCCGTCGTAATAGACATCGATTTCTTCGCTGCGATGGTCGTGCCCGCTCACTTCGATATCCGTACCGATGTACGTTGAAACGGAGAATAATGCCTTGTAGGGTTTGCTGCCGCACCCGAAGTCCAACAACTTGCCCTGCATGTGGTCGCTAAATTGGGAGATGCCTTTATACAACCCCCTGCGGATGATAAAGAAAGGGTTGAAAAACAGTCCGAAAAAAGTAGGCTGAAATAAAGATTTATTATACAGTTTTTTAAGCTTCGCTACCACGGTCGAATTGTTATTGGGACTTGAATTGGGTTTTCCAGCGTTGTATCGCCTCTTTATCGAGATACAGTTTCACGCTCATTTCTTCATGTATTTTCTCTTCGAGCAAATCGATGCGCTGTCGTTCGAGCACATTCAACGCGATATCGTTTCGCATTTCGAGTGCCCGATTGTCGATGCCGATGATAATGGCTTTCCTTTTTTTCTGCAACGCCCGTATCCCCGCATGGAGGCGTGTCCCCACATATTCGCAGGGTTCCCTTTCCAGAAACGCATCGAACGCAGATAATTTCGGTGCCACATAGCCAATGCCGGAAGTTAAACTTTCGATATATGCGCGGTCTTTCGAGCCTTGTACCCAAACATATACGTTCTGGTAGTGCTTTTTGAGGATTTCGAACATCCGTCGATCGCGTTCGTTATCGCGCATGTAATCGGTAATCGTGGTAATAACAGTATCGCGCTTTTTGGGGTTAATTTGAGAGCAATGTGGTTCGTCAAGCGCCCACACGGTCGGACAGCCGGTGTTGATAACATTCTTGATGCCTATCTCGGCCAGTTTTTGCAAGGTGTAATTGTCCCTAACGGCGTGAACGTATCGTTTAGAAAACAAGGATCGGTACATCATCCTTGAATAAGCCGATACGGGCTTATCCTGGTATTGCCACCACCCTACCCCCAACAGCACCACTTTATGCCGTAAAACGAACAGGTCTTTGATACCGACTTTCCACTGGCTCTTGCGGAGGGTATTGTTTTTCAATAGATTCGTCCCCCCCACAATTCCGGTATCGTATTTACGGAATTTGTGGAGGTCTTTGGGGTGGATGGAAAAATGGGTAGGTACATTGATCACGAAATCGTCCATGAACAATTCGTCGGAAATCCGGTTGACGGCATCCATGATGATGTGGTCACCGAGATTGGTTGTACCTACTGATGTATCGAAAATAATCTTTGGCATGTGTTTGCTGCAACTTATCGTTTGACCAAGCGCCGGATGGTCGGTATAAAAAATAACGCTTCGAGCATCAGCCATCCCTGTGCCCGCGTTTTGGGCACGAAGATAATAAAAAGTGCCGTGCTGGCGTATGTGGCTAATGTGGCATATGCAGCACCAATCATGCCATATTCTGGAATCCACCAGCTATTCAATCCGACATTGATGATGGCCCCAGTGATTGCCCGAGCCAGCGAAATACGGGTATAGCCTTCTGCGAGCAGGTATTGGCCGGTTGCAACATACAGGAACATGAATACCCCTGCCCAAATGTGGACCGTAAGCACTGGTGCACCGGCTGCGTATTCTGCCGAATAAAACGTACGGTAAACAAATGGCGCAGCGACCGTTGTCGCCACCGCAATGGCGACACCTACCATGGTCATCAGCTCATACAGGTGCTGCAGTCGCCGACGATAGCGGGCGGGGTCGTCACGCCGGGCATTCATGATAGCCGGAAAGAGGGCAGTGACTATGGCCATGGGGACAAAGTACCAGCCTTCGCTGAGCTTTACCACTGTATCGTATACCCCGAATATAGCTTTACCTAGATAGGCATCGAGCATCAACTGATCGATTTTCATGTACAAAATAATGGCAACCGACGAAAAAGCCAAGGGCCAGGAATAGTGGAACAAGTGTTTGGCCATGCCCCAATCAAACCGCCAGTTGACCAGGCCTTTACCCCGTCGTTCATAATAATAAATGTATCCTATTGCCAGAAAAACCGCATCGAGCATGAGTGCCCATACAAACCAGTCTACCGTTGCTTGCCAAAAGACCAGTACGAGCTTTACGGCCGCAGAAAGCAGATTCGCTCCCACTTGGATGTACATGATGTATTTTCCCTGTACTTTTGCTTGGAAAAAGCAGTCAATGATATTGACCGACTGAAAAACGCAGATAAACGAAACAATAAGGATATAGTGGAGTGGCGCAGCCTGCGGCTCCGATGCATAATGGCCAATCAAGAGGTAAGTTGCATAAATTAATGGAAGTGCAACAACCGATGCAATCAACCGCAGTCGGAATGCGGTACCCAATATGATGTTTTCCTTTTCGGGCTGTTGCAGTAACTGGCGGGTAACGAAGCTATCCATTCCAAGTGCGCATGCCGCAGCAAAGAAAGAGACCAGTACGAGCGGATAGTTTAACTCCCCATTGTGGCTGCTACCCAAATAATTGGGGATAACTATGGCCGTTACGATCATCTTGATGAAGACGGTTCCTACGCGGGCTACCATCAACCACCCTGCATTCTTGAGATATCTACTGAAAGCGTCTGGGTCGAAGCCGGGTAAGGAAGGAATATTCATCAAACGGAATCGCTATACCACTTCGACTACTTTGCCGAAACCCGCCAGACTCTCATGTGCGGGATCGAGATCGGTTACCAGATAGGAAATGGCGTTGAGGCTACAAACTTTCATTTTCTGCACGGAATTCAGTTTTTCCGCGATACTGAGAATGGCCGTTTTGCTGGAACACCGAATCATGGCCTTTTTAATCTGCACCACTTCCCAATCGGAGTCCGTGACACCTTCTTCTACAGAAAGGCTATTGGTACCCAGCAAACAAAGGTCTACACGGATTTCTGATAATTGGTTGATTACCTGTGAGCCAATGCTAATGTTGGTATTGCGGGACAATTTGCCCCCAATCAGAATAACATCGGCGTTCGTCCGTTCGGCCAGTTCAAGGGCTACCAGCGGACTTATCGTGAAAAATGTACACTGCAAGCTTTCTGGGATGATACGCGCCAATTCGAGCATCGTGGTGCCACCACCGGCGAGTACCGTCATCCCATTTTGCACAAGTTTGAGTGCTTTACTGGCAATCTGTTTCTTGGAATCACGCGCATATACATTATTTTCTTTAAAAGGATACTGGAACGATTTGGACAAAGCGCCGCCGTATACTTTGAGTACTTTGCCATTCTCGGCCAATTCGTTCAAATCACGCCGGATTGTATCTTCAGAGACACTTAGCTGCACACTTAGGTCTGACGATAGCACTTTATTGTGCAAGTTGATTTGGTGGATGATAAAAGCCTGCCGTTCTTCCTTCAACATGGTATATACGGTTTATATAAGTGGGTAAAGATAGAATATTTTAAAGAAATTTGTATTATTACCGCCGCAAAGCATTTATATACCAAAGCGCATAACAGTATCTATGGCCGAATCATATCTTGCAGTCGCGAACGGAATCGTTTTTACGGGCGACGCGTTAACCAGTGGAAAAACGGTATTGATTTGTGGAAATAAGGTAGTTGGACTCGTTCCTGCAGCCGAAATTCCGGCCAGCGCAGAAATCGTCGATGCCATGGGTGGGTACGTGGTGCCCGGGTTCGTGGACTTGCAGCTTTATGGCGGAGGAAACCGGCTGTTTTCCGCCGATCCTACAGCAAAGGCGCTGGATGAAATCGCGGCGGCGTTGGTGAAATCGGGGACCACCAGCTTCATGATTACGGTGGCAACCAACACGATGGAAGTGGTGGATAAAGTGCTAAGGGTTTTGCGCAGCTACCGGCATCCTGCACTCCTCGGCTTGCACCTCGAAGGGCCATACCTGAATCCCGAAAAGCGTGGGGCCCACCCAGCAGATTTGATACGGAAACCCGAAAAGGCGGAAATACGGTCGTTATTAGATCGGGCGGGCGAAAGCTTGCGGATGATGACCATAGCCCCAGAGCGATTTGAAGACGACGTAATCGACTTGCTATTGAATAGCGGCGTCCTCCTATCGGCCGGGCATAGCAATGCAACGTTTGACGAGGCGACGCATGGATTTGGGAAAGGGATACAAGCGGTGACCCATTTTTTCAACGCCATGTCGCCGTTCCACCACCGCAACCCCGGGTTGCCGGGTGCGACTTTCCAGTCGGCCACGGCGAAAGCAAGTATCATCGCCGATGGCATCCATTTAGATTACCAAACGCTGGCAATCAGTAAACGATTATTGGGCAACCGGCTTTTTTTGATCACCGACGCCGTCGTAGCCGTAGATACAGGCACCTACACGCATGTTTATAAGGGCGATCGGTATACACTGCCTGACGGCACATTGTCGGGATCGGCGCTGACGATGATGCAGGCTGTCGCCAACTGCGTGCTTCATGCCGGAATCCCCCTCGTGGAAGCGTTGCGGATGGCGACCTTATACCCCGCTTCGCTCCTCGGGGACGCCAATCTGGGCCGAATTGCGGGAGGAGCAACCGCTAATCTAGTTATTTTCGACGATGACTACGCGGTACGAAACGTCATCTTCCAAGGAGCCATCCAATGAAAAAACTGTTTAACTTACTTTATTTCCAGGTCGTCGTTGCCATCATCTTTGGCATTTTAATCGGCCATTTTTACCCTGCAATCGGTGTCCAGCTGAAGCCGCTTGGCGACGGGTTCATCAAGTTGATCAAAATGGTGATCGCTCCGCTTATCTTCTGCAGCATCGTATTGGGTATTGCGGGGATGGAAGATGTGAAGAAAATCGGGAACGTGGGCGTGAAGGCGTTGCTGTACTTCCAGTTCTCTACCATCGGGGCCATGTTGCTCGGTGTGATGGTGATTAACCTGGTTGGACCCGGAGAGGGGATGCACATAGACCCGAAAACGCTAGACACCTCGGAAGTATCGTCCTACATCGTGCAAAGCGAGCACCAAGGAGGCGTAAAGGAATTCTTATTGGATATCATTCCCGAAAATGTTTTCGGGGCGTTATCTACCGGCAACTTACTGCAAGTTCTTTTCTTCGCTGTGTTGTTCGGGTACGGGCTTTCCCGGATTGGTACGAAAGCCCACCCTGCCATACGCGTGATGCAGTCATTCCTCGATGGTTTGTTCGCCGTGATAAAAATGATCATGCGGGTCGCTCCCATCGGGGCCATGGGCGCCATTGGGTTTACCATTGGTAAGTACGGCATCAGCTCACTTTCTTCTCTGGGCTTGCTGATGCTGTGTTTTTATGGCACTTGCCTCTTATATGTCTTTTTGGTTGCAGGGATGTTTTTGAGGTATTACGGCATCAGTATACTCAAAGTGCTCCGCTATATAAAGGAGGAATTACTCGTCGTGCTGGGTACATCGTCGTCCGAGTCGGTGCTTCCAGCCATTATGCAGAAGCTCGAAGAGATGGGTTGCTCGAAACCCGTGGTGCGGCTTACCATTCCGACTGGCTATTCATTCAACCTTGACGGCACCGCCATCTATCTAACGATGGCCGCGATTTTCCTGTCACAAGCACTGGATATGCCCATGAATTTGATGGATCAGCTGTTTTTGCTATTTGTACTTACCATCACTTCCAACGGGGCGGCGGGCGTAACGGGGAGCGGCTTTATCATTTTGGCTGCCACGCTGCCCGTTGTGGGGCACATGCCTGTCGAGTCTGTTGCGCTGATTTTCGGTATAGACCGCTTTATGAGCGAAGCCAGGGCATTGACGAACATCATTGGCAATACCGCCGCGACGCTGGTTGTGGCACGCTGGGAAAATGAACTGGATATGGACCAATTGGAGGCCGAACTACACTAGCCCTCCCCAGGAGGGGCGTTACCATCGTCAGCCAATCCATCCAATATTTTTCTTACTTCAGCCTCCGTATTCGTGAGCTTCGCCTTGCAAGCATGAATGAGCAGCGTTGCCCGCTTTACTTTTTCCGAAAGCTCGTCGACCGAGATTTCACCATGTTCGATTTCCGACACAATGGTCTGCAGTTCGTCGAATGCATCAGTATAAGTGTATGGTTTATCCATCATTTCATGGTTTTAGTTTATTTATTTTACTGATCATACTCCCTCGTGCGAGAACAGTCTCTATCACATCACCTTCATTAACAGCGTCGGCATTTTTCAATACCGTTCCATTGAGACGGGTGATGCTGTACCCCCGCAGGAGCACGTGCCGGGGATCCAATAGATCTACTGCTTTTTCAATTGCCAGCAAATTAGACCATGTATCTTTAAGGAGTAACGATGTTTCCGCTTTCAGCGTTTGGGCAGCATGGTGTAGGTGTTGTTGCCCCTCACGTAAGCGCGCCGTGCTGACCATGCCAAGACGTACGGCTCCATATTCGAGCATTTTCCGTTGGCCACCCACCAGATGCATGCTATGCAGCCGAAAATACCGAGTCTGGTTATTAAGCATATCCCGTTCCTGGGTAATCAATTGCTTTGCCCTCCGCGTAATGATTTCCCTTGCCTGGTTGACCGGCTCGGCAAATCGGTGAAACCGCTGAATGAGGAAATCAGCGAGTTCACTCGGCGTTATGGCATTCTGGTACGCTACCATTTCACTGACCGTTTCGTTGGTGGAGTGGCCGATACCGGTAAGAACCGGGATAGGGAACCGGGCGATGGCAGCTGCCAATAGGTAATGGTTATAGCTCGACAAGCCGACGTCGCCACCGCCACCGCGGACGATGGCAACCACATCATAGACGTCCTGCCGCTTCGCGATACGTTCCAGTTGGCTCGTGATGGCCTGCACAGACCTATCTCCTTGAAGCAAGGCAGGAAAAAGTGTTTGCTCAAAGCGGTAACCCCAGGGGTTGCGTTGCAAAATTTTCAAAAAATCGGCGTAGCCTTTGCTGGTCTCAACGGATATTATAGCCAGGCGCTTGGGCACCGCCGGAAAAACCAGGGACTTATTAGCTCCGAAGATTCCCTCTTCGTTAAGGCGTTTGATACTCGCCAATTTTTCCCGCTGAAGCTCCCCCAGCGCATGAACCGGATCGATATCCAAAATGCGAAGGGTTAAACCATAAACAGGATCGTAAGATATCGTGGCTTGGAGCAAGATGGTGATTCCATTTTTCAGTGGTTCCTTCGTGGTTTCAATAAATTGCCGATTGATTCGCTGGTAATCACTTTTCCAAAGCACCGATCGCATTTCAGCGATGACCTGCCCTTGCTTCTTCTCGACCAGTTCCGGATAACAATGGCCAGAATGGGAATAATGATTAAGCTTGTTCATCTCCGCTTTTACCCAATACGCACGTTGATACCGTTCGGCAATCGTTTTCTGGATACTGCGGGCCACCTCTTCGAGAGTGAACACCGTCTTGTCCGGCAATTTCTCAGGCATAACCAAAGGTAAGCTTTTTCTATAAAATCACTACCTTTGTCCGATGAAACGTGCCACAGATTGGAAGACATAGGATCCAAGGCCATAAAGAAAGATTACTATTAATGAAACTACCCATAATATCATACGGCGACCCCATTTTGAAACGCAAGGGCGAAGCTATTGAAAAGGACTATCCCGGTTTGCAACAGCTGATAGCCGATATGTTCGAAACGATGTACGCGGCCAGTGGCGTCGGACTGGCTGCACCCCAGATCGGGCGCTCCATACGCTTATTTGTCATCGACGCCAGTCCTTATAAAGAAGATGAACCGGGGCTCGCGGATTTCAAGAAAGTCTTTATCAATGCGGAGCTCTTGGAAGAAGAGGGGGACAAATGGCTGTTCAATGAAGGATGCCTAAGCATTCCGGAGGTTAGGGAAGATATAAGCAGGTATCCTACGATACGTATTCGCTACCTCGATGAAAATTGGGTGGAACACGAAGAGGTGCTTGGCGGATTAGCAGCGCGGATTACCCAGCACGAATATGACCACATTGAGGGCAAACTCTTTACCGATAAGCTGAGTCCGCTTCGAAAAGCGATGATCAAAAGTAAATTGGACTCGATTTCCCGGGGGCAAGTTAAAGTGGAATACAAAATGAAGTTCCCTGCATCGAAGCGGAAAAGGTAGGATCTTGGCCTAACCGCCCACGAGCGGAAGTGCCAGCTTATATTTGACAGCTACCACACGAATGACCACTACGGTAATGACACTTAATGACGCGTTAATGTTGTAGCTTACGCCGGCAGCATCAAGCGCGAAGAATAATACAGCCCCCAGCAAGCATGCGGTGGCGTAGATTTCTCTGCGGAAAATCAACGGCGTTTCGTTCAGTAAGGTATCGCGGGTAACCCCTCCCATTACTGCCGAAAACATACCTAACACGACAGCCGCGATACCACTGCTATCATAAGCAAGTGATTTTTGAACGCCCACAACCGTAAAAAAACCAATTCCCAATGCATCGAATAAAAATAATGTCCGGGCGAACTTACCTAATACGCTCCGTAGCCAAACAGCGATGAGTACACCCGCCAATATGGCTAAGAGGTAATTTCCATCATCCACCCACACCGGCCGCAGATTGAGGAAGATATCGCGGAGGCTCCCACCTCCAATTGCAGTCACGAAACCGGTAAACGCAGCCCCAAATAAATCAATATTATTTCTGGTTGCCGCCATCGCACCGGATATCGCGAAGAACATAGTTCCTAGCAGATCAATATAATAGATGATTTCCAACGTTACTTATTTTACTTACCTTCCACCCGTAAAAGTACAAACAATTCCCAATTAATTGTCATAATGCTAAGCACGATTAGCCCTGGTATTCATTTTTTCTCCTTGATTTATAGCTAGTCGCGGAAATTTACAAACAATACTTATTGCAAGGTGTTGCAACTTACAGAATATGTCTTACCTTTGCATCCCGCTTCGGAGGAGGCGGTTGTTCCTTGAGGTTTTCGGTTTG
>CAZTJY010000028.1:0-32162 GCA_964613725.1 uncultured Parapedobacter sp. | reverse complement strand
GCTGACCTTGGGGTCGTAAACCACGATGTTGGCTTCCTCGCTGAGCAGCGCGTCGGCCACGTAGATGGCCGCCGACTCGCGCGTGTCGTTGGTGTCCTTCTTGAAGGCCCAGCCCAGGAAGGCGATCTTCTTGCCCGATACGGTGTTGTACATGGCCTGCACGATGTTGTCGGCGAATCGCCGCTTCTGGTGGTCGTTCATGGCGATCACCTGCTCCCAGTAGTGGGCCACCTCGTGCAGCCCGTAGCTGCGGGCGATGTACACCAGGTTGAGGATGTCTTTCTGGAAGCACGAGCCCCCGAAGCCCACGGAGGCTTTCAGGAACTTCGGGCCGATGCGGCTGTCGGTGCCGATGGCACGGGCCACCTCGTCCACGTTGGCACCCGTCTTCTCGCAGAGTTCGGAGATGGCGTTGATGGAGGATACCCGCTGGGCCAGGAAGGCGTTGGCCGTCAGCTTGGAAAGCTCCGAAGACCACAGGTTGGTGGTGAGGATGCGCTCGCGCGGCACCCACGTGGCGTAAACATCAACCAGTGCCTGCACGGCCTCGGCATCCTCTCCCCCGATGAGCACCCGGTCGGGGTTGTGCAGGTCGGCGATGGCCGTGCCCTCGGCCAGGAACTCCGGGTTGGACAGGATGTGGAACTCCACGCCGTTGCCCGTGTTGTGCAGGATGCTCTTGAGCGTCTCTGCGGTGCGCACGGGCAGGGTCGATTTCTCCACCACGATCTTGTCATTTTTGGCTACCGCGGCGATCTGCCGTGCGCAGAGCTCGATGAACTTCAGGTCGGCCGCCATGCCCTTGCCCTTGCCGTAGGTCTTGGTGGGCGTGTTAACCGAGATGAAGATCATGTCGGCGGCGGCGATGGCCGCATCCACGTCGGTGGAGAAGAACAAGTTCCGCCCGCGGGCTTCGGACACCACCGCGTCAAGCCCCGGCTCGTATACCGGCAGCTTGGAGAGGTCCCCGTCGTTCCAAGCCGCGATGCGGGCAGCGTTGATGTCAACGATCGTAACGGTGATGTCCGGGCATTTCTGGGCAATCACCGACATGGTGGGGCCGCCAACGTAGCCGGCGCCAATGCAGCATATGTTTTTTATTGTCATCGTGTTTCAAATTAATCTCCACAGGAGAGAAAGGTATTTCTTGCCTTGCGTGGCAAAAATAAAAAATAAACTAAGTAACCGCTTGCTTTCGTGTGGACTGTTTACTACAAAGCGCAATATTTTCAGGTTATTCTTGATAGTTCTTCCTTATTCGTTAATTTTACCCTAAATAATGGCGTGTGATTAAGCAAGAGGTTGTCGACAGAATATTGGATGTTGCCCGGGTTGAAGAGGTAGTGGGCGACTTCGTGGACCTTAAAAAACGAGGCACGTCATTAATCGGGCTATGCCCTTTCCATAACGAGAAAACACCGTCGTTCAATGTCTCGGTGAGCAAGGGGATTTACAAATGTTTCGGTTGCGGTGCAGGGGGCGATTCAGTGCGCTTCATTATGGAGCATGAGAAATATTCGTATCCCGAAGCATTGAAGTACCTGGCCCAAAAATACCATATCGAGGTTGAGGAAACCGAACGTACGCCAGAGCAGGTAGCCGCACAGGACAAACGTGAAAGCCTCTTTATTGTAACCAATTGGGCAGGGAATTTCTTTAAAGAGACCCTTTGGGATACAGACGATGGCCGCACAATCGGGCTCAACTATTTCCGCGAGCGGGGATACCGCGATGACATCATTCACAAATTTGAATTGGGCTATTCACCCGAAGGGTGGACCGCGTTGTACGATCGGGCCAAAGGGGCCGGCTATAAGGACGAGTTCTTGGAGGCCACCGGGTTAATCATCCGCAAAGATGATGGCAGTGTGTACGATCGTTTCCGCGGTCGCGTGATGTTTCCCATACACAATCTCACGGGGCGCATACTCGGCTTCGGCGGGCGTACGCTGAAAACGGATAAGAAATCGCCTAAATACGTCAACTCTCCGGAAAGTGAAGTTTACCACAAGTCGGATGTATTATACGGCCTTTTTTTTGCTAAAAAACCCATCCTCGACGCAGACAATTGCTACCTCGTAGAGGGGTATGCCGACGTTTTATCCATGCACCAGGCAGGGGTGGAAAATGTGGTTTCGTCTTCGGGCACTTCGCTTACCATTGGGCAGGTGCGGCTGATCTCGCGGTACACCAAGAATGTTACCATCCTCTATGATGGCGACGAGGCCGGCATTAAGGCATCGCTCCGCGGAACGGACATGCTGTTGGAAGAGGGGCTCAATGTAAAGGTGCTGCTTTTTCCCGACGGCAACGACCCCGACTCGTATGTGCAGCGGTTCGGGTCGACGGCATTCAAACAGTACATCGCAGAGCATCAACAGGATTTCATTTTTTATAAAACCCATGTGTTGCTGCGCGACGCAGGTAACGACCCGATAAAACGTGCCGGCGTTATCCACGATGTGGTGGAAAGTATTGCGTTGATTCCAGACGCGATCAAAGCATCGGTATTTGTACGTGAATGCAGCGTTCTCCTCGACATTGAGGAGCGCCTGCTCATCGCCGAGCTCAATAAACTTCGGATTGGCCGGGCAAAGAAAGCCGATGGCAAAAGGGAGTCCTCGCCGACACAATCAACGGAAAATGTAACAGCTGAACGTAGTGGCGCTCAGGAAACTTCACCTGTTGAAGCCGTTTCATCTGACGTGCTGCATGAACGCGAAATTGTACGGATATTGCTGCATTATGGCAACCAACCCGCTACATGGGAAGAAGACGACGTGCCAGTAGCACCGCTTCTACTAAGTGGGGTGAGTGATGTGTCTTTCGATGACCCTGCTTGCCTCGCCGTGATCAACATTTACCGTGAATTCATCAATCGCGGCGAACTTCCAGATGAGCGGACATTTATTGCCCACCGCGACCGCATCATAGCTGACCTCGCTATAGACCTACTGGCCACCAAATATAGTTTAAGCCCCAATTGGAATGACGAGAAACGTAAAATCTACGTTTCGCATGAGTCGGAACGGTTGGAAGACCTGCTTTATGGGGCCATTTACCGGATCAAGAAGCGAAAAGTGGAGCAGCAGATCCTGAAAGTACGGGAAGCGATAAAGGAAGAACGCGATGCTACCAATTTGGAAATCATGCTAGCGAACTACCAGAAGTTGAAGGATGTGTCGAAGCTCATCGCAGAAAAGTTAGGTACCATCGTTGTCAAGTAGATGAATACACTTCAAAAGGGTAAACGGGGTGAAGATGCGGCGGTAGCGCTATTGGAGCAGCGCGGTTATCGGATCCGGCACCGGAATTGGCGGTACAAAAACCTCGAAGTGGATATCATCGCCGATGATGGCGATATTCTGGTTTTTGTTGAAGTGAAAACCCGGGCCAGCCATGCCTATGGGATGCCTTACGAGTTTGTTGACTTCGCGAAGCAGGCCAAGCTTACGCGTGCGGCAAACCAGTATATCGCGGAAATGAGGTATGGCGGGGAAATCAGGTTTGATGTGGTTTCCATCTTGTATTCAACGAAAAGCAATACCTATAATATGCGGTTGATCCGCGATGCTTTTTGGCCCGATTGATGAAGCGTGAAAACCGTTCGCCAAGAAAAATAACTAAGTTTGTCCGTATGAACAAATTAATCTATATACCAGCAGTATTGTTCGTTTTCGTTGTCTCGTGTAATACACAGAAAAAAGCGGCTAAGTTCCGGTTTGACACACCAGCGGCAGGCACACTGGTGGCCCTGGGCGAATCGGTGCCAATGAAGTTGGTATTCCCCGATGATGTGCCGTCGTTCGACTCCGTTGTATACAGTATGGATGGTGAAGTGCTGGCGCGCAAAACCGACAGCACGGTGGTAAGCCTTAGTACCGAGAACGTTCCGTTTGGTAGCCGGACACTCACTGCCAAGCTTTACCACAACGGTGAGGAACGCGTGGCGCATAGCAACATCGTGATCGTTCCGCCAGCTCCGAAACGCTACAGTTTCAAGGTCGTCGCCGAATACCCGCATGACCCCGCAGCCTATACGCAGGGACTGGAGTATGAAAACGGCTTTCTATACGAAAGTACGGGACGTGAGCGGCAATCGACGTTACGCAGGGTGAATTTGCAAACCGGGGAAGTTGTACAGCGCACGTCGCTGGGTGATGAATATTTCGGTGAAGGACTGACACTCCTCGGCGATAAAGTGGTTCAATTGACTTGGCGCAATAACGTCGGTTTTATATACAATAAAGGTACACTTGCCAAGATTGGGGATTTTCGTTATGGATCGTTCAAAGAAGGATGGGGGTTGTGCTTCGATGGCAATCGGCTGATTCTTTCGGATGGTACGAGCCGCCTTTACTTCCTCAACAAAGACTCTTACGCCGAAGAAGGATTTATCGAAGTATATGATAGCAAAGGGCCATTGGATAGCCTTAACGAGTTGGAATACATCGACGGTAAGATTTATGCCAATGTGTACACGAAAGACATCATCGTGATCATCGACCCTATGACTGGAGCCGTGGAAGGAGAAATCAACCTGATCGGCATTTATCCGGACAAAGCGGATTATGACAACGAACTTAACGGCATTGCTTACGACCGTAGTGGCGACAGGCTGTTCGTAACAGGCAAACTTTGGAGCAAGCTGTACCACATCGAGCTCGTCGAACGATAACAGTGCCGCTATGCTAAGCGACATCACCTATATTTTCAAGTACCGGGAGAAGACCGTAGACCGGGTGATGCTGTATGTCAGTTTGGTGTGCGCATTGATTGTATTGTTTCATCTGGGCTACAACACGGATAAGGCCACCGCACGGCAATTTGCCGTCATTATCAAATGGCTTTTCTATGGATTGTTTTTCCTCGGGGCACTCCGCATCGGCAGCGCTATTTTGGCGGCCCGGAAAGTGGGCATTGCCCACTATGGCGGCTTGGTGCTGTCGCTGTACTTCTTAACGGTTATCCTGGCTAGGGTAACCTTGGAACCGCACCTTGCCTTTCTTCGGAACGACGAGTGGCTTTACCTTGGTATCTTTGCCGTATTCCTTACGGAGTTGTCCAAAAACAGCCTCTTTTTCGATAATTTTTATTTTAATCCCACCATCTTATTCGTCATCAGCTTTTTGGTGCTGATCCTTGTGGGAACCCTGTTGCTGATGCTACCGAAGACGACCGCTGATGCCCCCCTTCCTTTTGTGGATGCGCTGTTTATGGCAACCAGTGCCGTATGCATCACCGGGCTTGCCACGGTAGACATCGCCGCGCAGTTCACCGAATTTGGCCATATCGTTATGCTGATACTTATCCAACTGGGAGGACTGGGCATCATGACGTTTACCGGTTTCTTCGGGTATTTCTTTAGCGGGGGCTTCTCTTACAAAAATCAGCTGATGTACAGCGAATTTCTGGGGCAGAATAAAGTTGCATCAGTCATTAATACCCTATTGAAGATTATCTTCGTTACCCTTTTTTTTGAGGTAATAGGTGCTGTATTTATCTTTTTTAGCACCGAAGCCGCTGATTTTGCTACCTACGGTGACCGTGTTTTTTTTGCGGTCTTCCATGCGGTTTCGGCATTTTGCAATGCGGGTTTCACCACCGTAGTGGGCGGGTTTAACCAAGCCGCTTTCCGTTTCAACTATGAGATGCAGGTGGTCCTTTCGTTGTTGTTTATTCTGGGGGGATTGGGGTTCGGGATTGTTTTCAATACCTATACGTTCATCAAACGGTGGGCCATTAACGTTTTCCTGCGACTGTTCCACGGGAAACCGTATACGTACCGCGCATGGGTCATCAGTTTCAACACCCGGTTGATTATTTGGGTTACCCTGATGCTCGTGGTGTTTTCCACGGTGGCTACCTTTGTATTGGAGTATAACCACACATTGGCTGCCCACGATTCTGTTTGGGGTAAATGGATTGCAGCCTTTTTTACGGGTAATAGCGCACGAACCGCCGGGTTCAGCGTGGCCGACGTTAACGGCTTTTCGATGCCCATGCTGGCCACGGCGGTTTTTTTGATGTGGGTAGGGGCTTCGCCGGGTTCGACGGGTGGCGGTATAAAAACCACCACTTTCGCCGTGGCGCTCCTCAATATTGCAAGCTTGGCAAAGGGGAAGGATAAGCTGGAAATCTTTGGCCGTAAAATATCAAATGATTCCATAAGTAAGGCATTTGCCATCATCGCCCTCTCCTTTCTAGCGGTTGGTACCACCATGGTCGGGCTAGCCGTTACCGACAGCCACCTCGGGTTCATGGCTATTGCGTTCGAGAGCTTCTCGGCATATGCTACCTGCGGACTCAGTTTGGGTATCACACCACAGCTCAGCGCGGCCGGCAAAGTGATCATCATCTGTAGCATGTTCGTGGGTCGGGTGGGCCTGCTTACGTTGCTGGTGGCCCTGATCAAGAACACCAGGAATCGAAGTTACGAATACCCACAGGAAAAAATATTATTTTAAATCGAAGGGCCATGAAGTTTATCGTTTTAGGTTTAGGAAATTTCGGTACCGCACTCGCTATCCGGCTTACCGAGTTGGGACATGAGGTGATCGGTGCCGACAACCGCATGACCAAAGTAGAGGCGTTGAAAGAGAAGATTACCCATACGATACGTATGGATACCACGGATGTGGATGCCATGAGCGCTCTTCCCCTGAAAGATGCGCATGCCGCCATTGTGGCAATCGGCGAAGACGAGGGAGCTTCATTATTGACTACCGCGCTCTTGAAGCAACTTAAGGTGAAGCGTATTGTCGGCCGTGTGGTCTCCGATTTACAGAAGACGGTGCTCGAGGCCATGGCGATCGACGAGTACATTATGCCCGAGGAAGAGTCTGCGGCGCGGCTGGCCATGCGGCTGGATAATACCGATATCGTGGATTCGTTTAAGATATCCGAGCGTTACAGCATCGTTGAAACCAAGGTGCCCGCAAAATATGTGGGGATGACGCTCAAGGAGGCAAACATGACTAATAAATTCAGGGTCATCGTACTCACCACGATCAAATCGACGGAGACGCTGGAAGACGGCAAGATGAAAGTGAATACGGAAGCCACCGGCATCGCCCAGTCGGATACCGTACTGGCCGATGGCGATATCCTCGTATTATTTGGCGAACTTAAAGACATTAACCGACTCATCCAGAAAGGCGAGTAGCGAACGATATTTTTTATTACCCCGAGTTCGTGAATACCGTGCATTTTATCTAAGTTTGGCCTTTGTTCGAAAAGTAAGGTACCCTAATTGAAACCATTGAATGAAAACCTGGTTCAACAATAACGCAATCCACCTGGCGATAATCGGTATTTTTATCGCGATCACGTTTATTTATTTCCCGCCTGCGTGGCAGGGTAAGGTATTGTACCAGCATGACGTATTGCAGGCTCAGGCCGGGCAGCAGGAGATTCTGAATATCAAAGCACGCGACGGAGACATGCCGTTGTGGACAAATTCCATGTTCAGTGGGATGCCATCCTACCAAGTGTTGATTGAGTTGCCCAGTAACATCACCACGTACTTGATACGTGGTTTCAAGGGGGTGTTCCCCCATCCCATCGATGTCGTATTGCTCTACCTGATCGGTGCTTATCTTTTGTTCAACGTGTTAAGAGTTAAGCCCTTGCTTGCGGCCGTGGGTGCCCTTGCTTTTGCCTTTTCGTCATACAACTTCATCTACATTGAGGCCGGCCATGCCAACAAAACCTACGCCTTGGCGTTCATGGCACCTATATTGGCCGGTATGTTATTGGCTTTCCGGGGTAAATACCTGTGGGGTGCGGTGTTGTTGGCGCTGGCTATGGCGCTCGAAATCCGCGTAAACCACATCCAGGTGACCTACTACCTGTTTTTGGCGGCGCTGATCTTGGTCGGTATCGAGGCGTACGGGGCCATCCGCGAAAAGCGGTGGCTGATATTTGCTAAAGCTATCGCTTTCCAGGGGGGCGCAGTGGTCGTTGCGATAGCGGTCAACACCTCCTTGTTATGGCCGACATACGAATATAGCAAAGAAACCCTACGCGGGGCGTCTAATCTGAAAACGGAGAATGCACAGCGGGCTGACAACGGCGTAAGTCGCGAATATGCTTACCAGTGGAGCCAAGGCGTGGGCGAGAGCCTCACCTTCTTAATACCTAATGCATACGGAGGCGGCATGTCTACACGCCTTGATGGGGAGTCAAACGTCGCCAAGCTCGTTATCAGTAAAGGTGCTGACCCGGCACAAGCAGCTGGTCTCGCTGCCAACCTGCCGACCTATTGGGGCGAAAAGCCCGGCACATCCGGTCCGTGGTATTTCGGCGCGGGCGTGGTGTTCCTATTTGTGCTGGGACTGGTCATCGTGCCGGGCCGCATCAAATGGTGGCTGGCAGGAGCCACGGCCTTGTTGGTGTTGCTGTCGTTCGGACGGCATTTCCCACTGGTTTCCGACTTGTTTTTTTACCACTTCCCGATGTACAACAAGTTTAGGGCAGTAGAATCTACCCTGATGATAGTTACCCTCTTGGTACCGGTACTAGCGGTACTTTCGGTAAATGAAATCATCAAAAACGGATTGGCGATAAAAAAACTCGATAAGAAACTACTGTACGTTTTTTATGGAGTGGGTGGTGTTGCATTATTGATTACAGTTCTACCCGACCTATTTTTAAGCTTTAAAAGCTCGAACCACCAAGCCATGATTCAGCAGTACGGCCAGCAATTGCAAGACAATACCTTTGCTAATGAGCTGATGGCAGCGTTGGTGAAAGACCGCGCATCACTGGCCCGCACCGATGCATTCCGCTCGCTCCTTTTCGTGGCGGCAACCTTTGCCTTGGTGTGGTTATTGATAAAAAACAAGCTTAAAGCCCCCACCGCCATGGTCATATTGGGCATCGTTACGTTGATCGACCTTTGGGGTGTAGATAGGCGGTACCTCAATGATGACCGGTTTGCCGACAAGCTGCAGCTGGCACGGCAGTTTAACCCGGAGCGGGAGGTAGACAAGCTCATTTTGATGGATAAGGACCCGAATTATCGCGTGTTTGATATCACAACCAACCCCTTTGCCGATGCGCGTACTTCGTACTTCCACAAGTCGATCGGTGGCTACCATGCCGCCAAACTGATGCGGTACCAGGAACTGATCGAAAGACAATTTTCTGGCGCGATCAACGAAGATGTGTTGGATATGCTCAACACGCGCTACTTGATTACTGCCGACAAAGACAACAACCAACGTATTCAACGGCGTAATACCGCAACAGGGAATGCTTGGTTTGTAGAAAAGGTGACCATCGTAGGTAACAATGAAGAGGAAATGGAGGCCATCAATGCGTTTGACCCTGCAAAGGAGGCGTTTATCCATGAGGAATTCAAGCCGCTACTGGATGAAAGCCGATTGAGCCTACCGGAGAATGCATCGATTGAACTCACGTCCTATCGGCCGGATCATTTGGTCTACGAGTATTCTACACCGCGCGATGCGCTTGCCGTCTTTTCCGAAATCTGGTATGACAAAGGATGGAAGGCGTTTGTGGATGGCAAAGAGCTTCCTATCCTGCGGGCCAACTACGTATTGCGGGCACTGCAATTGCCGGGCGGCAACCATCAAGTGGAATTCAAGTTTGAACCGCGGTCGTATCACCTAGGTGAGACCGTCTCGTTGATTGGATCCATAATATTAATGTTGGGTCTGGCCGCCGCGCTGTGGTTTGAGTTTAGGCGAAAAAGCGAGCAAGCAGGCAAACATCCGTAAGCGTGCCCGTTATTATTGCCGCAGCCAATCGACAGATTTGAATACGATTTGCTGATAGTTATCCTTTTCGAAAAGTACCCCGAGAAGGGGATGGCCTATCTCCACCAGATCGGAGTACGCCGCGTAAGCACCCTCATATCTTGTGGGTGCTTTAGCAATGGGTTGGTTAAAGAACCAGGTTTTGCCGCCGTCTCTGCTTACGCGTAGGGTAAGGTTATCTCGTTGCGCCGTATCTGCGGCATTACAGAATGCCAGTAGCCGTTCGCCGTCTTGGCCATCGAATGCCAATAAGCTGCCTTGGTTAACCGGATCGGGCAGTTGCCGGTCGTAATAGGTCGTATCCCAAGTGGCCCCGCCATCCCTGCTTAGTGAGATGATACGGCGGCGTACATTTCCTTGTTGGTTCCGTGAATTCATCAGTAACGTCTCACCTTGGATAAGCGCAGCCATCGATTCATTGCTGCCTTCGAAAGGGACGACTTCACTCAGGTGGAAGGTTTTGCCATGGTCGTCTGTGTAATACCCATGTGCGCGGTAATCCTTGAACGCTGTTTGTGGAGTACCGATGGAATGGTTGGCGGCAATGTAGATACGCCCTTTAAATTTGCCACTGTCGAACTGTATGCCATGCCCCGGCGTGTTGGCATAGCTTCGCCAGTCTTCGGTGAAATGATAAGCCGAATTGGCAACTGGTTGGTTGGGTCGGTGTACCTGTGTGGTGATGTTCATTGCCTTGGACCACGTTTTGCCGCCGTCCGCAGACGTGATGAACCAGGCTTCGCGCAAGCCGTTTCCTTTCCGTACTTCGCCTTCGTGGTTATTGCCGGTGTTGTAAAAAAGAAAAATCCGGCCGTCCGGATACGCGGGGTCCAGCAAGTCTACAACCGGTGCCGGATTACCGGCTTGGAGGGTGTCGTAGTCAACTACTTTGTGAAGGTTACTCCACGTTTTCCCTTGGTCGGTGCTTCGTTTCATTACGATGTCGATATCGCCAAAGTCGCCTGCATGGTGCACCCTGCCTTCGCAAAAAGCAAGAAGGTCGCCATTCGGTGCGTTGATGATGGCGGGGATGCGGTAGCTCTCATAGCCGTCGTTTCCCGATACGAATACAGGGATATCACTGCCGCCAGATTGGGCACAGCAGACAAGAGCCAATGCCATAGACCAAAGAAACAATATATTCTTTTTTGAAAATATCATGATCATACCAATCACAAAAAAAGCGTCAGTTGCGGATCCGTTACCCGGAATGTCCGCCGATGATGGGCGGTAAGGCCGTGCCTAACAATGGCATTGCGGTGCTGGATGGTTGGATAGCCTTTGTTTTGGCACCACCCGTATTCGGGAAATTCCGCTGCCAGGTTCTCCATGTAATCATCGCGGTAGGTTTTTGCTAAAACAGAAGCCGCCGCGATAGAGAGGTATTTGCCATCCCCTTTTACTACACAACAATGCGGAACCTGCTGGTAAGGGATAAACCGGTTGCCGTCAACCAGAATAAATTCCGCTTTCATTGCTAACTGATCTAATGCGCGGTGCATGGCTAGGTAAGACGCATTGTGGATGTTGATTCGGTCGATTTCCTGCGGACTTACGCTCGCTACGGAAAATGCCAATGCCTCGGTTTCAATCATCCCGCGCAATGCATAACGTTGTGTAGCCGACAGCTGTTTGGAATCGTTAAGGATGTCGTGACGGAAATCGCCCGAGAAAATAACAGCTGCCGCAAACACCGGGCCAGCGAGGCAACCTCGCCCGGCCTCGTCGCAGCCGGCCTCTAAGAACACATCTTGGTGCTTGGAAAGTAGCATTGTCCTAATCGCTTTCGTTACCAAAGGACAAACTTAGGGAAGTTGAATTTTATATGCAAGCCGGTATTGTTTAGAAATTTTTCTCTCAACGGAAGAGGTGAACGAGCAACTTTATCTAAGTTTGCACTGAACCGTAAAAGCGTTTAAAACCGCACGTGTAATAATTCTTATACAATTAAACTTGGTTATGAAGAAAATGTCAAAACCACGCATTATGGCAGCACAGATGGCTATAGTAATTTGGACGATGTTGGTGTTGGTAGCCGCCAACCCCGCCTTTGCCCAACGGAATAAAGGCAATACCCAGCAATCATTGGATTGGGCTAAGGGTATTATTGTCGATGGGTACCTTGGCGATTGGGGCGATTCATTACAATATGAACATGCCACTCAACAGTTCCACTACCATATCAAGAATGATGCGGAAAATGTATATGTAGCCATGCGCGTTCCGGATAAAGATAGGCAGATGCAGATTTTTGCACAGGGTCTCGCTTTTATGGTGAATACCAGCGGGAAAAAACGCGACGGTCCAACGGTTTATTTCCCAGTGGCCGATCGGCTGGCTTTCCGCTCAATTATGTCCGCCGACAATGATGACCGGCCCGATGACATGCGGAAAGGCGCACTGGCTGCGATACGGGCCATCCATGTGATGCGGTTTGAAGACGTGCTCGATGGACAGATTTCACTGGAGAACACATATGGTATCCACGCGCAGGCCACGCTTGACACCACGGATGCACTATGTGTAGAAATGGTGGTGCCGTTAGCGCGCTTAGGGATTTCCGTCGATGACGGCAAGGCGTTCGCCTTCAATATTAAAATCAACGGCGTAATGATTCCCGGCAGTGGCACGTCCCCCGGTATCATGCGCCGCGGCTACGGTTATCCGTATGGTTACGGCTATGGCTATCCGTACGGTTACGGCCAACAAATGCCGTCGAAACCACGCGAAGAACCCGGGGTATGGGTGAAAGCACCGCTAGCTAGAGAATGAAACACTTATTTTGTTGATATATCGAATGGACATTTTCAATCAACCAGCGATTAGGCAAACACGCCATGTAGGGATGTTAATCGCTTTTTTAATGGTCACTGGGCTTGATGGTTTCGGGCAAACCAATAAGCGCGTAATGGGTACGCTTAGCGACCAGAACGGGGGCACTATAGCAGGTGCATCGATTAAATTGGTATCTGATGTGGATTCAGCACAGACCAGTTCGGGAAATGGCGGAATTTTTTCATTCAATAATATAAGAGGAAACAGTTTTGTGCTTACGGTTACCAGCCTCGGGTTTGATACATTGCGTCAGCGATACGCCTTCGAGGGAGGGAAGCCTGAATTGACGGTGGCATTGACGCTTCGTGAAGCCAACCACCTGCTCGCCGAGGTATCCGTTACCGGCACAGCAGCCATTACGGTCAAAGAGGACACATTGGAATACGCCACAAAGGACCTCAAACTCCGCGAGGGGGCGCTGGTGGAGGATGCGCTCAAGAAATTAGACGGTGTGGAATTAGATAAAGATGGGAACGTTACGGCGCAGGGCGAGACCGTCACGCGGGCGCGGATTAATGGTAAGGATTTTTTCGGCGGAGACATCAAGGCGGCCATCCAGAACCTTCCCGCAGAAATCGTGGAGCGGATCCAGATCGTCGACGATTACGGCGATCAAGCCAATCTTACAGGCAACCGGTCGGGAGATCCGGAGCGGGTGCTGAATCTCGAGATTGCTCCCGACCGTAATAACGGCGATTTCGGGAACTTCCGCGTAGGTGGCGGTACCGAGGAACGGTACCAGGCTACGGGATCGTATGGTAAATTTAAGGAGGGCATGCAACTTTCCGTGCTTGGTAACCTGAATAATGTCAACGCCAGCCTGTTTGATTTCAACATCCGTAGCGGCGGTGCTCGCCGAGGGCGCGGAGGCGGTAGCTTCGGGCGTGGTTTCGGTGGCGGTGGCTGGGGCGGTTCGAATGGGCTTACCAATACTCAGTCCATCGGCGTAAATTACCGGCAAGACTTCAATGAAAAGCTGACCATGTATGGAGAGTACAGTTTCGGCCATACGGACAATTCTACTTTGAGCGATGTGTTTCAGGAAGAACAGCTCGCGGACGAGAAGACGTCGTATGAAACAAGGAATGCGGACAACGCCAGCATTGGGAATGACCACCGGTTCAGCTGGAACGTGGAGTACAAGCCCGACGATCGAAACTATATCAAATTTTCGCCCAATTTTAGTTTTCGCAGCAGCAGTGCCAATAACCTGTCGTTCAGCGACAACCTATTGGAGCAACAGCTAATCAACAAGGAAACCAATCGCCAGATCAATAAATCAGTCGCCCCAAATTACGGCGCAAGCGGATTGTATAACAGGAGGTTGAGCGACAACGGACGGAACATCTTCTTCGACTTCTCCTTGAATACGGCCAGTACCGAACAGGATCAAGAGCAGGTAATCGATCGACTTTTATATGAATCGATTGAAGATATCGACAGTGTGTACCAACAGCACCTGATGGATTTGCAGAACAAAAACCTTAACGGTGGGGCTACAATGTCATACATTGAGCCGCTGGGGCAATACAGTAGGCTGGAGTTTAATTATGACTTTAACTTTGCCTCATACGACAATAGCCGTCGGGCCAATGCGTATGACGTTGATGGAATGATCATCGATAACCCCGAATTTAACAATAGCCGCAATTATGACTATACCTTTTACACGCATCGTGGCTCGCTCACCTATCGGTACCGTAATGACAAGTGGAATTACTCGTTGGGGATAGCCGCGCAGCCCAACCAACTGCGGGGCGGGGGCGACATTGATGGGCAGGTCATCGAAATCCACCGCAATGGTTTCAACTGGATGCCGGTAGCACGGTTGGAATACCAAGTGTCGCGGACGAAGCGGTTCAATATTAACTACTCAGGGCGTGCCAGTGAACCCAGTTTCACGCAACTGCAGCCGTTTACCGACTACTCGAATGTAAGTGCGCCTGTAACCGGTAATCCTAATCTAGCGGCAGAATTCTCGCATGAGGTGCGCATCAATTACCGTAACTTCAATGTCGGTGAAGGCACGTCTTTCTTTGTCGGCGCCAGCGGCTCGCTCTCTGAAGATAAAATAGTAACCAGCCGCACCACGTATCTGGATGATTCTTTAGGCATGGTTCGGGCGACCGAATACCTGAATACCGACGGATTCTATAATACACGGGGTTATTATAATTTCTCGAAACCATTTGCCGCCCGTAAATACACCCTGTCTTTCGGCGGGATGGTATCTTTTAATAACAACGTTTCGTACACCGCGTTCAGGGACCCCGCACAAGCCGGAATAACCCCAGACATGGTGCGGAATGTTGCCAAAAATTGGGTGCTTTCCCAACGGCTGGGTCTACGCTACAATCCGGCAGAGACCATCGATATCACACCGGGCCTGCGTTATACCTACAACACTACACACAATACCGCCTCTTCGGGCAACGACCGGAATGTGTCTACGTGGGCTGTCACGCTAGATGGATCGGTAAATTTGACCCCCACTTGGATATTCGGAGCTGATTTGGCCAAAACAAGCAACAACGGGTACAATAGCACGGTAGATGCCAACCCGATGATCATCAATGCCTATATTGAAAAGCAGTTCTTGAAGGGGCGTAACGGTGCCATCCGTTTCCAAGCGTATGACGTACTCAATGAACAGACCAACGTGTCGCGGAGTGTTACCGAAAATATGATCCTTGATAGCCGGACCAACCGGCTGGCGCGTTATTTCCTCCTGACGTTATCTTACCGTTTCTCCAATTTTGCCGGGGGGCGGATGGAATTTGACGGACCGGGCGGTCCCGGTGGCCCCGTTCGGCGCGGCGGCTTTCCGGGGGGCGGAGAATGATGCTGATTTTTCACTATCTTGCGCCGCAATGGAATGCGAGCTTATTCAATTAGCCAATGGTATCCGGCTTGTACTGCACCAGGTAGCGTCACCGGTGTCGCATGCTTGTATGCTGGTGAATGCCGGGGCACGGGATGAAGAAGAGGGGCAATACGGATTAGCCCATTTTATTGAGCACCTGCTCTTTAAACGGACAGACAAACGAAGCACCAACCAGATACTCAATCGATTGGAGGCGGTGGGCGGCGATCTGAATGCCTATACCACCAAAGAATACACCTGTATCCATGCCTCTTTCCTATCGCCTTACTTAGCGCGGACGTTGGACCTTTTCGAAGATCTGTTTTTCCATTCGGTTTTCCCCGAAGACGAAATAGAAAAAGAAAAAGGGGTGATCTTGGATGAGATGGCGTCCTATCTTGACAGCCCGGAAGACGCCATCATGGACGACTTCGAAGATTTGGTGTTCGAGGGCCACGGCTTGGGCCACAACATCCTCGGTACCGCCGCGGATTTACAGGCACTTTCAAGAGCTGATATCAGCAAGTTTATTCAACAAACCTATAACACGCATGAAATCGTTATCGGTATCAGCGGTAACTATACGGCAAAGAGAGTCCGCCACTTAGCCGAAAGGGTGCTGGGCGGACTGCCCGAAAACAATAACCCGAAGAGCCGTTCTGGACTACAGCCCACTACACCCCGGCAAGTCACCCATCACAAACCGATAAACCAGATGCATTATGTGATGGGCACGGAGGCCTATGGCGTACACGACAGCAAAAAAGTAGGCTTATTGCTACTCAACAACCTATTGGGAGGTATGGGAATGAGTTCTCGACTCAACCTCGTCGTGCGAGAGAAACACGGCATTGCATATACGATTGAGTCGAATTATACCCCATACTCGGATACCGGACTGTTTTATATTTACTTTGGAACTGACGAAGAAAAGGCCACGCGTGCCCGACGTCTCGTGCACAGGGAGCTAAAGAAGTTACGAGAACGTACACTGGGTGTGATGCAGCTTTATCAGGCAAAGCAGAAATTCAAGGGACAGATCGCATTGGCAGAGGAAAATCGGTTGAGCCTTATGATTTCCATGGCTAAGAACGTGTTGGATTACGGATATGTGCAAACATTGACCGAGCTGTTTGGCCAAATAGATGCTGTCGATGCCGACCAGTTATTGAGCATTGCCAACGAAATACTGGATGAAAAACGATTTTCAGTATTGCGCTTTATCCCGGGAGATGCATCTTGAACCCCTTTTGCCGCAACAAAGAATAAGCGAATACTTTTTCACGTAGTCTTGTCTATCTATGGCATTGATGCACGTGGCTTTTGCCCAGGCCAAGTGCAGCGGGGCCGATGGGCATAACAAAATATTAATTAAAAGCACGAAAATTTTACTAAACTTGGGCTCGTCAAAAGCGGAAGGCTAACCATGGCTGGGATTTATGAACAATATACAGACAAAGAGCTGATGGCTATGCTGCGGCAAGCCGATGAGGCTGCCCTGACCGAAATTTACAATCGGTATTGGGATAAGCTGTTTATTGTGTCCATTAACCGTATTGGTGATCAGCAGGAGGCGGAAGAGTGCGTGCAGGATGTGTTATATAAGCTATGGTTACAAAGAGAACGACTACATATCGTAAACGATGATCTTGGCGCTTACCTGGCTGTAGCCGTGCGTAATCAAGTTTTTAACCGACGGCTGAAACGTCATCGAGAACGGCTTCGCGCAGCTGGTTATGTGGAAACCCCGGTTTTTCACCCTTCGCCGGAGCTTGAGTTTATCGCCCGGGAGTTGCAAGAGCGTATGGACAAGGCCATACAGGCGTTGCCTACCCAATGCCGTATTGTTTTCCAAATGAGCAAGAAGGAAGGGAAGACAACGGCGGAAATTGCTGATGAACTCGCTATTTCGAAAGATACGGTGAAATATCATCTAAAAAAAGCCAATCGTGATCTGCGAAGCAAACTCGGTATAGGCATATGGTTAATGGCCCTCCTTTTATTTTAACCGTGACCTACCCCCATGTTCCTTTTTGGTGTCTTTAAAAGAAACCAATTGTGGGGATGTACCAAGACGACCATATAGATGATTTGATTGCCAAGTTGACGGCCGGGACAATTACCGATGAAGAGCTGCAGCTGCTTGTGGATTGGTATAATGGCCTGGACGATACCCATGTGGTGTTGCCGGTGGCCCATAAGGATACAGTGGCCCAATTGAAATCGCGTATATATCGTCGGCTGATGGCTGGGATAAAATCCAAGCCGAAACGCTCGGTATGGATAAGGATGATTCCTTATGCGGCAGCAATGCTAGCAGTTGCTTTTGGCATTTTCTTTTTCTTAGGCCGCTCAGCGGACGTCGGACCAACCATCGCCCACGATATTCCCCCAGGCCGGAACAGGGCTACGCTGACATTAACGGACGGTCGGGCTGTAGACCTAAGCGAGGCCCAGGAAGGCATCATCATTGGCGATCACATTACCTATACCGATGGCAGTAATATCGTCGATGATAAAGGTGCGATAATGTATGATGGGCATTCGGCAATAGGCGATGCTACACCGAAGAAATCACGATCAAACCCAAGCTATCAATTATCAACCCCTCGGGGCGGAACCTATCAAATTACCTTAGCCGACGGTACCAAGGTTTGGCTTAATGCAGGCTCACAGCTTAAATATCCCGGTCATTTCGAAGGCGAAGCGCGGGTGGTGGAATTGGTAGGTGAGGCGTACTTCGACGTTAGTGAACAGGTGAGCCCACTAACAGGCAAATTGCAGCCGTTCGTAGTCGTCTCCGACGGTCAAAAGATCGAAGTGCTGGGTACGGAATTCAACATTTCTGCCTATCCCGACGATGCCGAAACGAAGACCACGTTGATTGACGGTAGTGTCCGCGTGGTGTCTGTTGAGGGGACAGCCTTCATTCGCCCCGGCGAACAGGCCCGCATCGATGCCGGAGGTTTACATGTGGAAGCCGTCGAAACGGAGCTTTTTACGGCGTGGAAGGGTGGGAAGTTCCATTTTCGGAAAACCCCGTTGGAAGGTGTGTTGAAGCAAGTGTCGAGGTGGTATGACGTGGAAGTGACGTATACGGGGAAAATTCCCCAGGAAACATTTAGCGGTAAAATCCGGCGGGATGTATCATTGATGGGCGTTCTGGATATTTTGCGGTTGTCTGCGATAAATGTAACGTTGAGCGATAGAACGCTAATTGTAGATTAATCATAGTTAAATAACAACAACCAATTTATTGACAAAAAAAAGCAGTAGTATGAAGAGAAACACATAACCTTAATTATGAACAAGGGAAGTGCTGCGAACACCTCCCCGATTGTTCAGACATAACCAGTAGTAAATTTGGAGTATTTAAACTAGTCAGTTAACCTGTCTAAACCCCCAAACGTAATGATAAATTATGATTTTCTCCCATCATGGGGAAAAAATATACCTATTCGAGGTAGTAAGCAATTCTTTCGAATCATGAAATTAACTTCCGTATTGCTTCTTGTCACCTGTATCCATCTTAGTGCCGAAACGCGGTCGCAGACGGTCTCCATTAACATGAGGAACCAGCCCCTCGGGGAGGTCTTCGAGTCGATCGAGAAACAAACGAATCTAATGGTGGTCTTTAACGATCGTTTTCTCAATCCGGCCGACCCGGTATCCATCCGGGTGAGAAACATGCCACTTAGCGAAGCATTGGAGTCGCTGTTGGGACCCCTGTCGTTGACTTATGAAATCACCGAAAACACGATTGTGATTACCGAGTTGCCCGAACCATTGCGGACTAACAACCCCATGGCAATGGCGGTTGTACAACAACGAACACTAAATGGCACGATAACCGACGAGCAGGGTAACCCCATAGAAGGGGTAACCGTCAGGGTAAAAGACAATCCCAATCAAAGCACTGCATCCGATGCGAATGGAAGGTTTATCATCGACGATGTGCCGCCCGGTACAACACTGGTTTTTAGTTCTGTCGGCTTTATTACGCAAGAAGTCAGCGTCGGCCAGTCAACTACCGTAGCCGTGGAGATGAAAGCTGACCAAGGCACCATGGAGGAAGTTGTCGTCGTTGGGTTTGGCACCCAAAAGAAAGCATCCGTTGTCGGTGCCATAAGCAATGTCGACCCCGCAAAGTTGCAGATGACACCAAGCCGGTCACTAAGTAACAACCTCGCCGGTATGGTATCGGGCGTGATTGCTGTCCAACGGAGCGGCAACCCATGGTTTAATAATTCTGATTTCTGGATAAGGGGCATCAGTACCTTTACTGGCAACGCCAACCCAATGGTTCTTGTCGACGGCGTGGAACGATCGTTACACGATATCGATCCCGAAGAGATCGCATCGTTCTCGGTGTTGAAAGATGCGGCGGCCAGCGCTGTGTATGGTGTTCGTGGTGCCAACGGTGTCATTATGATCAATACCAAGCGCGGACAGGTCGGTAAACCGCAGATCAATGTCCGTTATGAGAAAGTGTACACATCGCCCATCAAGCTGTTGGATTACGTAGGTAGCGTGAAATACCTGGAGTTGATGAACGAGATGAACCTCGATAACGGGCAGGCACCGTTTGTGAGTGAGGCCACATTACTGAATTATAAGCATCAGACCGACCCGGAGTTGTATCCGGATATCAATTGGTGGGACGTGGTGGCTAAAGACAATGCCGAAGCCATGAAAGCCAACCTGAGCGTCAATGGAGGGTCCAGTATTTTGCGGTACGCGTTGGTGCTGGGGTATTATGACGAAGACGGGATCATTAGGCGCGACCCGAAACAGGAGTGGGATTCTTCGTTGGAAGTTGAACGGTACACCGTACGCTCTAATGTCGACGTCAACGTGACGCCGACGACATTGCTTCGGATTAATTTGGGTGGATTCCTGCAAACGAAGAACGCTCCGCCGGGCAATAATGAATCAAATACCGGCATCTTCTACCAAGCCATGCGGATACCACCCTATATCCATCCGCCAGTTTATGCCGACGGGCGTATCCCACGGGTCTTTGCAAAGGAAAATCCATGGGCGTGGGCAACGCAGCGGGGATTTGAGAAGATGAATCATTCCAAGATCGAGGCGCTGACCGCAATCGAGCAGGATCTGCGGTTCGTAACCCCTGGGCTGAAAGCCAAATTGACGTTTGCGTTCGATAAGTTTTCCGGCAACTCGGTAACCCGCGCAAAAACTCCGGATTATTATAATCCCGCATCCGGACGCGATGCCAATGGCAACTTGATTACTACCATATCGCACCATGGCGAACAATTTCTGGGGCATAGCATCGGGTCGCAATGGGGCGACCAAAGCGTTTACCTCGAAGGAATGCTTTCATATAACCGCCTTTTTGACGATGTCCATGACATTAACACCATGTTATTATATAACCAGAAGGACTTCGATCGCGGCGATGCACTTCCCTATCGAAACCAAGGTATTGCAGGAAGGTTTTCCTATACTTTCGATAGACGGTATGTAGGCGAGTTTAATTTCGGTTACAATGGTTCAGAAAACTTTGCAAAAGGAAAACGCTTCGGCTTCTTCCCGGCTGTGGCATTGGGTTGGATTGTATCGGAAGAAGCATTCATGGAACCCCTGCGTGGTGTCGTTTCCAACTTGAAACTCCGCGGGTCGATTGGCAAGGCGGGCAACAGCATATTGGGTGCCGATATCGGGACGCACCGCTTTGCGTATATCTCCACCATTGTCAACACCGGTTTTTACAACTGGGGTACCGAGCCGCCGTTTGTATACCGCCTTGGACGGGCAGAGGGGGATGTGGGTGTTTCAAACCTGACATGGGAAACGGTAACCAAGAGAAATGTTGGCTTGGAACTGGGATTTTGGGACAATTCGGTCAACTACGTGGTGGATGTGTTTAAGGAAAGTCGCGAGGATATTTTCATGGAGCGCCGTAACGTGCCGGGTAGCGCCGGTTTCAATAGGGCGATTTGGGCCAACTTCGGGAAGGTTGATAACCAAGGTGTTGACATGTCGCTGAACGTCAGCAAACAGCTTGACAACAATTGGTTTGTTTCCGGGATTGCCAACTACACCTATGCACATAATAAGATCATTGAAATCGATGAACCGCTATCCATCATTGGCACCTACCGTTCAGCAACGGGCAAACCGGTAGGGCAAATGTTCGGATTAATAGCCGAAGGCTTGTTTACAGAAGATGATTTCAACCCGGACGGTACGTTGAAAGATGGTATCCCCGTACAAAATTTCAGTGACGTCAATAACCTGCGCCCTGGGGATATCAAATACCGGGACATGAACAAGGACGGGGTCATTACTACCTTGGATGAAACGGCAATTGGCGGAACCCGGGTGCCTGAAGTCGTCTACGGTTTCGGAGCGAATGTACGTTATAAGGCGGTTGATTTCGGCTTTTTCTTCCAAGGTACAGGTAAGACTTACCAGCTGTTGGGAGGCGAAAACTGGCTCCCCGGCTCTGTGCTCGGCGCAGGAAATATCTTTTCGAATATCGACGATCGGTGGACGCCCGAAAACCCAAGCCAAGATGTGTTCTGGCCCCGGCTGGGTAACAAGGCTACGGCAAATAACGATCGGCGGTCCACGTGGTGGCTGCGCGACATGAGTTTCATGCGTCTTAAAAGTGTCGAGGTGGGGTACACCTTTGCTGGTAAGGCAACCGAGCGAATCGGCGTACGCAATTGCCGATTGTTTGCGAGGGGATCAAATCTGCTCACGTTCTCCGACTTCAAACTTTGGGACCCCGAACTGGAAACCACCGACGGGCTGCGATATCCGCAGATGCAATCGGTTTCGTTTGGGTTGACTGTTAATTTTAACGACTAAGTGTAAAATGAAAAGATTTCACGTTATCACGATATTAACAACGTTGTTTTTGTTCTCGAATACAAGTTGTTCTGATTTTCTGGATAAAATGCCCGATGATCAGCTTACCATGGAAATGATATTTACCGATAAGATCAGGACAGAAGATTGGCTGGCCAGCGTATACTCTTCTGTGCCTAGTCCGATGTGGGGCTACTTTAAAGATCAGGGTTTTAATATCATGGGCGATGATATTACCATCCCGCAAGAATGGTCGCAATTTGGATGGGCAAATGTGTATGCTTATACCATGGCGAATTGGAATCCGAACTCGGGCTGGAACCCAAATTATTGGGTGGAATTACCTAAGCGGATACGTACGGGATTGATTTTCCTCGAACAGGTGCGCGTTATTCCTGAAGCGGGACTTACCCAGCAGTATGTAGACCAAATGAAAAATGAGGTACGTTTCCTCATTGCCTATTATTACTCATTGATGATTGAAGTTTATGGTGTAATTCCATTTGCGCCCGGGGTAGTTTATGCTATCGACGCGCCTGCTTCCGAATTGCTGACCACACAAACGCCGTATGATGATATCGTTGACTGGATTGACCAAGAGTTGAAAGATGTGTCTACCAAGCTGCCAGCCATCTATACCGATCGGAACGACTGGGGTCGGGCCACATCCGTGATGGCCCTTGCCATCCGGGCACGGACGCTGTTATTTGCTGCAAGTCCGTTATATAATGGCAACGCCGATTTGAGCGAGTGGGAAAATGCCGATGGCGTCAGGCTGTTTGATCCAAATTTCGATGTCCAAAAATGGCATAGGGCAGCTGCGGCCCATAAAGAATTGATTGACGCCGCGCATAGCGCAGGATATGCCCTTTATAAAGAGTATAACGCCGACGGCTCAATCGATCCGTTTATGTCTTATTACAACCTGTCGATCAAGTCTTTCAGTGCCGGCAACCGGGAAATCCTATTTGGCCGGCCCGAAAATGCAGACCTCAACAACTTTCAGGCACACCATTTACCCAAAGGTATAGGCGGCAATGCGGGCATGGGCGTCACCCAAGAACTGGTAGATGCTTTTTATATGGCAAATGGTGTCGCTCCGATTACCGGATACAACGAAGATGGATCGCCCATTATCAATCCGGAATCGGGTTATATCGAAAACGGATTCTCTACCGAGGTGGACAGGCGAGAAACCGCATGGACCGGTGGAGGCCCGGCAAGTTTGGCCGAGAACGGCCAGCGGCCGGTGACCATGGACGGCACCTATAACATGTACTGTAATCGCGAACCCCGATTTTACGTATCGGTGATATTCAATGAAGCGTGGTTGGGTGTCGATAATCGAAGGGTTGAATTTCTACAAGGTGGAGGACGAGATACAGGTCCAACTTTCGACGCACCTCAA
This sequence comes from uncultured Parapedobacter sp., assembly GCA_964613725.1. Lineage (GTDB taxonomy): Bacteria > Bacteroidota > Bacteroidia > Sphingobacteriales > Sphingobacteriaceae > Parapedobacter. The sequence continues at coordinate 8,434 of CAZTJY010000028.1, read as the reverse complement.
AACGGATATAACGTTCGGAAGCGGATCAGCCTCGATGTATTCCCGCGTGAGGGAAGGTTTATTTACCAGCCAGGGATTCTGTACCGCTTGGCAGAGGCTTATTTAGGCTATGCCGAAGCCCTCAACGAAGCTGAGGGGCCTTCGGATGAGGTTTATTATTACGTCAACCTCGTACGGGAGCGTGCCGGGATTCCCCCGCTGGCGCCCGATTTAGATCAGACCGCGATGCGTGATGCAATCCGGCACGAGCGACGGATCGAGTTTAACTGCGAGGGTATCCGCTTCAATGATGTGCGGAGGTGGAAGTTGGGCGAGAAATTTTTCAACACCGCACTTTACGGAATGAATTTCAACGGAACGAAGAAGAGCGATGACAAGGGCGATACACAGGCATTCTACAAGCGGACCTTCTACAAGAACCGGTATTTCTCAAAAAGGATGTATATATGGCCCATCCCACAAGCGCAAATGGATATCAACCCTAATCTACGGCAAGCGCCGGGCTATGGGGATTAACCGCTGTATTTGTTCTTTCATTAACGAACTTTTCTCATGATCAAATTAGTAAAAAATATTTTCGGCATACTGGTCGTCCTGTCGTGCACTATGGCATGCAAGGAGGATTTCTCAGTAGATTTATCCAATAGGCAATTCATCCGGCTAGATAAACAAGCCGTATCGATTACCGTTGGAGAGAAGTACACCATCAGAGCCGTCTCCGATACGTTAGGTAGCGCATCGAAGAGCCTAACCTGGCGTGTCCTTGACCCGGCTATTGCCAGTGTGGTGGGAGGCGAAAACCAATCGGCTATCATTACCGGCTTAGGCGAGGGTACCACGGTGATTGAAGTTGCTTCTACGGATGGGAGCTTGAAGTATTATACCGACCTCACGGTAAGCAAGGATCGCGTTTTAAAAATATTGGCCATTGGCAATAGTTTTTCCGAAGATGCGGTAGAAAATTACTTGCATGACCTTGCTGTTGCCGCCGGACAAAAGGTGGTTATTGGCAACATGTACATCGGGGGGCAGTCGCTGGAGGGCCACTGGCAAAATGCCTCGGAAAACCGGGATGCCTATCAATTACGGCGGATTGCCGTGGATGGCAGCCGCAACACGACAAACAACCAAACGCTAGCGGCAGCCATCGCCGGTGAAAACTGGGATTACATCAGTTTCCAAGAAGTTAGCCAGCAATCGGGAATCATCGATGGTTATCAAGAATACCTTCCCCAATTGGTTGATTATGCACGTGCGCTGACCACGAATCCCGAGGTGAAGTTTATCTTGCATCAAACATGGGCCTATGCGCAGGACTCGAACCATGAAGGATTCAATAACTACGAACGCGACCAGGTTAAGATGTACGACGCGATCGTTGATGCCGTCCTGCAGGCCAAAGATATCGGCCGTGTAGACATGGTTATCCCATCGGGCACAGCCATACAGAACGCACGGACCAGTTACCTGGGCGATAAATTTACCCGGGACGGGTATCACTTAAGTTTGGGCGCCGGAAGATTCACCGCGGCCGCAACATGGTTTGAAGCGATTTTCGGAAATGTGCTCGCCAATACATATGCTCCCGATAACCTTTCACCATACGATGCCATGCTGGTGAAGAACGCCGCAGCTGCCGCAGTAACCGCTCCCGCAGAGATTACGGAACTGACAGCGTTCTTATACCCGGAGCCTAATTACTTTGAGCTGAATTCGCCGATGTACATTGACTTTGGCAATGTGGAGAGTCCAGCACCATTCAACAATTTCAAACACCCAAATGATTTGAAAATAAGCGACCTGAAAGATGCGGAAGGTTCCAATACGGGCTTTGCTATCGAACTATCGGAACCGTTTACGGGCACGTTGGACCGTGGGCTCCAGAATGCCTTGGGTATGCCCACTTCCGCGTCGCAAGATATGTTTTTCAGTGACGGGATAAACATTCCCCAAAGCGGCCTTACGGTATCAAACCTGAATAGGGAGAAGAAGTACACATTCGTATTCTATGGAGCGATAAATGATAACGACACCGAAACCCAGTATACCGTGGTTGGTAAAAATGAAGGTAGGGGATTGTTGGATAACGACAATAATTTGGCGAAGCTGGTCGTCATCCGCGATATCGAACCTGCAGACGACGCTACGATCTCCATCAAGATGTCGGCCGGCCCCAATAACAACCAATGGGCACGGTTCTTTGGTGTAAACGCGATGGTGATATTGCCCGAAGGGATGGATGTACCTTTTGCATCGAATAACTTTGAACTGCAACGCCCGGTGTACGTCGACTTCGGAACCTTGCCAGCCGCTGCACCTTTCAATTTTGTCGACTCGCCGTGGGGCGCACCGTATCACGATCTCAAGGATGAGCAAGGGGTTAGCACCGGCTTTTCGATGACCGTTACCGACCGATTTAATGACCAAAATCACTCAGGCGCGCCGGCCAATATGCTGGGTTGGCCGGGTACGGTAAGTCAGGATGCGTTTTGGGGAGATCGGGGCAACCCCACGAGTGGATTTACACTGTACAACCTCAATACGGATGCTACCTACCAACTGGTGTTCTATGGATCACGTTGGGGGGTAGGTGATAATAGAGAGACGCAATATATCGTAAAAGGGGCCACGGAAAGTTCGACGGCGCTCAATGCTTCCGATAATGATTCGGAGATGGCTGTTATCGGTGGTATAAAACCTGCAGCCGATGGCACGATCGATATTGTCGTATCCGCTGGGCCTAACAATGATAATGGCGACCGCTTTTATTATATTAATGCGATGGTGATCACGCCCGACGGGTATGCGCTTCCCGGCATGTAAATATCGCGGATCCGATTGAAAGCGATGTGCTTGGTAGCGGTAGACAGGGTAGCTCGGGTAAACCGGACTACCCTGTTGTATTTTGACTTAACCGATATTCCACTATCTTTGCCCCGAAGTCCGTGCATCGGCAGGACGGATAAATAACTCAATATGAAGAAAGCATACATCTTCCCCGGACAAGGGGCCCAATTCGCTGGTATGGGCAAAGAGCTTTACGACCACAGTGATGAAACGAAATTCCTATTTGAACAAGCTAATGAAGTCCTGGGCTTCCGTATTACGGATGTGATGTTTGATGGTACCGATGAAGAGTTGAAACAAACCGCCGTGACGCAGCCAGCCATTTTCCTGCATTCGGTCATCTTGGCGAAGGCAATGGGCAATGCGTTTAGGCCCGATATGGTTGCTGGACATTCGTTGGGCGAATTTTCCGCCTTGGTGTCCGCAGGGGCGTTGGGTTACGAGGACGGGCTACGTTTGGTCGCAGCACGGGCTAAGGCCATGCAAAAAGCCACAGAAATACAGCCATCGGCCATGGCTGCCATCTTAGGGTTAGACGACTTTACGGTAGAAGACGTATGCCAGCGGGTAAGTGAAGTAGTCGTCCCTGCCAATTACAACTGTCCGGGGCAGCTGGTCATTTCCGGAACCATAGCCGGCGTGGATAAGGCCTGCGAACTGCTGCTCGAAGCCGGGGCTCGGCGGGCATTGAAGCTCAACGTGGGCGGCGCATTCCATTCGCCATTGATGGAAGCCGCTAAAGTGAAGCTGCAGGCAGCGATTGAATCGGTACAGCTGAGTGAACCGATATGCCCGGTTTACCAAAACGTTGACGCTAAAGCATATACCGACCCCGATGCCATAAAACATAACCTAATTGAGCAACTCACCGGACCAGTGCGGTGGACACAGACAATCCTGCATATGATTGAAGATGGTGCCAATTCGTTTACCGAAGTGGGTCCCGGAAACGTGTTGCAGGGCTTGGTCAAGAAAATCGATCGGCAGGCGGAAACAGCCGCGGCCGTCTTATAAACCGAAAGCTGCCTTTATCTTCTCGACGTAATCGAGCTTTTCCCAGGTAAACAGCTCGACCTCTTTCGTGGAGGTTTCACCATTGCTGTTCTCGAACGTCTTGATTACCGTGCGTGGCTCACGACCCATATGGCCGTATGCTGCCGTCTCCGCATAGATTGGATTGCGCAGTTTCAGCCTCGTTTCGATGCCATAAGGCGTCATATCGAATAACTCGTGGATTTTCTGAGCGATTTCACCGTCAGGCAAGCCAATCTTGGCGGTACCATAGGTGTTTACATAAATGCCGATAGGGTCTTTTACCCCGATCGCGTAAGAGATTTGTACCAGTAGTTCGTCCGCCACCCCTGCTGCAACGAGATTCTTGGCGATGTGCCGTGTTGCGTAGGCGGCCGACCGGTCCACCTTAGAGGGGTCCTTGCCAGAAAATGCCCCACCGCCATGACCGCCTTTACCACCATATGTATCTACGATAATTTTCCTGCCGGTTAGCCCAGTGTCGCCGTGGGGTCCACCGATAACAAATTTCCCCGTCGGATTGATGTGATATTTGATGGTGTCGGTGAACAGTTGCTGGAGCTCGGGCTTCAATTGTGCCTTCACCCGAGGTACGAGGATATGGATGATATCTGATTTGATTTTTTCGAGCATGGCGACCTCGTTGTCGAAGTCGTCGTGTTGTGTGGATACTACGATGGCATCGATACGGACCGGTTTATGGTTGTCGTCATATTCCAAGGTCACTTGCGCTTTCGAATCGGGGCGAAGGTATTTGATCGCATCGTTTTCACGGCGTAAGGCGGCAAGTTCGTATAGCAGCCGGTGCGCGAGGTCGAGTGCCAACGGCATGAAATTCTCAGTCTCATTGCTGGCGTAGCCAAACATAATTCCTTGGTCGCCCGCTCCCTGCTCCTGCTTTTCCTTGCGGTCAACACCTTGATTGATATCGGGCGACTGCTCGTGGATGGCGGAAAGGATGCCACACGAATTGGCCTCAAACATGTATTCGGATTTGGTATATCCAATGCGTTCTATGACCGAACGTGTAATTTTGGGTACATCAAGGTATATCTTGGATTTGACCTCGCCGGCCAAGACAACCTGGCCCGTTGTGACCAGTGTTTCGATGGCAACTCTGGAATCAGCATCCCAAGCGAGGAAATTGTCGATGAGTGCGTCGGAAATCTGGTCGGCAATTTTGTCGGGATGTCCTTCGGAAACGGATTCCGAGGTGAATAAATAAGGCATATACGATTATATTTGAGCTGCAAAGCTACGATACTTTTAGGTTTTTCAAAATTGAAATAATGCGCCGCCGCATGTTATTTTTGTATAAATTATTGCAACAATGCGTGCAACATATCGACAATGCTGATACATTTGTACAGCATAGCGCTAAATAATGGCAAGAAAGCAACGAATTTTATTTGTGATCAATCCCATATCCGGCGGGAAGAAGAAAAAAGACGTGGAGAAGCGCGTTGTGGCCGATCTCGACACCGCGCTGTTCAATGCCGAATTTGCCTACACAGCATATTCGGGCCATGCCAACGAGCTTGCCGCACGCGCGGTGGCAGATGGCGTGGGGGTGGTGGTAGCCGTGGGCGGCGATGGAACCATCAATGAAATAGCCGCCGCACTTGTTGGGAGTGAAACGGTTCTCGGGATCATACCTGAAGGGTCTGGCAATGGCCTGGCCTTGTATTTAGGCATCCCGTTAAATGAGCGGGCGGCCATACGCCGCCTGAACAAAGCCGAACAAATCACCATCGATAGCGGTACCATAAACGAACTCCCGTTTTTCAATATGGCCGGCATCGGGTTTGATGCATCGGTAAGCGATCGGTTTGCAAACGATAATATCCGGGGCCCGATCGGCTACATGAAAGCCGTGCTGACGGAGATCAGCACCTACAAACCAAAGCGGTACCGATTAGACATCGACGGCGAGGTGATTGATCGGGAAGCTTTTATGGTGAGCGTCGCCAATTCGCCCCAATACGGCAACAATGCATATGTGGCGCCCCAGGCTTCTGTAACCGATGGGGTGTTGGATGTCTGCATCATCCATAAATTTCCGTTGTACACGATTCCGATGATGGTGTTCCACCTCTTTAACAAAACAGCCGATCAGTCGGACTATGTGGAGATTATCCGGGGCAAACGAATCCGGATAGAACGGGAGGAAGCAGCTACGGTACACATAGATGGAGAGCCCAAGGATATGGGAACGTTATTGGATATTGTGGTAAAACCAGCCACATTAAGGATACTTTGCTGAAACGGACGGCGATGGGCAATTTATCGGTAAAACCGTCGTTTACTAAGACATGGAGTTTAGGGAAATATGAAGAAAAAGCAGCGATATAGTGGGATTGTTTATTCAACAGACGAGGATTTTTCTTTTCAAGAGTCGGAAGCGGACGAGGTGGAAACACTGCCCAACCGGCAGCAAGATTTGCGCGTAATGCTCGACCGTAAAATGCGGGGCGGAAAAACCGTTACACTAGTGAAAGGCTTCGTCGGTGCTCCGGCCGACTTGGAATTATTGGGAAAAAAGCTCAAACAAAAGTGCGGTGTTGGAGGTAGTGTGAAAGACGGCGAGATCATCGTGCAGGGCGATTTCAAACAACGCATCGTGCAGCTTTTACTGGATGAAGGGTACCGGGTAAAACCAGTGGGTGGTTAATCCCTGCAAAACGTAACAATTGTATCATATGCCAGTAAGCAGGAAAGGTTAAATCGCGAATAAATGTAGAAATGCCGTTTGTGCGTTGCTAAAACCAATTTATTTGAATGTTTAATTTGCAATTACAAAAAAAAATAGTTTTCATTGTAAAAAAATTGCTTTTGAATTACAGAAGCAGGGTTTGTTTAGGGTGTGCTGATGCTGCTGCTGCGTACCCCTAGCATGTTGAGAGGGTTACTAAACAATTATTGGCAAAGATTTTATAATTGGTTTAAAACACTATATTTGCTTTGGCCGTTAGGACGGCCAACCATGGAATAAATTGCACAAATTACATAAAAATCATAGTTAACAACATTAAAATCTAAAATTTAGAAAAATGGCAAACGCACCAAAAACAAGTACAGCACAAGAGAAAAGCAATTCGAGCTCGAATGTCTTCGCAAGTCTGGCGATTATAATCTGTTTTATAATCGGCGCATTGGTTTGGAAGTATATCATGGGCGACCCGAACAATTTTATTGACAACAATCCGGAAAACCAGCCTAAACCGGGTAATTATTTTGGAATGGTTTATCACGCAGGTGTGGTAGTGCCCGTGTTATTGGGTCTGTTCTTAATGGTGTGGGTTTTCTCAATTGAGCGTTTCATCGTCATCGGCAGGGCATCGGGAAAAGGCAACGTGGGTAACTTCGTGCGCCGTGTCCAGACCTTAATCGGTGGTGGTAATATCGATTCGGCTATTGCGGAGTGCGACAAGCAAAAAGGTTCAGTTGCAAACGTAATTAAAGCAGGGTTGCTGAAATACAAAGACGTATCCGCTAACCCCGCTTTAGACACCGAGCAAGCCACGGTCGCTATCCAAAAAGAAATCGAAGAGGCTACAGCCCTAGAAATGCCGATGCTGGAGAAAAACCTGACCATCATCGCTACATTGGTGTCTATCGGTACACTGACCGGTCTGTTGGGTACAGTTACGGGGATGATTCGGGCATTCGCTGCACTGGCCACAGGCGGTTCGCCGGATTCGGCACAATTGGCAAACGGTATTTCTGAGGCTTTGGTAAATACGGCAACAGGTATCGCCACGTCGGCCATTGCGATTGTATTCTATAATATCTTTACCTCCAAAATCGATACGCTTACCTATTCTATTGATGAGGCTGGCTTTTCCATTGTACAAACCTACGCGGCAAGCCACAAATAGCAATTTTTTCATCCGGTTTTATGGAAAGCCGGATCGCTATGCATCTTATCAATAAATAGTAATTAAAGGATAACGTTATGCCAAGGGCAAAAGTTAAGAGAGCAAGTACAACAATAGACATGACCGCCATGTGCGATGTGTCTTTTCTACTGCTCACATTTTTTATATTAACGGCTACGGCGAGGCAGCCTGATCCGTTAGAAGTGGATACGCCCGCGTCTGTGACCCAAGTGAAAGTTCCCGATGAGAACCTTGGGATAATTTCCGTTGGTGACCAGGGTAAGATTTTCTTTGGTGTCAAAGGGCGCGATGTCAAAGAGCGTATGCTGGAACTGATGCAGGAAAAATATTCCGTTCCCTTTACCGCGGAAGAGAAGGAACGCTTCGCCATTATGGAATCTTTCGGTGTGCCGATTGGTAACCTAAAGGAGATTATCAATATGGATGCGAATGACCGAGCACGACCGGGGTTGCAACCTGGGATCCCCGCCGACTCGACCAAGGAACTCTCCAATCAGTTGTTCCATTGGATTTATTCTGCACGGGTAGCCACAAAGGAGCTTAAGAATCAGGAAATGCGGCTTTCTATAAAAGGTGATGCCGACGAGAAATATCCAGCGATAAAGCAGGTCATCGATATCCTGCAAAGCCAGAAGGTGAATAAATTCAGCCTGATT
>CAZTJY010000027.1:0-32406 GCA_964613725.1 uncultured Parapedobacter sp. | reverse complement strand
GTTCAGCCGGATCGGCAACCCCAAACAAGAAATACTCTCCGTGGCCAGCGAGTGGGCGGCCGACCTCATCATCATGGGTACGCATGGCCGCACCGGTTTTGACCATTTCATATCGGGAAGCGTGGCGGAAAGTGTCACGAGGCGAGCCTCATGCCCAGTACTGGTAGTGCCGAGCAAATGCTAAAGAATGGAAACCTGTAAATGCAACAATGCAACAAGGCCCTCCATCAAATGATGGAAGGCCTTGTTTGCTAGGCATCCCCAATAATATAATTCGGTGTTATTCGGCGTGCAGCCAAGCTTTCTTGGCCAACAGTTCATCTTCCGTCTCGCGGACATCCTCATCATCCACGCAACAATCCACCGGACATACCGCAGCACATTGGGGCTCATCGTGAAAACCTACACACTCCGTGCATTTGTCCGACACAATGTAATAAACTTCGTCCGAAATCGCTGCCTGCTCTTCATCCGCATCAAGCGTAGTTCCATCACCGAAATCGATGACGCCACTCAAGGAGGTGCCTTCGGAGAACCGCCAACTTACACCCGCGTCGTATATTGCATTGTTCGGGCATTCGGGCTCGCAAGCCCCGCAATTTATGCATTCATCTGTTATCTTAATTGCCATCTATATCTTACGCTTACGAATATGATAAAATAAAAAACCTATTTTTGCAACTTGATCAAAAAGTTCACTACAAAATTAGTCGTCTTTTTGTTGCCAAACAAACTTAGCAGCAAATATACAACAAATCTTGTGTAAAAACGGTCTTAATATTCGCATTTTGACAAAGAAACAACGTATAGACGCCTTAACCAAACTGGGCGATTATTTGCTTTCGGATGCGCCCGAGCTACTGCAGGTCGTTGAACTGGCCTATCGTAATAACCCATGGTTCACTCCAGTAAACACGCGCCGAGCATTGGCAGCTACCGCTCCTAATTTATCGAAAGAAAAGCTCCAAGATTGGCTTGCTCCTTACCCTTTCGATGACGATATCGATAAGACAGTCGGACTGGTACTGGCCGGCAATATCCCATTGGTCGGGTTCCACGATATCCTATGTGCACTCGCCGCCGGCTTTAACGTGCGGGTGAAGATGGCAGCGGTAGATCCGGTACTGACCGCGCATCTACTGACAAAGCTGCAGGAAATCGAGCCCGGTCTTGCTCGAAAAATCACAGTCACCGACCGATTGGCCGAATTTGATTTGGTCATCGCTACTGGAAGCGATAACAGTTCGCGGTATTTCTCCTACTATTTCGGTCACAAGCCGCATATTATACGCAAAAACCGCAATAGTGCCGCCACCTTAACTGGCATGGAAAATATGGATGAAATTCGACTGCTGGGCAATGATATTTTCGACTTCTTCGGCCTTGGTTGCCGCAGTGTTTCCAAACTATTTGTGCCCGAAGGCTATGACCCTTCGGTATTCTTCCAGGGCATAGCGCCGTTTTCGGACATTATCAACCATCATAAATATGCCAACAACTACGACTACAACAAGTCGATCTACCTCATCAATGGCGACCAACATTTCGACAACGGCTTCCTTTTACTCAAGCCCGACGAGCATAGTGCGTCGCCTCTCGGCGTACTGTACCTCGAAACGTATCAATCTACCGAAATGCTCATCGACCGGTTGGACCAACTCGCCCCACAATTGCAATGTGTGGTCAGCAACGAACCGTTGGCCATCACTACTCCAGTAGTCCCGTTTGGGCAAAGCCAGCAACCCGCTCTAGATGATTATGCCGACGGCGTTAACACGCTGGATTTTTTGGCGGCACACCGATGAAGCCTTTATCTTTCACGTAATAATGCTAACTTTGTACACCATGTATGTCATTAAAGTCAAGGGCGTAGCCAAAATACCGGATTATGTCCAGCTACGCGACGATGCATTTACGTTGCTCGCATACTTCCGGGTAGACCGGCCGGACAAATCCCTTGAGAAGCTCGGGTTGGGTGAAAAAGCGGCAGACATCATGGAAATTGTCAAAGAAATGCCTTTCGGACAAATTAAAAAATTAGAATTATAACTATATGATCGGCGACACGGTAATCACACTAAAAAATGTTGATATCTACCAACCCAAGCATCTTGTACTCGCTAACGTAAACCTGACCATCGATAAAGGCGAATTTGTCTTCCTTATCGGGCAAACGGGCAGTGGCAAGAGCAGCCTCCTCAAAATCATCTATGGCGACTTGCATATTGCCAGCGGTGAAGGAATGGTCGCCGGATTCGATTTGAAAAAACTCAGCGAGCGTGAGGTGCCGTTTTTACGACGTAAGTTGGGGATTGTCTTCCAGGATTTCCATTTACTTACCGACCGGACGGTGGAAAAGAATTTGGCCTTTGCCTTGCGGGCTACGGGATGGAAAGACAAAAACCTGATCAATAACCGAATGCTGGACGTCCTCGAGAAAGTCGGCCTCCGGTCCAAACTAAAAAAAATGCCCCACGAACTGTCCGGCGGTGAACAGCAACGGGTGGTTATTGCCCGTGCGTTGCTAAATAACCCTGAAATCATCTTGGCCGATGAGCCCACTGGGAACCTGGACCCCGAAACCTCGGAAGAAATTGTTTTGTTATTAAAAGAAATCAGCCGGGGGGGCACCTCCATCCTCATGGCCACACACGATTATCAAATTATCCGAAATATGCCTTCGCGCATCATCAAAACCGCTGACAGCATGCTGCAAGACAATGTGTCAATATAAACCAGCACTTACGACAAACATACATCCGAACACGACACTTTGCACGTGTTTGGATGCGAGATACTGACAGCGTGACCGGATTTCGCTGCTGGCAGCGAAATTGCGGTTACCAGCGACAGTTGACAATCTGATTTGATGACAGCTATGGCAAGAAATACGAAAAAACAACACCACGATAACGAAGATACCATGGGGAACCAAGAGGCACCCGAACAAGAAACGCTCAAAACAGACGCCCCATCAACCGAAAAAGAATCGGCGACTGATGGACAAAAGGCTACGGACCAACTACTTGCAGAACTGGAAACGGCAAACGATAAATACCTACGCCTATATGCCGAGTTTGACAATTATAAACGGAGGGTGGCAAAAGAGCGTATCGAGCTCATGCAATCCGCAGGCAAAGAAGTCATTGCCAATCTGCTACCCGTATTGGACGACTTGGATCGGGCACTGAAAGCTTTCGAAACGGCTACCGAAGTGGCACCCATACAGGAAGGCGTTTCATTGGTCACCCAAAAATTGAAAAACACCTTAACCAGCCAAGGACTGAAAGAGATGGAATCCATCGGAAAGCCTTTTGACGCCGACCTGCATGAAGCCATCACCAATGTTCCGGCTCCAAGTGATGACCTCAAAGGCAAAGTGATTGACGAGATTGAGAAAGGCTATTTCTTACACGATAAGGTGCTGCGTCACGCCAAGGTTGTCGTTGGAAGTTAACGGATAAGTAGCATGGCAAAACGAGACTATTACGACATACTGGGTATTTCACGCAATGCCGACCAAGCCGAAATCAAGTCGGCTTATCGAAAATTGGCGATCAAATACCATCCCGACAAGAATCCGGACAATAAAGAGGCAGAGGAAAAGTTCAAGGAGGCAGCTGAAGCCTATGAAGTGTTGAGCAATGCCGAGAAACGGCAGCGCTACGATCAATTTGGCCATGCAGGTGGCGCGTCCGGCGGGTTCGGCGGCGGCGGCATGAACATGGAGGACATATTCAGCCAGTTCGGTGATATATTCGGCGGTGGCGGCAGCCCCTTCGAAAGTTTTTTTGGCGGAGGCGGGCAACGCAGTGGTCGCCGTGTGGCAAAGGGGTCGAATCTTCGCATTAAGGTGAAACTTACACTTAGCGAGATTGCCAAAGGAGCGGAAAAGAAAATCAAGGTCAATAAGAAAGTAGTTTGTTCCACTTGCGATGGCACGGGGGCAAAGGATAAATCGTCATTCAACACGTGCCGCACTTGTGGGGGCACCGGGGCTGTACGGCGTGTTACCAATACCATCCTGGGGCAAATGCAGACCACCAGCACTTGCCCGACTTGTAATGGCGAAGGTGTGGAAATATCAGCCAAATGCACGGCTTGCCATGGCGACGGCTTGATGCGTGGCGAAGAGACCATTAGCATCAACATTCCCGCAGGCGTAAGCGAAGGCATGCAACTGTCGATGAGTGGAAAAGGCAATGCCGCTCCGCGCGGGGGCATACCTGGTGACCTTATCATTCTTATCGAAGAGCTTCCCCACGAAACCCTGAAGCGCGACGGAACCAACGTGATTTACGACCTGTATATCAATTTCGTGGACGCGGCGTTAGGTACGACCGCGGAGATCCCAACCATCGATGGCAAAGCAAAAATCAAAATCGAGTCCGGCACACAGGGCGGCAAAATATTGCGTCTGAAAGGAAAGGGTGTACCCGAAGTAAATTCATACCATAAGGGCGACCAATTGGTCTACGTGAACGTGTGGACGCCTAAAGCAGTGTCATCAGAAGAAAAAGAACTTTTAGAGCGTCTACGCAGTTCGCCGAATTTTAAACCCCAGCCCGGCAGGAATGAAAAAACCTTTTTCGAACGAATAAAAGAGTACTTCGAATAATCAGGGAATTACTCCTTTTAATGCTATTGAGCTAAGCATCACCTTGCTTAGCTTTTTTGTTTGGATTATTGTAACTGACATTTAATGTCAAAAAGTCAATCCTAAATCTGACAGTGCGGCACAATATATCCTTGCGAGTTAAAAAAATATAGATTACAAGCGTGAAAGTTTAATTTTTGCCCAATAAGCTCAGAAGAAGCAAACTGGCGATTCGCTAAGCCGGCCATCAAAAGCGACACCAGGATGACAAAACGGACCATTTCGTGACAAACTTTGGCATTTGTATTGCACAACTGACTTCAAAGGTCAAATAGTTCAAATAAAATCGGGCTAGATGATAATGGTTTAACTTAATACTTAATAACATCATGAAAAAATTATTTTTAACTTTAACAGCAGCAGTAGCAGTAACGTTCGCAGCTAACGCACAAACCGAAAAAGGAAAGACCATTCTCGGTGGAAATGTATCGTATGACTACTCCAAAGTAAAGGACGCAGATACAGAAGGTCATTCATTGGGCATCCAACCTACCGTGGGCTTCTTTGTCAGTGACAATTTCGCAGTCGGAACCGGCATTGGTTATTCTTATGAAGAGAACACAGCCGCCGCGGCGGCAATTGTTGGCGGAGACAAACTTAACGTATTTAGTGTAACTCCATTTGCACGCCTTTATAAAGGCGATGGTGATTTCAAATTCTTCGGCCAGGTTTCAGTTCCAATGGGTTGGGGATCTGCCAAGGACGGTGACGATAAAATAGGCAACACAGAACGCTACGGTGTTGAGTTGGCCCCTGGTTTTGCCTATTTCCCTACTGAGAAAATCGGCATCGAATTTTCCGTAAGAGGTCTGTATTACCAGAACACTACTTTCAAACCAGAAGGAGACGCAGACAACAACTCAACGAATTCGTTCGGTCTGAACGCCAACTCATTAGCTCCTAGGATTGGTATCCAATTCTATTTCTAAGCAATAGCAGATTAATCAACTAATGCAAAAAAAAACGCTTTGGCCATGGCCAAAGCGTTTTTTTTGCACAACTAACTATTCCGCTCCCTTAACGACCACCTTGCCCGACGCTGCACCTATACCGCATATCCACTTTTTATGCATCTGTTACGTAACAGTTGTGCCTCTAAACCCATATATATTCATTGGACAAGTACTTACAGTCGTATAATAAGGGACTACAGGGCATCAGGACATTGACACAAAAAGAAAGGTTTCCAAACGGGGAGAATGGAAACCTTTACTAACCAATTATAAACCTAAATTATGAAGCTGCAAAGGTAACGATTATTTGCAGCTTTTCAAATTTTATTTTATTTATTTTTTCACGCCAAGTAATTGGACATTAAACATCAACATAACAATAAGTTAACCATGAGAAATAGCTACCGATCCACCTCGCCTAGTACGATATCGATAGATCCAAGGATCGCAACAAGGTCAGCAATCAAGACACCTTTGGCCAACTCTGGGAGTACGGATAGGTTGTGGAAGCTTGGCCCCCGTGCTTTTACCCGTTTAGGAATGTCCGTTTTATCTTGCGTCACAAAGTAGAAACCCAGCTCACCTTTAGGGTTCTCTGCCCGTACATAATAATCCTGTGTTTTAAGATTTACTTTTTTGGGCACTAATGCTCTGGGATCAAAATCGACGGTACGTTTCAACGCTCCAGCCAGCCGCTCCAAACATTGTTCGATAATCCGTACGGATTCTTTGATTTCATCCACCCGTACCTTGAACCGGTCCCAACAATCTCCGATACGCCCCATTTCTCCTTTCCCCGTCGGAATGTCAAACTCCAATTCGGGGTATACCGAATATTCATCAACCCGACGCAAATCCCATTTAATTCCCGAAGCACGCAGCATCGGTCCGGAGCAACCGTAGTTAATAGCAACATCGGCCGGTAGCGGCCCAATGTTCGCCGTTCGCGATATAAAAATTTGGTTGGCCGTAAGCAACTCATTGAGTTCGTGCAGCTTGGGTTTGAAGTACCGTATGAACTCACTACACCGTTCCTCGAAACCGACAGGCAGGTCATAGAACAACCCTCCTATCCAGATATAATTATAAAGCATCCGCGATCCAGAAGCCCACTCCAACATATTCATGATATGCTCGCGGTCGCGGAAACACCACATAAATGGCGTAAATGCACCAATATCGATGCCGTATGTACCAATAGCGATGAGATGCGAAGCGATTCGGTTGAGCTCACACACTAACACCCGGATGTATTCTATCCGTTTTGGGATTTTCTGGTCAATCCCCAACATACGTTCTACCCCCATCACGAATGCGTGACTGTTGTTCATCGATGCCAGGTAGTCCATCCGATCGGTAAACGGGATAGTCTTCCCGTAATTCATAGATTCCGCATGTTTTTCGAAACAACGGTGCAGGTAGCCGACATGCGGGATGACCTCTTTGACGATTTCGCCGTCGGTAATCAACTGGAGTCGTAGCACCCCATGCGTTGATGGATGCTGCGGCCCCATATTGATGACCATCTCTTCCGCACCGATAGCGGCCAGCCGCGCTTCATGCGCCCGTTGTGCTTCCTGATAAGGTGGTGCGTCACTTAATTGCAATGCCATGATATGTCTCCGCTTCTTCGTAATCTTTACGTAAGGGATACCCTTCCCAGTCTTCCGGCAGCAGTATTCGCCTCAAATCCGGATGGCCGTCGAAGTAAATCCCCATAAGATCGAACGCTTCCCGTTCGTGCCAATCGGCCGTACGCCAAACGTTGGTCACCGTAGGCACAACCGGTAAGTTATCTAATCCCCTGTCGTTTTCGAGGGTCACTTTTAACGTGAGCTGATGCCGGTACGGTATGGAGGCCAGGTGATACACCACAGAAAACGAACCGCTTTCCGTTCCATTATCAACTGCACTGATACAAGAAAGGAAGTCGAAATAGGTTTCCTCGTGATCCCGGAGAAACAAACAGACAGCTGCCAATTCTTCACGGTGTATCACGAGTGCAGGTTGAAGGCCGGCATCTTCAACTGCAATCACGGCTTCCCCGCCAAATTCGGTAGCTAGCAATTCTTGAACGCGTGTTATTATGATTTCCATTTAGGCAGCCATTTATTAATCAAGGCGCCAAGCGCACAATTTTCCACCCGGTATGTTCCCGCGAATAGCGTAGCCGATCGTGAAGCCTATTGTCGCCGCCCTGCCAAAATTCCATGACATCCGGCCTGAGACGATAGCCACCCCAATGCAATGGCCTCGGAATAGACGTTCCATCAGCGTAACGCCGTTCCAACTCGGCCAACCACGATTCAAGCACGCTCCTGTCGGCAATTTCTCGGCTTTGCGGCGATGCGATAGCCCCCAGTTGGCTTCCGGTTGGCCGCGATTGGAAGTATGCTTCCGATTGTGCCTCGGGCATCTTGGTCACCTTCCCATTGACACGCACCTGTCGCTGCAACTCCGGCCAGAAAAACAATAAAGCTGCGGATGGGTTGCTATTTAATTCAAGCCCTTTCTGACTTCCGTAATTGGTGAAAAAGCCAAAACCGGCATCATCGTCAAGATCTTTAAGAAGGACAATTCGCGCTGATGGATGCCCTTCTGCGGAGACCGTAGCTAGTGTCATGGCATTCGGTTCCATAACCCGTCGCTCCAATGCCTCATTAAACCAATTCCGGAATTGTAAAATAGGATCGGGGTCAATTTCACTTTCGCTCAATTGACCCATTTTATAAGCCGTTCGGATAGCGCCGATATCGGTTTGCTCCAATGCCATTCGCCTTCCCCCTATTTCTTGTAATAGGTTAGCGCTTCGGGGATCAACCGCTTGATGTCGTTGATACGGCGCGCATCACTGGGGTGCGTACTTAAGAATTCAGGGGGCGCGGCCGCTCCCTGTGTTTGCTTAGCTTGAGCCATACGCTCCCAAAACCCGATTGCTTCATTGGGATTATATCCGGCCATGGCCATAAATACCAAACCCAGCCTATCCGCCTCGCTCTCTTGGTTGCGCGAATAATTCAATAAGGCCAATTGCCCGCCCAATCCGTATGCAGTGTTAAGCACCGCTCTGGTGGTACTGGATTTTTCTGCGGTCGCCACATCCACGGCTACACCGCCTGCTTGCGCAACGATACTCTGTGACATCCGTTCGGCCGAATGTTTGGCAATGGCGTGCGCAATTTCATGCCCCATTACCGTAGCCAGCCCCGCTTCATTTTTAGTCACGGGCAAAATGCCACTATACACCGCCACTTTACCGCCTGGCATACACCACGCATTGATTTGGTCTTCCTCTATCAGGTTGAATTCCCAATGGAAATCGTATTGGTCCCCGTATCCGTTGTCCTGCAGGAAACGGTTTACCGCGTTGGCGATATTCTTGCCTACGCGCTGCACCATCTGTGCTTGGCTTGAGCTCTTGATGACCTTAGTTTTCGAATCACCCAAAAAATCCTTGTAAACCAAAGCGGCTTGCTGTTGGATTTCTGCCTCATTAACCAGGTTTAACTGTTTCCTTCCCGTCAGCGGCACGGTGGCACACGAAACGACGATAGCAACGACCAGTAGCGCACAGCTATATTTTACAATATTTTTCATTCGCATAATTTTCATCTTTCATTTTTTGACGGTCAATAGTTATATCACCCTCAACAAAAGCAATATATATGCCGAATTTACGACCTAACTCCTTGCTCGTTTCCCGAATAAATAAACTTTCGATTCTTTACCCTTCAGTAGGCGTTCAATATTTTTCTGGTGGGTTATCAAAATCAGCACACAGATACATATCCCGTATAATAGCACCGACTTGACCGACGTATGAAACAGGAAAACGATACTGAACGGAAAAGCGAACCCGGCGCTGATCGAACTTAACGAGACGTAATGTGTGAGCAACAGCATAATGAGAAACACCGACACACACACCAACGCCGCTTGAAAATGAACGGCCAGAATCATCCCAAACAGGGTTGCTACGCCTTTCCCGCCGCGGAATCCAGCGAAAACCGGAAACAAATGCCCAACTACCGCAATTACACCCAGCGCAAGCTGATAATTAACGAATTGAGCGGCGGCTTGCGGACCGGTAACAGACGGGCCGATGAAGTAGGCCAAATTGGTTGCCGTCCATCCCTTCAAGATATCAATGAGCATCACGGCTGCACCGGCTTTTGTGCCCAGTACACGGAAAGTATTGGTTGCCCCTGCATTGCCGCTCCCGTACTCCCGTACATCCACCCTATAGAACGATTGCCCCAACCAAACGGCAGTGGGAATGGATCCGAACAGATAGGCCAGGACTACAGCTCCAATAAGATAGATCGATATCATGAAATGCAAATTAATGAAAAAGAAGCAAAAACCAACACTCGCTTTTTTAATCGACCACCTTTGCCTTTAAACTCATATCTAGTCCTTTTACCGAATGGGTAAGCGCGCCGATCGAAATGAAATCTACTCCCGTCGCCGCATAATCACGAATATTATCCAAGGTAATCCCACCAGACGCCTCGGTGACGAGCCGCCCGTTAATTAAGTCCACGGCTTTCAGCAGATCGCCGGGAGAAAAGTTATCCAGCATGATGCGCTCCACACCGCCCACGGCCAACACCTGTTCAATCTCGTCCATATTACGCACTTCCACTTCAATAGCAATGGGTCTTTCCATATTGGCGCGGTACGCATTAGCTCGCATAATCGCGTTCGTTATACCTCCCGCGTAATCCACATGATTATCTTTGATTAGCATCATGTCATACAGTCCGAACCGATGATTCACCCCACCGCCTATGGTAACTGCCTTTTTTTCCAGGAACCGAAGCAGGGGTGTGGTCTTTCGCGTATCCAGCACCTTCGTGGCCGTACCTGCTACGGCGGTCACGACACGGTGCGTGGCGGTGGCTATACCGCTCATCCGCTGCATAATATTCAGCACCAACCTTTCTGCACGCAAAATACCATGAATACCTCCTTTCACGGCCAACACGACATCGCCGATGTTTACCGCATCGCCATCTGATTTGGAGGCGGTTACTGAGAGCGTATCATCCACTTCGTGGAATATGACAAGTGCTTCTTCCACCCCCGCCAAGATCCCCGGTTCCTTGATGATCAATTGTGCTTCACCCACCGCATGCGGCGGAATGGTGGCAAGCGATGTATGATCCCCATCGCCTACATCTTCCACGAGTGCAGCGGTGATAAACCGGTGCAACTGTTCATTCTCCTGCTTAGCCATTGGTAAAAAAAACAACTTAGTTTAAACGGCGCTAAGATGGCTATTTAAAACAAAAGAATAAGAATAAAAATAAAAATCGGGTAGGTTCGTCACTAAATTGGTTCAACACGAAACTCCGTAACTTGGAACGTATTGTCGTTATTGGTCAGCTTATAGGAAACCCGAAAGGTATCCTTGGCGGTTTCCAGGTTGAGCACGACGTACCTGAAATTTGGGTTCGAATCCAATCGATGGGCAATCTTCACACCGGTGGGCGTGTTCTTGCCGAAAAAATCGCGTAAAATTATTTCAGCTTGTACGCGCGAATAAATCCCTTCATCATTTAGCAGTGTCATGCTCACCGTCGACGAAAAATACTTGGAAAGTTCTTTGGTATTGCCCCCCCTTACGCATGAGGCAATATCGTCAATCACGTCATTGATATTAGCATATCCGACCGCAATCACGAAGCACATCACTCCCGCCAGCCCCATCTTTCTAATCAATCTGATTCCCATCGCGTTCAACGTATTTTTTTATTCAAATTATCAATTCGTTTGGTATTCGATTTCATTATTTTCTCCATGGATCGCAACCAAGTGTAGACTAATTCCTACAAAAGGTGGCTTATTACTGGATTGTCATCCTAGGGTTAGGGTATAGCTAAAAACATGCCATCTTTTGACAGCCCATGCGCACCACAACCGGAAGTACTGATCACTGCGAATAAACTTGCATCTAAAAGCAAGTTTCTCTAAGTTTGCTCCGTGAACAACGACAGAAAAGTAGCGCTCATAATCTTAGACGGTTTAGGTTATGGGAAAGAGGATCAGTCTAATGCCGTAAAGGCTGCAAACACACCATTTCTAGACGAACTCCTGGCAACCTCCCCCAATGCCTCCCTGGAGGCTTCGGGGGAGGCCGTGGGTCTGCCTGCCGGGCAGATGGGGAATTCGGAGGTCGGCCACATGAATCTCGGGGCCGGCCGCGTTGTCTACCAAGAATTGGGACGTATACATAAGGCTGTTGCCGACGGTGAGTTTGACAGAAACCCTACGCTTCAGGACGCTTTCATTTATGCAAAAACCAACGGCAAACGCGTGCATTTCATCGGTCTGCTATCTGACGGTGGTGTCCATGCGCATACCAGGCATTTGAAGGGATTATGTGAAGCGGCCAAACATGCGGGGCTCAACAATGACCACGTTTTCATCCACGCATTTTTAGATGGCCGCGATACCGATCCGAATTCCGGTATCGGCTACCTTACGGATATGGAACAGTTCCTGGCCGCAAGTGTCGGCCAAATGGCTTCTGCCATTGGTCGGTATTATGCCATGGATCGCGACAATAGATGGGAAAGGGTCAAACAAGCGTACGACCTCCTGGTCAATGGGGTAGGTGCACCTACGACCAACCTTCGGGAAGCTGTCCAGCAATCATACAATGAGGGCGTCACCGATGAATTTGTAAAACCCATCGTCAAAACCGACGCCGCTGGCAACGCATTGGCAACCATTGCAGACGGAGACGTCGTGGTCTGTTTCAATTTCCGTACAGACCGCGGTCGGGAAATCACCTTGGCGCTGACCCAACAAGCCTTCCCAGCATTTGACATGCATCCGCTCAAACTCCGCTACCTCACCATGACCACCTATGACGAGACGTTTGAAAATGTACAGGTATTGTTCCTGAAGGACAACCTTACCAACACGCTCGGCGAGGTATTGGAGGCAAATCATAAGACCCAGACCCGCATTGCCGAAACAGAAAAATATCCACATGTCACATTCTTCTTCTCAGGGGGGCGTGAACAGGTATTCCGCGGCGAAAACCGCATCCTAATCCCCTCTCCAAAAGTTGCCACGTACGATCTGCAGCCTGAAATGAGCGCCCAAAGGGTGGCCGACGCTATCTGCGACGATATGATAGCTAACAAACCGGATTTCATTTGCCTTAACTTCGCCAACCCCGACATGGTGGGACATACTGGCGTATTTGATGCAGTGGTAAATGCCGTGGAGACGGTAGACCGATGCACGAAGCAGGTCGTCGAATGCGGACGACGTGAAGGTTACAGCTTTATTATCATTGCCGACCACGGAAATGCAGAGTTTATGATAAATGATGATGGCTCGGTCAATACGGCCCATACCACCAACTTAGTACCCTGTATACTTATTGACGACAGCTACACGGTTGTCGCAGACGGCAAGCTGGGCGACATTGCGCCCACCATTTTGACGATTATGGGCGTACCCATCCCTCCGGAGATGACCGGCAACGTATTGGTTAAATAATCAGAATGACTTGTTGATGCTGATGATCCGGCAGTTGAATACATTTTTTGGCGTTGGTGTTGCGGCGTTTCTGCTGGCCCTTTCGGGGTGCAGCAACCCCGATAATTTGCCGAATGCGGTCCAGACGCAGCCTTACTTTAGCTTAGCGGATTACTTCGGCAAAGAAGCGGTGCGTCTACAACAGCTAAATCCCGAAATTACCAAAACCGTTGCCAAAAACGGCGAAGAGGAACGTAAAAACATCAAGGTAACCGATTGGGAAAAAGAGTTCGCCTTATTTATTGACGCGGACATCAATAAGCCGGCTTGGCGAAACAGCTACCGGGTGGATAGCGCTGGGTCATCGATGACCTACACCAGTACTGACTCGGCCTTGCGTACAAAGGAAATTTATATAGAAAAGTCGGATTTAGGCGCGATATCATATATCCGCGTAACCAATCGCGTTAGCAACGCACTGTATCAAACGGACGAGCAGTTAGCCTATTATGTTGATTCCTTATACCGAATCACCAAACAGCAACACGTTCAGATAATTGGAGAAAGCCACTACACCGTTACCGGCGAGTGGCCATAAATCAAATTAAACACGTTATTTTAAATTATCACGATAGACTTTGGCTTTCTTGAGCTCCGTCTGAATGTCCTTTTTACCGGGGGTCATCGACAGCACGTGCTCAAAATCGGCAACGCTTTTATTATATGCCTCGGTAGCGATGGCTTTGTCATAATTGGCTGTACCAGCCGTGCCCCGCAGTATTCCCAAATCCCTGTAAGCAATTCCTCTATTTTGATAATATTTTACATCCTCGTTGTTGAGCTCGATGGCCTTCGTATAGTTAACAATGGCTTGGTTCAGCATTTTTTCCCGATTACTCGAACTGACCCGTGTGTCGGTCTGCACGGCTAGGATGTTATTGGCCTTACCACGGTAATAATAAGCCGACTCATGGTCGGGCCGCAGATCGATAACCTTACTGAATGACTCCAGTGCTTTCCGGTATTCGCCGATCTGATATTGCGAATACGCTAGCATGTACATCACATTCGGGTCGCCGGCCTCCCCAGGGAGTGCCTTTTGCAAATGGCTGGTCGCGGCTTTAAAATCACCGTCAATCAATGCTTTTTGCCCTAATCGTACATGCGGGTTACTAGGTGCCGTTTCTGTGGTTTGGCCGCGGGCAATAATACTACAAAAACACAATACCCCGACTACAGCACCAACCTTAACTCGCCTCAAAATAATTTTCAAATCGTTTGAATTCATCACATTCTAAATATTATATACGTTCTACTGCAATTTCCGTGCTACAAAAATAACCATACATTTTCAGTTTAAACTCACGCCAACAATTTTTATTGCCCACCATTTTAATTTAATCATTGAAACCCATATATTAGTGACTTAATCCATATGACGATATCTTTACCAATGCACAATTACAGCCCAGCCTTACGTTCCTTCGCTGACTTTTTTTCAGTAAACATACCTTAATTGCATGATTTGACACTGAAATACAGGAACGGTTTAGTCTTGGCATAGGCATTGCGATTATGTCCATTAAACTACATAGTTAATATAGCACAAGTATTCAGCTGCCAAAATGACGGCACAACATAGACGAAAGTTATTCATGAGCAATTTTGATCCCTTTGATTTTAATCAAGCCATTCCCATAATAAATGAAGACACGGAATTCTTCCCCCTATTAAGCCAACAGGATGAAGATGAGATGAGCAACGCAGACCTACCCGAGTCACTGTCCATACTTCCTTTACGAAACACCGTTTTATTTCCCGGTGTGGTTATACCCATTACTGTAGGGCGCGACAAGTCCATCAAACTGGTGAAGGAAGCTTATAAGGGCGACCGCATGATTGGAGTGGTCTCCCAGCAAAACATGGCCATCGAAGACCCCACATTCGAGCAGTTGCACCAAGTGGGCACGGTAGCCATGATCATCAAAATACTCCAGATGCCGGATGGCAACACAACCGTTATCATCCAGGGCAAACAGCGCTTCCGCCTGCGTGGCCTTATCCAGAGCGAACCTTACATTAAGGCCTATATTGAACGTTTCGAGGAGAAAAAACACAAATCCAGCAAAGAGTTCAACGCACTGATCTCATCCATCAAAGAGATGGCGTTGCAGATCATCCAGCTTTCACCGCACATTCCTAGCGAAGCGGGCATTGCGATAAAAAACATCGAAAGCCCCGGCTTTTTGATTAATTTCATTTCGTCTAACCTCAATGCCGAACTTCCCTTTAAACAAGAGCTGCTGGAGATCGCCAACTTGGAGAAACGTGCAGCTAAAGTATTGGAACAACTCAACGTGGAGCTCCAGCTACTTGAGTTGAAGAACCAGATACAGAATAAGGTAAAGGGCGACCTTGACAAACAGCAACGGGATTATTTTCTTAACCAGCAACTAAAAACCATCCAGGAAGAGCTTGGCGGCAATACCCCCGACTTGGAAATGGAAGATCTGCGCAAGCGAGCAAAGGCAAAAAAATGGGCTAAGGAAGTCTCCGAACACTTCAATAAAGAACTCGACAAACTGGCACGCATTAATCCGGCGGCGGCTGATTATTCGGTTCAGGTCAACTACCTGGAATTGTTGCTCGATTTGCCCTGGAACGATTTTTCCAAAGACAATTTCGATTTGAAGCGTGCCAAACGCATTCTGGATCGCGATCACTTTGGACTGGAGAAAGTTAAACGCCGCATCATTGAGTACCTTGCCGTGCTGAAGCTCAAGCACAACATGAAGGCACCCATCCTATGCCTCGTCGGCCCCCCGGGGGTAGGTAAGACGTCATTAGGCAAATCGATTGCGAAGGCAATTGGCCGCAAATACACAAGAATGGCATTGGGAGGCATCCGCGATGAGGCCGAAATCAGAGGCCATCGGAAGACCTATATCGGCGCCATGCCCGGGCGTATCATCCAATCACTGAAAAAGGCCGGCACATCCAATCCGGTCTTTGTACTCGACGAAATCGACAAAGTGGGAAGCGACTTCCGCGGCGACCCTTCATCCGCGCTGCTGGAAGTACTCGATCCTGAGCAAAACAACGCGTTTTACGATCACTACGTGGAACTCGACTACGACCTATCCAATGTAATGTTCATTGCCACGGCCAACTCGCTGAGCAACATTCAGCCCGCCTTACTGGACCGTATGGAAATCATCGAAGTGAATGGTTATACCATCGAGGAGAAAATCGAAATTGCCAAGAAGCACCTTATTCCCAAACAACGAGAATTGCACGGTCTAGCGACCAAAGAGTTTTCCCTGCGTGCCAACGTCATCGAAAAGATTATTGATGAATATACCCGTGAGTCCGGCGTACGTGGCCTGGAGAAGAAAATCGGCTCCATTGTACGCGGTATGGCTACCCATATGGTTATGGAAGATCCGTTACCGCTTCCCATCAGCGCGGAAGTGGTGGAACAAATCCTAGGCGCCCCTATTTTCGACAAGGAGTACTATGAGAACAACGATGTGGCAGGTGTGGTCACGGGCTTAGCTTGGACACAGGTGGGCGGCGACATCCTCTACATCGAGTCGAGCTTAAGCCCCGGCAAAGGCAAGTTGACCCTGACGGGCAATCTGGGCGACGTCATGAAAGAATCGGCCACGATTGCCATGGCGTATCTCCGAGCAAACGCCGCTATGTTTGACATCGACTACCGCATTTTTGACAATTGGGACGTGCACATTCACGTACCGGCCGGTGCCACCCCGAAAGACGGCCCTTCGGCCGGCATTACGATGCTTACCGCCTTGGCATCCAGCTTTACGCAACGCAAGGTAAAAGAAAAACTGGCCATGACCGGTGAAATTACGTTACGCGGCAAGGTGTTGCCGGTCGGCGGTATTAAGGAAAAAATACTCGCTGCCAAACGTGCCAATATCAAAGAGGTTATTTTATCAAAAGCAAACCGAAAGGACATCTTGGAAATCAAGGAGGATTATATCAAAGACCTTACGTTCCATTATGTAGCAGAGATGCACGAGGTAATGCAAATTGCGTTGTTAAAGCAGCGGGTGAAAAACCCGAAAAAACTCGTATCGGATGAAGCATAGCGCTGCCTCGTTTGCGGATTTTGTTTATGTAAATTAATTATTAACTTAGCTTCATGCTTACCGAATCGCTGATTATCTTCGCGTTAATTCTTTTAAATGGCGTTTTATCAGCTTCCGAGATCGCTATCGTATCCAGTAGGAAGGCTCGGCTGCAGGTACTCGCCGATAAGAAAAATGCGGCGGCTAAGCAAGTGCTCAAATTGAAAAGCACGCCCAATCAATTCCTTTCCACCGTCCAGATTGGCATCACCCTTATCGGTATCTTAACCGGTATTTTCGGCGGGGCAACCATCGCTCAGCGCCTCGACATATACCTGTCTAAAGTTACCTGGATCGACGGCTACAGCTCACAGCTATCCGTCCTTGTCGTGGTCGTTGTCATCACCTTCCTTACCCTGGTTTTTGGCGAACTGGTACCCAAACGTATTGGACTTGCCATTCCCGAAAAGTATGCTATGGTCCTCGCATTTCCGATGCAGGTGCTCAGTAGGGCGGTAGCCCCTTTCGTCTGGCTGCTTAGCGCAACTACGGAGGGTGTTGTCAAAATACTGAAGATCAAAACGTCCCGCAGCGCGGTTACCGAAGAGGAAATAAAAGCGCTCGTTGACGAAGGTGCCGACACGGGCGCCATCGAGCACATCGAACACGAAATTGTGGACCGTGTTTTCAGTTTGGGCGATAAACGCGCCATCAATCTGATGACACACCGCAGCAACATCGTGTGGCTGGACGTAGATGATAAATATGAGGTACACCGTGATACCATATTGAAAAGCGGTCATACCGTCTATCCGGTTTGCAAGGGGGGGCTTGACAACATCACCGGCGTAGTGCATATCAAGTCGTTACTAAACCAATACCTCACCAACAACCCGATACAACTGGACAGCTTGACGCAACCGTTGAATTATGTACACGAAAACAGTTCAGCATACAGTATATTGAATAAATTCAAGGCGTCAAAGATACACCAGGCTGTCGTACTGGATGAGTATGGATCACTGCAAGGCATCGTAACCATTAATGACATCCTTAGCAGCCTTGTAGGCGACATTTCCGATGGAGATACGGGCGAGCGACCAGAAATCGTTGCCCGTGAAGACGGCAGTCTCCTCATCGACGGGCAGTACCAACTAGACGATTTGCTTGTGGCGCTCAATATTGACCCATCGGACGATAATGGCGATGATGGCTTGGGCAGTATCAGTACCATTGCCGGCCTGGTTTTGCTTAAGCTGGGTCACATGCCTATGGAAGGTGAGCGAGTGCAGTGGAAAGACCACGAGTTCGAAGTAGTGGATATGGATGGCAACCGGATTGACAAAATCTTGGTAACCTTTCTTGGCAATCCGATATAGTGTTACTTGCGGTCGCTCGGCGCTACCTTAGATTCAGATGATGCCTTTTGCCTTCAATTCCTTTTCCATATCACGCTGTAAGGCCAGTGCCTCTTCCCTAGCGCGCTCGGCAAAATATTCGTCGCCCGATGCGTAAATAATGGACCGAGTAGCATTGACGAGCAACCCACAATTGGCATTCATGCCATACCGGCAGAAATCCTGCAAACTCCCCCCCTGCGCACCTACGCCGGGCACCAATAAAAAATGGTCGGGCGCAAGCGCCCTAATGGCCGTGAATGCTTCGCCCCGAGTGGCGCCCACTACATACATCAGGTTATCAATGGATCCCCATCCATTGGTCCTTTCAATTACCCGCTCAAACAACTGCTTCCCATCTGCATCTTCATGCATTTGGAAATCCAGCCCCCCGGCATTGGATGTGAGCGCTAACACGATTGACCATTTCCCCTCCACATCAAGGAACGGCTGTACCGAATCGCGGCCCATGTAGGGCGTTACGGTGAGCGCATCGAAACCTAAGCCCGATACTTCCCTGTCGAAGAAAGCCTTCGCATACATTTTGGCGGTATTGCCAATATCGCCGCGTTTCGCATCGGCGATGCTCAGGCAATCCTGCGGCAATGCTGCCCATGTCTTTTGCAAACTCTGCCACCCTGCTATGCCGCGGCATTCGTAGAAGGCGATGTTGGGCTTATAAGCCACACACAAATCGGCCGTTGCTTCAATAATCTGCCTGTTGAACTCAAAAACCGGGTCGGCGTGACTAAGCAGATGTCGCGGTATTTTCTCGATATCGGTATCGAGGCCCACACAAAGAAAAGAACGTTTGGTTTTTATTTGGTAGATGAGTTCACTCCGGGTCATAGCTTTCTTGATTTTTTATCACCGCAAACCTAAGACAAAAATCCGTGCTAAAAAATAAAAAAGCCCTGCTATTTCAACACTTCCCTGGCGATCACCAGCTTTTGGATTTCGGATGTCCCTTCACCGATGGTGCAAAGTTTCGCATCGCGATAGTATTTCTCTACCGGGAAATCTTTAGTATAGCCATACCCGCCAAAAATCTGTACAGCCTCCGTTGCACAACGCACAGCCACTTCAGAAGCATAGTATTTGGCCATGGCGGAGTTTTTGGTTACGTCTGCCCCACTGTTTTTAAGTGCACACGCTTGCCTGATCAATAGTTCTGCGGCCTCAATTTCCGTGGCCATATCGGCCAGCTTAAAAGAAATGCCCTGAAAGTTTGCAATCGGCTGGCCAAACTGATGACGTTCTTTCGCGTACTTCAGCGCCGCCCCCAACGCACCTTTAGCAATGCCCAATGCCAAAGCGGCGATAGAAATACGCCCACCGTCAAGTACCTTCATCGCCTGCTTGAATCCCTCCCCTTCGTTGCCCAGTATGTTCTTTCGCGGTACCCGGCAGTTGTCAAAGACCAATTCTGTCGTTTCCGACGCGCGCATGCCCAGCTTATTTTCCTTTTTTCCGTGCGTAAACCCCGGTGTACCCTTTTCGATAACCAACGCCGAAACACCAGCTGATCGGTTCTTTTCACCCGTACGAACCATTACTACCGCAACATCACTGCTCTTGCCGTGGGTAATCCAGTTTTTTGCGCCATTTACCACATACTCGTTTCCATCCAGTTCGGCAACGGTCGTCATGCGCAACGCATCTGATCCGGTATTGGCTTCGGTAAGCGCCCAAGCCCCCAGCCATTCGGCCGATGCCAGTTTAGGCAGCCACCGCCGTTTCTGATCCGCGTTCCCATACGTCAGGATATGCCCCGTACAAAGCGAATTATGGGCAGCGAGCGAAAGTCCTACCGAACCGCACACACTTGCCACTTCAACAATGATATCGACATATTCATCGTATCCCAAGCCGGCGCCGCCATATTCCTCGGGCACCAACACCCCCATGATGCCTAGCTGGCCCATCGCTTTGAAAGTATCAATGGGAAACAGCTGAGCCTCATCCCAATCCATCACGTGCGGCAGGATGTGCTTATGCGCAAATTCGCGCACCATCTGCCGCACCATTTCTCGATTTTCGTCGCCCTTTAGTAATGATTCCATACCGATAATTAGCTGGTTCCCTGCAATAATAAGCAATACACCGAAGAATGCAAACCAAAGAAAACACGGTATAACGGAGAATAAAATAGTTTTGAGTATAAAACGCACTAATACCCGACGAGCGAGTGGATAAGCGGACTGAAATCGGACAGCCGATCCTTTCCATTTAGGAAATCAAGGCTGATGATAAACGAATATCCGGCCACGCTGCCGCCCAGCGCTTGGATGAGTTTGCTGGTGGCAACCACGGTGCCGCCGGTTGCCAGTAGGTCGTCGTGAATAAGCACGCGGTTACCCACAGTAAATGCGTCAGCATGAATTTCAATGGTAGCCCGGCCATATTCGAGCGCATATTCCTGCTGCACGGTATCATATGGTAATTTACCCACTTTCCGTATCGGAACGAAAGGCTTTCGTAGCCGCTGGGCGAGCATGAGGCCGAATAGGAAACCGCGGCTTTCAATGCCCGCTATCACATCAACGGTGTCCGCGTCTATCGCCTCTACCATGCAATCCGCTACCGCGTCACATAAGTCGGGGTCTTTCAATATCGGCGTAATATCCTTGAAAATAATTCCAGGCTTGGGAAAGTCGGGTACATCCCGAACGGCAGCTTTCAATCGTTCGTCAATCCGTTGGTTTATCATCCACTAAGGTTAAATAAGGTGCAATCTTACGAAAAATTTGCTCATCCATAATGGCAATGCGCAATAAATCACTTATTGCGCGATATGGCCCGTGCTGTTTACGGTATTGAACAATCGCGTTGGCCAGCTTATGGCTCACAAAAGGGTGGTCACGGAAACGCTGGTAATCCGCCGAGTTCAGCGCGATTTTCTGCAGTTTGGTGGTGTCAACATATACTTGCTTTTCCAGCCCCGCAAACCGCAAGGAGTCGAACCCATATACATCCATTAATTGCGATACGTGATGGAAGCCACCCAGCGATTCGCGGAACCGGACAATGCGCGAAGCGAATACCGGCCCAATGCCCGGGAGGTATTGTAATTCGAGCGAGTCGGCATCGTTCAGATCTATATGCAACGTTCTTAGTTCCGTTAGCCCAACGATCGGGTCAGTATGCTGCGGAGGAACTAGCTTATCGGGTTGGGCGGATTTAACCGGCTTTATTTCAATATAGGGTTCCAGTCGTGCATAGTCTGCATCATTAATGGCATAAATCCTGGCCAGGTCTTCTTTTTTTCGGAAGCGCCCACCTTTCGCTTCATAGTTCTTAATCATCCGTATCTGCCGGTCTGAAAGCCCAAGCCGTTCCCAGTCTTCTACGGGCAGTCCATTGGGGTCAAATATGAAATAGGCTACTTCCAATGTAGGCGTTTCGCGCTGATTACCATCGCTATATTCGTTGCGGTTGAAGGTTGGCTCTAACTTTTTAGCAGTTGCCACGAAACGATCGATTTCGGCAATCCGTACGGCGATATCTTCGTGAACTTCTCCGGTACGGAATGAAAAAAAACGTGGAATGCCCCATAGTAGAAGTAAAACGAACGCAAGGACACAAACGCCATTGAGTTCGCGACGGCTAAAGCCGAAATATGTTGCAAACCATTTGTGCATGGTCAGGTATACGGTCTGGTAAAATAAAATTCAAACCCGACGAGTACTTGACATACGTCGTCGGGTTTAATGACGTGATGAACGACGACTGATTCGCTACGCGTCTATTTCATTAGTCATCGAAAGCAATTCTTTATGGTTACTTGCTTTAGTCCTGGTTTTCGTTTTATGTTTGTTGATTTGCCTGCGCAACGATTCCACCGCGAGATCCGTAGCCTCTTCAAAAGACTTCGCCTGGGCTTTGGCAAACAGCTGGCTTCCGGGAATATTCAGCTTAAACTCAGTTACCTTGTTTGCTTCATCTTCCACGTTTTCCACCTTCAGATAACACTCTCCATCAATAATCTGGTCGAAGAATTGGTCAAGTTTGTTCACCCGTTTCTGGATAAACTGAATCAGTTTTCTGTCCGCGTCGAAACGAATTGATTGCACAATGATGTTCATGATTCCTCCTTTTTTAAGCTTTTGGATGTGCTTGTTTATAAATCGATTTAAGTCGCTCTACTGAATTATGGGTATAAACCTGAGTGGCCGCCAGTCCGGCATGCCCTAACAATTCCTTAATTGCATTTAAATCTGCCCCGTTCTCCAGCAGCGTTGTCGCAAATGTATGCCGAAGCACATGCGGACTCTTTTTCCGCTGCGAGGAAATCGTACTTAGGTAACGCGTTACGATGTCATAGATCAATGCGGGATAGGCATCCTTCCCTTTCTTAGTAACGATGAGGGATGGCAAATTGTTGTCGAACAACTGCCGATTTTTTTCGTCGATGTAGCAACGAAGCAATGCTTGAAGTGATTTATTCATAGGTACCAGCCTTTCCTTATTGCGTTTACCAAATATACGAAGATTGCCGTTGTAGAAATCAACATGTTCCTCACGGATTTGCAATAATTCGGCAAGACGGATACCCGTACCGAACAGAAGTTCCAGCACGGTCTTGTCACGCAGGCCCTCAAAGTTGTCAGGAAATGAGGTTGCCGTGTCGAGCAATGTCGAGAGCTTTTCCTTATCTACAGTAACGGGAAGTTTTGTCGGGGTTCTCAATGCTTTGACCAAAGCAAAAGGGTTCTGTTTCGCGGCGCTTTCGCGCATCAAGAAACGGTAATACGTGCGAAGTGCGGCCAAGCTTCGGTTTACCGATACCGGACTGCACCCCGACTCCAGCCGCATGGCCAGGTAAGTACGAGCCTGACGGTGGGTCACGTCGCCGACACCCGTCTCCAATGTTTCCAGGTAATCGATGTAGGCTGCCAATTCGTGGCTATACGCGGTTACCGTATGCTTGGAAAAGCGCTTTTCGTAGGTGATGAAACGGATAAAACGGTCTATAAACATAGAAAAACTACCCTAATATTCTAATGGTTGAATATACGGATAGTTTTCCGGTATCACAAATAAACCGCCTTACCAAAAACGGATAAAAATCGTTAGGCAATATCCTGATTGAGGCTCTGTTTATAAATCGCCTTCTTACGTT
This sequence comes from uncultured Parapedobacter sp., assembly GCA_964613725.1. GTDB lineage: Bacteria > Bacteroidota > Bacteroidia > Sphingobacteriales > Sphingobacteriaceae > Parapedobacter. Next base: position 8,686 of record CAZTJY010000027.1, on the reverse strand, counting down.
GCGTACGACGGGTAACGGATTTCTTTTCATAGGCTTGACGGGAACGGAGTTCACGCAACACACCTGTTTTTTCAAACTTCTTCTTGAAGCGTTTCAACGCCCGGTCCAACGACTCGCCTTCTTTCACATTTACAATGATCATATCCTGTTATACCTCCTTTCGTACGAAAATTTCGGATTGCAAAGGTACCAAAGTTTTATGTTGTTTACAAATGATTATAAAATATAATACATGGCCCTTGTCACATCAAGTTATTCGCTCGTCAACTCCTCAAGCTCTTTCATGAATTGCGCTGATTCATAATCGGCAAAGCCTTCTTGCCGAAGCCTTATTCTTCCGTCCTTATCTAACACTACCGTGGTAGGCTATGTTCCGGTGTAAACTTCACGCGGGACACCGCCGTTGGCCCGGTATGAGGGCACCGAATATTTTTCTTTCTTAAGGTAATCCTGTGCGACCAACAAATCACTATCTTCATTAATCATCAAAAAGAAAACATTAGGATTATCTTTAAACGCCACATAAAGCTTTTCTATCGAAGGGAACTCAGCCCGACATGACGGGCACCACGACGCCCAGAAATTGATAAACACCACTTTACCCCGCAATGACGACGTACGCCGGATTTTCCCACTGCCGTCGGAAAATCAAAATCGATCACAGCTGGTTTTGAAGTACCTGAAACTTTATTATCGATGCTGGCATTAAAAAAACCCGTATCGGCTTTTTACCATCATCCGCCATTGCCGCAAATTGCTCGATTACTCCTTCGTCAGTTCATTCAAGGCACTGATGATTTGTGGGTCGCTATAATCCCGGCCACCCTCCATTCGACCAACCATCTCCCCTTTCTTATTCAGGATAACGGTCGTTGGTATAGCCCCTCCTAAATAATCGGATGGGATCTCGCTTGCCGGGATATATACGGGGAGATTGTAATTATTTTTATTCATGAATGCCGATGATTGTTCAATCTTGCTATCGACGTCGACCATAAGGAATTCGATGTGGTCATTCCCCTCGAACGATCTTTTCATATCGTTGATGGAAGGCATTTCGTGAATACAGGGCGGGCACCATGTGGCCCAAAAGTTGATGAACACCACCTTGCCTTTAAGCGAATTCAGCGAAACGACCCGCCCATTTTCGTCTTTGAAGGAGATTCCGGAAGCCGCTGCCGGTTCCGATTCGAGTTGTTCTTCGGTGCCGGTGGGTTCGCCAATTGAGCTATCTTTTTCACTTTGATCAATAGGTCCACAGGCAGCGAATAAAATTACGGCGACTGCAAAAATTACAGAATGAGTAATTAGGTTTTTGAATTGTATGTTCATGATAAGTTGCTTTTTGAGAATGTAATTATGTATGCGCTAGTTACCGCCGGTCCAGTTTGAGTGCTTCACCAAATGCAACAGCTGCCCGGTGAACCTGTACGGTCCAATCTGATGCAGCATTACCATCCGCACCGTCGGAGATATATTTGAGGCAAAGGAAAGGGATGCGCTCTTTCATGGCCACCACGGCTAAGGCATAGGCTTCCATATCTACTACATTATATCCCGTTGCAGCATGTGCCATTTCAAAGTTGTCACCTGTCCCGCAGATAGCCTGCGGAAGGCCATCCATACACAAACCATATTCAATAACAGGTGGCAACCCCGATAACGGCGTCTCGTACTGCGCATACCCCAAGCCCCTAACATCCATATCCCGTTGTATAAAATTAGTACAGCAAACAACTTCTCCCCGTTGGAAGTAATTGCTTCCAGCAGAGCCAAGATTAACGATTAAAGTCGGCCTTCTGTCCTGTATTGCCTTCAGGAGATGATATGTTGCATTTACTTTACCAATACCACATATTAGCTGGTTATATTCCGGAAATACATCGGCAGCTTCCGAATCCAAAGCAAATGTAAACAACACGCTATCGATGGGAAAGGCGTGATTTTGGTCAATTGTGAGCATCATTGAAGTAAGTTGCTATAAAACGTTCAAGTTCCTCACCATGTAAATTAATGGCGACTATTTTACCCTGTTCACCGACCAGTACGTTAAATGGCAATTGCTGAATGTTATATGCTTTAGCCACAGGGCTCTTCCAAAATAGGAGGTCACTTACCTGTATCCAGTCGATGTCGATCCGTTCAATTGCTTTTATCCAATTATCGTGACTTTTGTCGAGTGATACGCCGAATATTTCAAACCGGTTGCCGTTAGTATCACCGTTAAAGGTATCGTATAGTACACGCAGTTCAGGCTGCTCTTTTATACAGGGAGTGCACCACGTTGCCCAAAAGTCTATCAGTACCAGCTTCCCTTTCAACGACGATAGCATGGCGGTATCCCCATCGGGTGTAGGCAGTGAAATTTCTGGCGCCTGTTGCCCGATTCGTAAAGCCTCTACCTGTGCGTAAAGACTACCTGCCAAGAGTATAGCGGCTATGAAACAAAATAGCCCACGCATAATTAACCATTCATCGGGTAACCTTTATCCAACCAGTTCACTTTGATGTTCTGAGGGATGTCGAGTAATATCCCGTTTTTGAAACCCAGTTGATTTAATTTCATAAAAGCGGGTCTGATATTTGGGCACCCGTCAAGCGGGCAACACCCGCCTTTCAAGTAAGCCTCTAATCTATCGAGGTGTTCTTCCTCCATCGTCGGTCCGATATCAATAGCACCTTTAATATTGGCATCGGGTCCTACCGACAAGATAAGTAAGTTCCCACTTTTTCCTTGCTCGATTCGGGAAGCTAGTGTTTCGGTTGTCATCAACTGTTTTTCGCTCCAAGGCTCAACTTTTTTCTGAGCATACATCCCACTGCCGGAAATCAATAGAAATGCGGTAAATAAAAAAGTGAGGTAGTGCATCATTTCCTTTGTTTCTACAAAGGTACGAAATTCTACGCTGTACCGGACCACCTTACAACGCCCTATTTATTTCGCCATCTATCGGTCATAAACGAAGCCTACGCCGGAACAATCTCCGGCCGAGAAAAAAATCACTCGAACCACACCTTTCCGTGCGTTATCTGTTTTTATGAATAAATAGTCAAGAAAGCATGGATGCGTTGTAGCATTTGCAAGCCATTGCACGTCAATAAGAATATGATGAAGAAATCGAATCTCTTAATTGCACTCGGAGCCAGTGTGATGCTGCTGGGTGGTTGTTTAAAGGACGGTGATCCGCAACCCCAATTGGTTGGGGGGACCACGTTTGTCAACGCGTTTATTGAGGCAAACGCCATATATTGTTACATCGACCGAAATACGGTATCAGCGTTGAACCCGCTCCCCTACCGAAGCTATGGGCCTACTGTGCCTGTGTATGCTTACCCGGGCGAAGGCCGTCGCTTGGAAATCTATTCGACGCATGAAGACAACAGACTCGTAGACACGGCGATTACGGTGCAGGACAGCACATATTACTCATCCATCGTTTACGGCACGCATACCGACCCTAGGCACTTCATTACGGAAGACCGGATACCCGAAGGTGTGGAGGACCCTGCAGCCATTGCCGCGGTACGTTTCTATAATCTGGCGAATACCGACCGCCGCGTGACCTTGCGTATCGGTGATCTTGAGCCCCTAGCGGCTTTCCGCAACCGGCCTACGGAAACGCCACAAACAGGCAAAGATAGTGAGGAGTTTATCCAGGTACCCACAGGCACATATACATTGAGTGTGGTCGATGAAAACGGTGAGGTAGTGGCTACGAGAGACGAGACGATTGATTTGTCTGCAGGTAGCTATGTCAGTATTTTCCTCACCGGCGATGAGCGAGAGTCGACGTCCTTCTACGTGGGCAGAGTACGGCAATGGGTCAATTAACGCTATACATCACGATAATGGGAACCAATCATATTCCGCGATTAGCCCTATTTGTGGGTATAATCTTATTTTCCGGCTGTATCAAGGACGAAGAACCGACACCAGACGTGCGGTCGGGCTTATCCGTGGTCAATTCGTTTCCGGAAGCGCAGGCTGTTTTACACCGGGTGGACGTAGGCCTCGGCCTCCAGCAGTTGGGCCAAGGACAAGCTTATCGCGGCATTGATTATTATGCTATACCCTGTCGCGAAAACTGCCGCATGGAAATCATCTCATCTAATGAATGGACCCAATTGGTAGACACGACGTTCGCGTTAGTGGAGAATAGATACTATACGTCATTCCTTTTCGGTACAGAGGCCGTCCCTCTGCATTTTCTCACGGACGACCGATTGCCTAGCGATATCGAAGACCCTAAAGCCGTTGCGGGCGTTCGCTTTTTTAACCTCGCCGAAGCGACCCGCGCCACACTATCCATCGGCATCGCGGAGCCAATAGCAGCGTTCCGCAGCCGCTCTACCGAAACGCAACATACGGGTAAAGATGCCGAGGAGTTCATTCCCACCACGAATACAGGCACCCACGTGCTGACCGTGCAGGACGATAACGGCGTGCAACTAGCTCGGCGCACGGGTGTGGCGCTGGATCCGGGCGATTACCTAACCTTTTTTCTGGCCGGCAATGGCAGCGAGTCGGCTCCCTATTATATTGGTATAGTACGCCATCCGGGAGTGAATCAAATTGAATGATTTCGAATGGCGTATACAATGTGATAATCCCAAAAGAAATGGCTACCTTCGGTTAAGCATAGCTAAATATTTCCCAAATTTCCTCGCCATATATCCTCATCGACTAGGGATATTTTTCACCCTGTTTTAGAGATGAGTCCATAATAACTCCATAATAAGTCCATAATGACACCATTAATACCGACTATTTTATGAACTCATTATGGATAATCTATGAACTTATTATTGGTACTTGACAAAAACAAAGCAAGCCTACTACGGAAGCCGTATTCACTCATCAAGGAGACATAGAAAAGGATATCCCAAGGAATCACTGCTGATTGCACTAAAGTAATCTTTTTCGATAAAATCAAAAATGGAACAATAACGTGAAACGCACCCTTGTTGGACTGAAAATCCAACGGATTTCTCTATCTTAGGCCGATTCCATTTCCAAAGGAGCGGCCAATAAAGAATGATGAGCAAAGAATCAATTTTCCTTAAGGATGGTGTGAACTACACCACGCCTTTCATGGCAATCAGTGTGCTGTTTCTCACTTGGGGCGTAGCACACGGCTTGCTGGACACATTAGATAAGAATTTCCAAGAACTTCTACACCTAAAAAAGTGGCAGTCGAGCTTCATCCAGGTTTCGTTGTATGGCGCATATTTTTGCGCGGCTATACCAGCAGGTTTATTCACAAAAAAATATGGCTATAAAAAAGGAATCGTATTCGGGTTATGTCTTTTCGGCGCTGGCGCGTTACTGGCAGCGGGTACAGCTCCGTTTCAATCTTTTGTGCTGTTTTTGCTTTGTTTACTCATTGTCGGCGCCGGATTGGCAACATTGGAAACCGGGGCTAACCCGTATACCACCAAATTGGGGCCGCCGGAATCCGCGGAACGGCGCATCAACATCGCCCAATCCTTCAACGGCTTTGCCTGGGTTATCGGCCCGCTGATCGCACTGTCCATCTATGGCAATCGCAGCCATGTAGAGGGCGAGAAAATGATTTCCATTGTGATACCCTTCGCAGTCATCGGATTGGCCGTGCTAGCCATTGCCTTTATTTTCTCCCGGTTGAAGCTGCCCAAAATCGATGAAGAGGATTTGATGCATGCACACGGCACCGCCCCGACACCAGGAGGCGACATGGAAATTTCGAACCCCACCCACCCTGCTTTTGTTTCAAAAAAGCCGTTATGGAAAAACAAGCATTTTAAACTGGGCGTTGCGGCGCAGGCCTGCTACGTGGCAGCACAAACGGGCGTATTCAGCTACCTCATTAATTTCGTAACCGACCACGATATGCACCCCAATTTCGATGTGCAATACGGCCCTTATTTTTTGTCACTTGGTTTCTTTTTATTCATGATGGGCCGCTTTTCTGGTAGCGCACTGATGAGGTGTATCAAGCCTTCCCGGTTGTTGGCATGTTACGCACTTTTGGTATGCTTGCTTTTACCTATCGTATCCGTCAAACTAGGGTGGCTTTCGTTCATGGCGCTTTATGGGGTTTTCTTTTTCATGTCTGTCATGTTTCCAACCATATTCGCTTTGGCCATCCGGAGCTTAGGCCCCCAACACCAAACAGGGGGCCTCTTTCCTCGTTATAGCGGTGGGTGGTGGCGCAGTGTTTCCACCGATAATGGGGTACGTGGCAGACGTGTACGGTATGGCCGCCGGCTTCTTCGTACCTATCCCGTTGTTCGCTTTCATTGCTTATTACGCTATTAGAGGACACAAAATCGAGGCTTGATTTTTTTGCGTACTTTTGCCGCCGATATTGAATAGAAATCATGAGCGACCGTACCAAGAAAATTTTCCTTGCAATTTGCATTATCTTCCCTTTTTTGCTGTATTGCTTTTATTACTACAGCCAAATGTTCAAGAATGCGCCGTTCCGTTTTGCAGACTTCGAATCGATTGTGCTGAAATACGGCGAAGGCGACGACCTGATTAACCAGTTTGATTCGGAAACCGGAATCTATCAGTACATAAATACGCGAGATTCGATGGTGGTGGACACCGTGCGGCTGCGTAAGGACGACGTGCAATACCTACATGGAAAAGCGACCCAACTGGGTTTCTGGAATCTGCCGGACGACATGACCAGCGGCGAACCGGACAGCACGAAACTCGCAGCCCGCTTCTACCTGCAATTCAATTACAAAGAAAAAAGCAAAGAGGTGACCCTCGATGCGGATTTCAATGGCAACTCGAAAATGCGCGACGTGGCGAAAACCATGGTAGACGAAGCCATGCGGGTGGTCAACGACGCCCGGATCCGCTGATCACGATCCCTCGCCTTCGGTATGCTTTCCTCGATCGTCGGCTATCCCTGCCGCTTGAAGCCGCAAGCTACGCACATCATCTGACGCCGGCGCTTCAAACACTTCAAGGCGGAAATATTTTATCGCAGCCAACAGGTGGTCGAAAATGTCTGACATGATATCTTCGTAAATCGCCCACCGGGTATCCGATGTAAACATATAGAGTTCGATAGGCAGACCATGCTCGGTAGGCTGCAATTGCCGTACGAGCAACGTCATATCCTTTCTTATTTGCGGATGATTTCGAGTATATTCATTTACATATCGCCTGAATAACCCCACATTGGTCAGGTTACGTCCATTCACAAGCATGGAACGATCAGCATGCGTTTCTTCGTTGTACCGATCTATCTCGGCTTGGCGCTCCCCAATGTAGGGGGCTAACAATTGGATTTTCTTGAGTTCAGAAATTTCAGCTGGTGTGAGATAACGGGCTGATGACATCTTGATGTTAATAGACCGCTTGATTCTGCGACCACCACTATCTTGCATTCCCCGCCAATTTTTAAATGAGTCGGTAATCAAATAATAGGTGGGAACGGTGGTAATTGTTTTATCCCAGTTCTGGATCTTTACGGTATTTAAATTAATTTCCACAACATCCCCATCTGCACCGTACTTAGGCATTTCGATCCAATCGCCTACACGTATCATATCATTCGTAGACACCTGTATGCTCGCTACAAATCCCAAAATCGTATCCTTGAAAATCAACATTAAGATGGCCGAGGCCGCCCCTAAAGCACCCAGAAAAGCCCATGGCGACTGGCCGGTCAGCATGGAAAATATGATGACACCAGCAATGAAAAACATAAAAATATTAATCACCTGAAGGTAGCTATCGAGCGGTTTGTCTTCAAAACCTTTCTTGGTGCGTAGGTAATCGCGTATGGACCTGAACACCGCCCTGAACAGCAGTACCCATACAATGATCAGGACGATATCGAAAAACTTTCGCACGGGAACTATCCAATCTGGAAAAGCCGAAAAAACAACCGGGATGAACTGGATGGACACCAAGAGCGGCACCAGTCGTGCCAGTTGAGCCATTGCGCGATTGCGTACAAGGTGGTCGTCGAATTTAGTTTTCGATCGCTTGGCCAAAATAGCCAACGAATTTACTAGGAATCTACGAAGCGCATAATAAACAACGCTCAATATAACAACGAGTAGCGCTAGTAAAACAAAAAGGTTAACGATATCCACCTGAGCAACGGGGACACCCCAACGGATGAGCGTATCCAAAGTCCATTGATAAATGATATTCGACGAGTTTGTAATCGTGGGTACTTCCATAAAAATTAATTGATTGGACGGTAAAAAAAGAAGACGTAACGAGCTGCAAAGTTAAGGATTCTTGATGAATAGTAAAACATTATAGAATGACCTAGAAAATTCGTAATTTCGCATGCGCAACAACCAGGTGCTTACCTGGTATTGTTGTGCCTTTTGATTTAAGATTGGTAAATTAGATAATGGCTGAAGAAACAGAAAACGGCAACGACCTCGTTCCGGCGAACGACCGGATCATCCCCATCAACATCGAAGACCAAATGAAATCGGCGTACATTGATTACTCGATGTCTGTCATTGTATCACGCGCATTGCCCGACGTACGTGACGGCCTGAAGCCCGTTCACCGCCGCGTGTTATATGGCATGCAAGAGTTGGGTGTGACGAGCGGGAAGCCGTATAAGAAATCGGCCCGTATCGTGGGCGACGTTTTGGGTAAATATCACCCCCACGGCGACTCTTCGGTATACGATACGATGGTGCGCATGGCACAGGAATG
>CAZTJY010000026.1:22698-33183 GCA_964613725.1 uncultured Parapedobacter sp. | reverse complement strand
GTTTGAGTTGGAGCGTACCGATAAGATTGACTTGCTGAATCGGTCAATGGACTACTTTAAGGAGAGAGACACCTTTAAAACGAAAGAGTTTGAAGAGGAAGTATTGGGCAATCCGCAGGCAGCGGCGCTGTTCCATGATTATCGCCAGCAATTTGAAACCGATTACGAATCGCCTTTTGGCGAGCAATTTGATATTGCCCCTGGAGCGGTAAAGAAAGCCAATGCAACATACAAAAGCGTGCTGAAATTGGATAAGAACTTCCATATTTACGTACACGGCAAACGAGAGTATATTGAAAAGGGATTCGACGAAGAAAAAGGAATGAGTTATTATAAAGTATATTTCAGGGAAGAACATTAAGACCGATTTTCCGATCAATTATTTCCAGATTCTTTCCAGAATTCGCGACTACTTTGGTCGCCATTCAAAACACGTAGCCTTATAAAACTTTATGACGAAGAAAAAGGATGATGTATTCAATGAGGTGATTAAGAAGCCCTCCGATTTTAAGTTCGGTGCGACGGTTGCCAACGCGTTCGATGATATGGTAGAGCGTTCCGTCCCATATTACAACGAAATCCAGCGGATGATCATTGAGCAGGTATGTGAATTTGCCGTTCCGGACACGAACGTGTATGACTTGGGTTGCTCAACGGGGACAACCTTCTTGAATTTGGATCCGCTGATCGATGAACGTATCCGTTTTGTTGGGGTGGACGATTCGAAAGATATGCTCGAGAAGTGCGCCCAAAAGCTCAAAGACGCGAAGATAAAGCGCCCTTATGAACTTAAGAATGCGGACCTTCACCAGGATTTCGCCATTGAAAACGCTTCGGCCGTTGTCCTTTGCCTTACGCTGCAATTTGTGCGCCCCATCTACCGGGAAAAATTACTTCAACGCATCTATGAAGGACTCAATCCCGGGGGGGTATTGGTTATCTCGGAGAAAATTCTCGCGGAAGATAGCCTGTTTAATCGCAACTTCATCAAATATTATTACGATTATAAGCGCCGCAACCAATATAGCGAACTGGAAATCTCTCAGAAAAGAGAAGCGCTTGAAAATGTGCTGATACCTTATAAATTGAGCGAAAACATAAAGCTGCTAATGGAAGCTGGTTTCAACCATACCGAAGTGTTCTTCAAATGGTATAATTTTTCAGGGTTTATTGCCATAAAGAATTAACGAAATGGTACAGATCGGCAATTTCTTTTTTAAGTACCGGAATTTTCTGTTTATTTTCCTCTACTTGGCGCTATTTATCCCGTCTGCCCCCGTTTTTAGCGAAGCTGACTTCGGTTCTGATTATTATCGTTACCCCTTGATTATCGGGCTGGTGGTTACCGTAGTGGGGCAGCTCATTCGGGGAGCAACAATTGCATTGGCATATATTGTAAGGGGGGGGAAGGACAAGAAGGTGTATGCTAATACCCTGGTAACCGAGGGTATTTTTGCACACTGTCGCAATCCACTCTACGTTGGTAATATCCTCATGCTTGTCGGCGTGGGGATCCTTGTCAATTCCCTGCTTTATCTGTTGGTTTTTATTCCCCTTTTTCTCTTCATTTACCAAGCTATCGTTTTGGCTGAGGAACATTTTTTGCGGAATAAGTTTGGTGTGGAATTCGACGCGTACGCTAAACGGGTGCACCGTTGGTTAATCAATCCGCTCGGGTTGGAGAAAACCATCGCTGGAATGCACTTCTCGTGGAAACGCTGGCTAATGCGGGAATACAACACCCAGGTTGTATGGCTGCTCTGTATCGTGGTGATTCTGGTATTCAAGTACACGCATTGGCAATGGGATGAAGCCACGCGGAACACATGGTTTATTATTGCCGCGCTGGTATTGGCTTGTTATTACGGTGCCATCCGTTACCTGAAGAAGTCGGGTAGATGGGAAAAAGTGTAGCGCAGCGGCCGTGCTGCAACTTGTTAAACCAGTTGCAGTTCCTGTTTGGTACCCGTCGCACAGGCGCGATAAATAGCGTCGATTATTTTTAGATCTTTCAATCCCTCGTTGCCGTCTACGGGCACGATGGCCGTGTTGCCATCCAGGATGATACCTGCCATTTCATCCATTTGCAGGGTTTGGTGGGTCACATGGGGTTGTGTCAATTCGCCCTTATTTGTGCGTCCTTTGATGGGGCCGTAGCCTGTGGAAGGCTGCATTTCCGCGAATCCTTTTTCGCCATTGAGGAAAAAGCGGTCCAGGTAATTCATATTGTAAGTAGACAGACAAGATGCCACCGCACCGTTTGGGAAGCCCAATTGGAAAAGGATGGTCTCGTCTACGCCTTCTTTAAATTTTACGGGATCTGTTTTCGTTTCCTGTGCGGTTACCCAAATAGGTTCCTCGCCTACCATATATCGCGAACCGTTAATCGCATATATACCGATATCCATCATGGCTCCGCCGCCGGCGAGGTTTTTATCCAGCCGCCATTGGTTGGGGTCACCGATCCGGAATCCACACTGCCCCTGAAAGAACTTGATTGTTCCGAATTCGCCTGCGGCGCGCATCCGTACTACTTCCACGGTCTTCGGTTCGAAATGCATGCGATAGCCTACGAGTAATTTTACGCCCGCATTGGCGCAAACATCTACCATTTCCTGTCCTTCAGTGGCATTCAATGCCAATGGTTTCTCACAAATAACATGTTTCCCTGCTTTGGCCACTCGGATAACTTGGTCATGGTGCAACGCATTGGGCGTGATAACATATACAGCGTCAATGTTCGGGTTATCTTTGATGCGGTCGAAATTTTCGTAATTGTACCGGCTTTCTTCGGGCACACCGAATCGGTTGCCCCAATCGACCAACTTTTCTGGCGTTCCACTGATGAGGCCTGTTATTTTAGCACGTTTGCAAGATTGCATGGCTTCAGCCACCCGTGACGCATAGCCGCCGAGCCCCATTAATGCCACGCGGAGTGTTGGCCCTTGCGACAACGCCATGGGCCGTAAACCGCTATTGGCAAAGGTATCGTAAGACGAGAGAAAGGGGAGTGTGGCCGCCGTAGCAGCCAATTTTTGCAGGAAATCGCGACGGGAATTTTTCATGATGGTTTTTTGTATGCTTTTCTCAATTAACTTCAAACCCGCTTCAATTGTTTATTTCGGATTCGTTTATTACAGGAAAAAATGCACGGGATACATCCACATGCGGAAAATCAGCGTCATATCCGTCACACGAATAATACGCTTCTAAATCCCCTGGCACCGTAATAAGAATCGGCACCATTATGATAAATGAACACCCTGCCGAATCGCCAATCACCAAAAATAGCACCACCGAGTTTACGCACGTCATCGGGCGTTTTCAACCAGCTAGATGTTTTTGCGTCAAATTTTCCAAGTCGCTGTAAAGCATGATACTGCTCTTCAGTAAGTAATTCCACACCCATTTCAGCCGCCATATCCTGTGCGCTGTTCGCCGGCTTATGAGCCTTTCTGGATTCCAGCGCGTCACGATCGTAACAAAGGCTTCGACGGCCCTTCGGGCTTTCCGCGGAACAGTCGACGAACATATATGCGCCCGACTTCTTATCTTGACCCACCACATCCGGTTCGCCGCCGGTTGTCTCCATCTCATCAAGTGCCCATAGCTTTTGGGGGTTGGCTTCAAGCTTGGCTTGTATTTTTTGCCAATCTAGACCTTTATGCCGATCCATATTTTTTTCAAAACGTTCACGGAGGGTATTGAGCAATTCGTCGCGTTGCTCGGGGATCAGTTCTTTTTTTGCCGTTGCCATATTATCGACCGATTGGATACATTATTTCCGTTTATGATTTATACCCAAAATTAATAATAACCGAGGAACTAAAAGACGAAAAAGGTAACTATTTGTTTTACATGTCATAGCGTTTGTTATTGCAACATGGTTGCGTGTAACGAAATATTATGTAGCTTTGTAAGATGACACGAGCTAATTATTTTGATGTAATCATTATCGGTGGGAGCTATGCCGGCCTGTCTGCGGCAATGGCGTTGGGTCGTTCTTTGCGAAAAGTATTGGTTATCGACAGTGGGTTACCCTGCAATAGGCAAACACCGCATTCGCACAATTTCATCACCCAAGATGGCGAAACACCGCTTGCCATCAATGAGAAAGCGAGGGCGCAGGTGAAGAAATACCAAACGGTACATTTCCGGGAGGATTTGGCCGTTGGCGCGGTAAAAAGCGCGGAAGGCTTTTCCGTTGCAACGGAATCTGGCGCGCTGTTTGCGTGTAGAAAGTTAATTGTTGCAACGGGCATCAAAGATGCGTTACCCGATATCAGGGGATTTGCCGAATGCTGGGGGATTTCCGTTATCCATTGCCCATATTGCCACGGCTACGAATTCCGCACCAAACGGACGGGCATCCTAGCAAATGGCGACCGAGCATTCCACGTGGCTTCGTTGGTTAAAAACCTCACCGATGATCTTACCGTCCTCACACAGGGCAAGCCGACTTTTACAGCTGACCAGCTTGCCGGTCTGAAGCGGCACGCCATCGGGATTATAGAAACCAATGTCGTCGGGATCATACACCAAAACGGTCAGCTCACGGCCGTCGAATTTGAAGATGGCAGCCGAGTGTCCTTTAATGCCGTCTATGCGGCTATCCCGTTTGTCCAGCATTCGGGTATTCCCGCGGCAATCGGGTGCGAATTGACCGAGCACGGTCACATTAGGGTAAACCATCTACAACAAACAACCGTAGATGGGGTTTATGCATGTGGTGATAACTCGAGTCCGATGCGTTCGGTCGCCAATTCGGTTGCTGCCGGCAATTTGACCGGTGCCATGGTTAATCATGCATTGACGGAAGAAGATTTTTAGTCAGCCGCGAGCGATTCCAGGAATTCCCTTACCTCATGCAGGTTGTCAAATGATCGTTCGGTGGGCAGCGTTTGACGGATCGGTAAGTGGGTTTGCACGCCAAAGCAACTCAGGCCGGCGGCTTTCGCCGAGGTTGCGCCAGTAACCGAATCCTCGATCACGAGGCATTCGCCATGTCCCAATCCCAATTGCGCTACACAACGGAGATACGGCTCAGGATTAGGCTTCGGCCGGTGCACGTCGGTTCGGCTCACTAATGCTGCAAAAAAATGCCTTAAACCATTCCGTTCCAGGTGGTAATTGGCAACTTCCCGTTTGCTGGAGGTCACAACGGCCATGATGACGTGCCGTTGGTGTAAGAAGTTAATCAAATCGGTCGCACCCGGCATCAGCGATACCGCTTCCTCCTCGTGCTGGTCGGCAATGAGCGCGCGCGTGTAGTCATGGAATGCCGTTTTATCAACCGAAAAGCCATAGCTATGATGTAGGTGTTCAAGTGCTTGGCCATCCGTTTTGCCGGCCAGCTCACGCTGCCACATATCGCTATCTAGTGCAAATCCGTAATGCTCCAGTGCTTTCCGCCAAGCTTTATAATAGAACCACTCCGAGTCAATGAGCGTACCGTCTAGGTCAAATAATACGGCTTTCCAGTTTCCTATCATATCACATCCTTCCATGTGCAGTAAAGATACGAAAACCGATTAGGGTATTGGTCACCGGTCCGTAAACTCACAAAGCTCTGGCCATGGTGGGCTATGCAGGGCCACAATAACCAAGGCCAGCATAGTCTGAATATTTAACTTTTTTTGTGCTGGGTAGTTTGCTGGGTTTTCCGTTTCCCATGTTCGGTCATCGCAAAATCCTTGCGTCTGTTCATGGTTTTGATGTATGCTACCTTCCGGAATCGTACCGCGCTCCAGTCGTCGTCGATGGACACTTGCCGTACAGCTTCAAAGCCCGATTTCCCAAGTATTTCCCAGCCGCGGTCCCTGTTTATCTCTGCTTTGTATTTCTTAGATGTACCTTTAGGGTATGCAAACCATACAACAGCATCGCCTTTCAACTTTTCAGTGATGGCAGGTGTTATTTGGTCGATATCCACTTTGGTCGTTACGAACGTCAGCACGAATTCGATTTCGTCCGCGCCGATGCTTTTTTTGATCGCAGCATCGGCCTGTATCGCTAAAAGCTCTTCTTCAAATTCAGTGGGAGCGTTGAGTACAAAGGCATTTTTTTGTTTAAGGTTCAATTTTTTGAATACCGGTGTCATCGCCGTGATTGTTAAATTCGCGTTTCGAGTTTAAATATACATTATTCGTCTGATAAGTCAAGACTCGGTCGAGGCTTCTAAACGCAGTTTATACGATTTGGAATTCTAGACCTGATGGTTTTCGCATTTCAGAGATATGATACGATATTTCCCTTTTTTGATACAATTCTAGTATATAAAAACCCAGTAAATGCGGTCATTTGCGGTACAATTATGAGCGCCGTGAACTAGCCATGGGCATCATTGTTATTAAAATTTTACAATTATGGAAAGAAATTATCTTATCAACACGTGTCTAAAAAAGCTAACCAACTTTTTGATGATAGTCATTGTCTCCATTGGCTTGGTTGGACAAAATGTGGCAACCGCACAGCAGTCTTCAGTTGCCTTAACGGGAACCGTAGCCGACTCGGAGGGCATGCCTCTTGCTGGGGTCAGTGTTGCGGTAAAGGGTTCCGACACGGGAACGCGGACAGACAGCGACGGGCGGTTCGCTATCCAAGTGGACCGCGGGGCAACACTGGTTGTCAGTTATGTGGGGTTGACTCCTCAAGAGCTGGTGGTCAACGAATCGGGTCAGCTGGACATTACACTCGAAAAAAGCGATATCTCGCTTGATGAAGTAATTGTTACGGGAGTTGCTACGGGAACGCCAAAGACCAAGTTAGGCTTCTCGATTGAAAAGGTATCGTCAGAGCGGCTTTCTCAAGTGCCAGCGGTAGATGCAGGCACTGCTCTGCAGGGCAAGGTAGCGGGTGTGCGTGTTACGCGTTCAAGCGGCGCCCCGGGGTCAGAGGTAGACGTTCAACTGCGCGGAGTTAAAATGATTTTTGGTTCCTCGAATCCATTGTATATTGTCGACGGAGTACTTACCGAAAATGGACTCGCAGATATCAATGCGGAAGACATCGAGTCAATCGAAGTGTTGAAAGGTGCTGCGGCCTCCTCACTGTACGGCTCACGGGCCGCGAATGGGGTAGTCAGTATCATGACCAAGCGTGGGGGCAGTGTAGGAGCTGGTAACGTAAAGGTAAATTTTCGAACGGAGTACGGAAAAAATGGACTTGGTTTCGTGCCGGACCGTTCTATGGCTACCAATCGGTTAATCGAGAATGGAACCGTAAACTATGGCGTTACCGATCCTGACCGCGTTTACGACAATAGTTACCCGAAGACATATGACCATATTGACCAGTTTTTCAATCCCGGAAGTTATGTAACAAACCATTTAGGTATCCGGGGCACCTCCCAGAATAGTAAAATCAGTGTTTATACCTCGCTGCAACTCACTAAGGAAGAAGGCGTTGTCAAGATGGTAGACGGTGTCGCGCGCACAAACGTGCGGTTAAACCTCGACTACCGGATACTGGACAATTTTTTGTTCACTACATCCAATCTATATACACATACTGATGCGGACAACCGTGCAAGCGGGGTGTTTGGTGCGCTGTTCCGTTCGGACCCCGGAGCAGATTTGCTTGCCACGAATACGGACGGTTCCCCCTATTTGGTCAATGCCAACCGGATAGAAAATATCGTCAATCCACTTTATTCCATTACCAACTCGAAGAACGAATCGAAATTGGAGAAACTGTTGTCTAATTTTTCCCTGAAGTACGATCCCACCGATTACCTCACGTTTTCTACTGCATTCGGCACCACGAGATCCATCGGCGAGAATCTTTTTTTAACCCCTAAGGGGCGTTTGCGCTATGATCTTACGCCCGAAGTCGGATACATTTCGCGGGGTATGTGGCGTAACAACGAAAAGGTGTTTTCTGCGGATGCCATGTTTCGCAAGCAGTTTGGCAACTTCAATACTACATTTAAAGTGCAATACTTGTACGAATCATCAAGTTCGTCCAGCTTGAATGGGGGTGGCGGAGATTTGGGTATCGGTGGGATGAATATCACGTCGGTAAACCTATCTTCCAACCAAAATGCGAGCTCGTCGGTTTTCACCACGGTCGCTAACAATGTGGCAGGGATGATGGTGCTGGACTATCAGGATAAGTATATTCTCGACGCCTTGGTGCGCCGTGATGCCTCCTCACTTTTCGGGGCCGACGTACGGTGGCAGACATTTTACCGGATAGCAGGCGCTTGGCGCATCACCGAAGATTTTGCGATTGGGGGTATCAATGAGTGGAAGTTAAGGGCATCGTATGGTGTGGCCGGCCTGAGGCCCCCCTTCGAAGCGCAGTATGAGGTTTTTGCCCTTCAAAATGGTGTTCCTGGAAATATGGAGACCTTGGGAAACAGTCTGTTAAAACCCTCCTTTTCGAAAGAAACCGAAGTGGGAACCGATTTGCAATTCCTGGATAGGTTTTACTTCAGTACCAACTATTCCATAGCAAACAATACCGACCAAATCCTAAAGGTGCCTGTTACGCCGCTTTCAGGTGCAGCCTTTCAATGGCAAAACGCGGGGACCATCCAAACCCGGGTTCTTGAAGCCAGTCTGAGCGGCAATCTCATCAACAAGGCTGCTTGGGGGTGGAATGCCGGCATTACATTCGACAAAATCAAACAGCGGATTACAGAACTAAACGCCACGCCCTACATGCTAGACGGTACCCGCTTCAGAATCGAAGAAGGGATTGATTTTGGGGTGTTATACCTTGACCGGTTTGCACGTACCATGGATGACGTGGCCAACCAGGTGCCTGAAGGGCGGACGGCCGATGAACTCTTTGCCGTCAATAACCAGGGATTTGTTGTCCGCCGCAGTGAAATCGGCACCATCAATGAAACACCTGTCAAAATCATGGACGATAACGGCAATATCGTTGCCCTCCCAAGCAAAAGCATGGTGCCTAATTTCAATTTAAATTTTAATACCACCATCCGGTATAAGAATTTTTCACTTTACACCCTGTGGTCTTACCAAGATGGCGGGGCGTTATATAACCATGCCGTGCGTTACACCACTGAACCGGCACTGTTCGACCAATCGGGCAAACCCTGGAATGAGGTAAAATCTGCAGCTTATTATAGCAACGGCGGCCAGCAGATTGGTCTATTGGGCTGGGACAATGACGTGTTGGTATTTGATGCCACGTTTCTTAAACTGCGTGAACTGGCGGTCAGCTATGACATCAAGCCCCGGCACTGGCGATTGATCGATAACATCAAGATTAGCCTTATTGGCCGCAATATCCTCACCCTAACACATTATCCGGGCTTCGATCCGGAAGGGGTCTCAGCCGATCGCAGCAAAGGAGTAGATGCAAACGCTTTCCGGTTTGAATCGAACGAGCAATATCCGTTGTATCGGACATTCAGCGGCTCCATAGCTTTATCATTTTAACCAAAAAAATTGAAATCATGAAGAGAATATTGATTTATGTCGTGGCGGTTTCCCTAATGTTGCCGAGTTCCTGCAGCTTTTTTGATTCGATGGATATCGCCAATGAAAACCAACCGAATATAAATGATTTGGCCACACCGGCAGAATTCTATTCGCTGTTGAGGAATGGATATAACACTTGGTATAATGGTTCCATTGCAGCCAGCCCAACAATTGGCCTGGCCTGCGCTGAATTTTTTCAGGCAGGTACTCCGGGCTGGGGCTCGGGCACCATGTGGTTCAGGCCCCGGCAGCAACTTTTCAACGACGATACCCCCGACCCGGTGATCATCATTAACTTCGGTGCATGGTATAACTTCTACGGAAGCGTTGGCAGTGCCATCAAGATGTCTAAAATGTTTGAAGATCCCGAGTTCAGGATTTCCTTGGGTGGGGTAGATTATACCAACAGGGCGAAGGCACACGCCTACATTATCCAAGCGTTGCTTTACGGAAATATTGCATTACTTTATGACAAAGCCTACCTATTTACCGAAGAGCATGACGCGCTTACGTTTGACTTCGCAGGTAACACGAAAGGTTACCAGGAAGTAATGGATTACGCACTAACAAAATTGGATATGGCCATCCAACTTATCGAAAACGATGCCGTAGATGACGACCCAGCATCGGTGATAGCAGGAACCACTTTTAACAAAATGACGTTGCTTCAGTTTGCCAACTCAATGGGAGCCAGGTTTTTGGCGTCGAATCCGCGTACGCAGACCGAGAATGACCAAGTAGATTGGGCCCGGGTTAAGGCTTATGCCGAAAAGGGATTGCAATCGGATTTCAAAGTGGCTTATGATGAAGGCTGGCGCGGTAAAGTGATGACACGCGATGTAGGCATGAATTACTTCGCGTTGTACAATATGAACTGGATTCGGGCCAGCCAATGGGTGCTCCATAAAATGGCACCCGACGACCCTTATTCTGTTTATCCCATTCCGGTCAGTCCGGGAAGTGATAGTTTCAAGGATTGGCCTGCCATTGAGGACTGCCCGGACAGTCGGTTGAATCGATACTTCAAGTATGA
>CAZTJY010000026.1:0-22688 GCA_964613725.1 uncultured Parapedobacter sp. | reverse complement strand
GGCAGACCGTACGGAGCGCCCTGGATACGGAACGTTTATTTTAAGCCAATACCGATACTGGCGGTATTATGATATCGTGGAACGTGGACAAGGAATGATCGACCATTTCCTGAAGATGGAAAACGACGCATACCTAGCCGAAGCGCTGATTCGTATGAACGGCGATAAGGGACAGATTGCCACACTTATCAATAACTCACGTGTCAATTTGGGTAATCTGCCGCCCGCTCTTGCGACGGAGAGCTATGAGGAACTGGAGGAGAAACTATTTTACGAACGATACGTCGAGTGTGATTTGGTGTGGCCACAGTTGGGCTTTTTTGATCGCCGTCGCGGCAAGGACCAAATGCTGCCGGGTACAGTACGGCACTTTCCCATTCCCGGTCCGGAGTTGAAGATGCACGGGCAGTCGCTATACACGTTTGGAGGTCCGGGTAATGAAGGGTGACGAATCGCGATTGGAAATAATAGAGTGTGAAACAGATAAAGGAACAAATTTAATCCACGTTATGAAAAAGTTATTTGCTATACTCGCTTTGTTAGCTAGCATAACCACGTCTTGCGAGCGTCAATTGGAGTTTGAAACGATATCCATTACGGATCCGGCCTTAGAGGTACAGGTGGAAGGGGCGGCTCAGGGCAATACTTATCCAAAAATCGAAGGTGCGGTGGTAGAAGTACTGGACAGTAATGGCCAATCACTGGCAACTGGTACCACAAATGCCAGTGGTAGGGTGGTGTTTACCCAAGCTACACTCGGGAAAAAAGGAACGTTTACGGTAAGAGCCCAGAAAGATGGGCTGGTTGGAGAGGGAACAACACCTTATTTATTACTAAACGATGGCGTGACATTGTTTATTTTGACCATTCAATAAAACGTATTGCTTGTGATAAAGCATGGAATACCAATATTTGCGACGGTCGTAACGGCGATTATACTTCTTTCCTGCGCGTCGGAAGAGCGGCCTTTCTTGTCATCCCTAAACGCCAGCAAGGGCTTCCCGCTGTACACCACCTATGCGGCAGCGCCCGAACGGTCTAATTTCGCGCTTGACCAAGGATATACCTTCCAGTACGACACCGATAGCTTGGGTGCGGATTTTATTACCGACACGGGTGGCGACATTGCGCTCGGGTTCAAGCTTGGCGATCAGTGGGTATATCGGGTAGCAGATATGCATCGACCGCCAACCATTACGGCGAGCTATCCCGATATGGTACGATATACTTACCGGCCTTTCGCCAGCATTGAGGTAGCAGCGTGGTTCGTGGTGCACAGCTCTACAATGGCCTTACTCGACCTCCAAATCACCAACCATGCAGATACGGCCGTGGAATTGGTGGTTTATCCCTTCATGCGTAGCGGAGGGCGGGCCTTTCAATATGTAGCACCACACGGCGACCACTTCATTTTCGAACACCAGGAATACCCCGATGCATGGACGCTCGACCATGATGTGCCCTATACCGACAGCATCCGAAACGTTTGGGTAACGTCGGCGAAGCCAACCGCGCTCGGCGCTTTCACTAGCGAAGTTGGAGAACCCTTTCGGGTACCCAATGCCGTGGAGAACGACCGCAAGTCAATCCTCCAGCTCAACGGGCGGGCTTACCTGCCGGGTAAGCAACGTATTGGCGGAGGCAGCAATACGCTCCGCCTCCAGCTCACGGCAGATGACAATCCTGCCAAGCTCCTCACCGAAAACAGCCCCGTATGGGGCGGGATGCATTCGGCGGTAGACCAGGGTGGGTTCTTCCGGTTGGAAGCCGCCCAGCTAAACCCCGCGGCCAAGGCATTCGCCCTCCAGGCCTTTGATGAAGCCAGTGGCCGTGCTGGCCGGATAACCGGCAAGTTGGTTGGCACAAGCCAACGGATTGACATTGACCTTGCTGCTGAAGTCCCCTCACCGATGGTAGACAACGTAGACCTGCAGCTGAACGCACAGCACCACGTGATGCTGAGTTGGGAAGCACCATCTGGGCAGCGCACATTTTCGGTGTACCGTAGGCAATACCCAAAACCGCACTACGACCGGCTGGTAACCGTGGGCAACCACAGTTATATCGATACGACGGCCACGCCAGGGGTTACCTATGGTTACCTGGTCATTCCGGTCGCCAGCGACGGGGAGCTTGGTATGCACCAACGCGAAGTAAGTACGGTCAGCCCAAAGGTGTTTACGGATTTCGTACAGGGCAAGTGGAGCGAAAATTTAGACGAAGTTGCACTTTACGCCAAGGTGGTAGCATTCAAGCACGTGCTGCAGCTAGGCAGCGGAGCTACTGATCGCCTGCGGTTTGTACGGGGCGTGTCCCCTCTTGCTGCATCGACCGACTCATTGGTCGCCGAAGCAAGGGAACTGCTGGCCCAACCGTTGGTACCCTACCAACAACAGAACGAGGCATTCTTTGCCAACACACCGGTTCCGGGCTTTGACGACCCGGATAAGAATGCCCTGTATTGGAGCGCAGCCGCCATGATGCGACAGGTGTTTTACCCGGCCGAGGGCAAGTCGAGTTTCAACTACTACGTCTTCTCGCGCGAGCCCACTTGGGGGTGGGGGCATGGTGGGCAGGTGTTCCATGAGAGCATCGCCATGCTGGCCTATGCGGATATCGACCCCCAGGGTGCAATGAATTCCCAGCGCGTATACCTCGAACGGCAATATCCCAATGGCTATATCAACTACCGCACCGGTGGCTACCTCGATGAGATCATTGAACATAATGGTCAACTCACTACCTCGGCTCCGTGGTACGCATGGCTTAATTGGGAGGTCTACCAGACTACCCAAGATACGGCATTTCTCCGTGAAATGTATGGTTCGTCCAAGAAGTTGTTCCATTTCATTGTAGATAACCGCGATAGCGATGGCGATGGGATTTGTGAGTGGGGTGGCCACGCCGTACTTGAATCGGTTCGCGACGCGCTGGTGGCTGTATGGGATGAGGTTGGCTTTCCCACCAACTTCGAAAGCCTCGACCTAAATTGCATGCTCGTTAAAGAGGCCAAGTCATTGGAGCAGATGGCCTTGGTGCTGGGCCTAGAAGAGGATGCGGCGGCCTGGCGGGCCGACCACGAACGGCGTACACAGCTTATCAACGACACGTTCTGGGATGAAACCAACGGGTTTTATTACCAGGTGGACAAGGAAACCCATACGTTTACCCACAGGGCGGCAGACGACCTTAAGCGCGACGAGATCATCGGGTTTCTGCCTCTTTGGGCAGGCATTGCCAACGAGGGGCAGGCGGCGCGACTGGTAGAGAAGCTCACCGACACGACATATTTTTGGCGCGATTACGGTATCCCCACGTTGTCTGCCCAAGATAGCTATTACAACGACAAAGGGTATTGGAACGGGCCCGTGTGGGTGCAATGGAATTACTTGATTATGCTGGGGCTTCAAGATTATGGCTATCACACTGAAGCACGCCAGCTGGTCGACCGCGTGGCCCGTGGAATGATTTCAGTATTGAAGGAAACACATAACCTATGGGAGTTTTATAGCCCCGACGAGCCTTGGGGCGGGTACCACAAAACCTACATTTGGGCGGGCATCATCAATCGGATGATGATGGATACCCAGCCGTAACTTTTGACAACAACAAGGTATACAACATGACTTTGACACACAGAACGTACTCGATATGCTTTTTCTTGATGGCTTATCTCTGCTATATGGAAGCCTCGGCTCAGAATTATCGCAACAATCGCCTTCCGCTCGTCAAAAAGCCATATATCGAGCTGCCAGTAGGCGATATCAAACCCCGTGGCTGGCTACATGAGATGTTGGTGCGCCAAAAGAATGGCGCGACAGGACAATTGGATATGTTGTACCCAGCGGTGATGGGGCCACGCAACGGATGGCTCGGGGGCGACGGCGACCAGTGGGAGCGAGGTCCTTACTGGATAGACGGCCTGTTGCCCCTGGCTTACATCTTGGATGACGATACATTGAAATCCAAGGTACAGCCATGGGTGGAATGGGCCATCCGTAGCCAGAAACCCAACGGTTATTTTGGACCAGATACGGACTATGGACCGGAGTCGGGCCTACAGCGCAGCAACGCGCACGATTGGTGGCCCAAGATGGTTGTGCTCAAGATTTTGCAACAGTACTATTCAGCTACTGGCGATGAGCGGGTGGTTCGGCTGATGACCAACTATTTCCGTTACCAGTTGAAAACGCTCAACGAAAAGCCTCTCGGCCATTGGACCTTTTGGGCCGAATTCCGCTCGGGCGACAACCTGCAGGCCGTTTATTGGCTGTACAACATCACTGGCGACGCATTCCTGCTGGATCTGGCCGAAGTGATTCACGGCCAGGGTATCGATTTTACCACCAAGTTTGAGCAGCGCGAAATGTTGACCACCATCGGGAGCATCCATTGCGTCAATCTAGCGCAGGGCATCAAAGAGCCCATTATCTATTACCAGCAGAACCCCGATAAACGCTTTGTGAAGGCAATAAAGCAAGGATTCCATGATATCCGCAAATTCAACGGGCAACCACAGGGCATGTATGGTGGTGATGAGGCCCTGCATGGAAATAACCCCACGCAGGGGTCTGAGTTGTGCTCTGCCGTGGAGTTGATGTTTTCGTTAGAGAAGATGCTCGAGATCACCGGCGATGTAGATTTTGCAGACCACCTTGAGAAAATTGCGTTCAATGCACTGCCCACGCAGGTGACGGATGATTTCATGAATCGGCAGTATTTCCAACAAGCCAACCAAGTGCAGATACAACGGCGGGCTTACAATTTCAATATCAACCATAGCGAGACGGACCTCGTATTCGGACTGCTTACCGGTTATCCGTGCTGCACCTCCAATATGCACCAGGGGTGGCCCAAGTTTACGCAGCACCTGTGGTACGCCACAGATGACGGGGGGCTCGCCGCGCTGGTCTATTCGCCCAGTGCGGTTACGGCTAAGGTGGCCAACGGTGTCTCCGTAGCCGTGGAAGAAGAGACACACTATCCGTTTGACGAATCCATCCGATTCAGTCTTCATTTTCCCGATGGCGAAACGGCCGTTCGCTTCCCTTTTCACTTGCGCATCCCAACTTGGTGTGCCGACGCGGAAATCCGTGTGAACGGGGAACATTGGGATGGTCCCACTCAGGCCGGTAGCATTGCCGTGATTGAGCGTACATGGCACCCCGGCGACTGCGTGGAATTGGTGTTACCGATGGCGGTTACCTCCAGTACATGGCATGAAAATGCCGTTGCCATTGAACGAGGCCCCCTGGTATACGCTCTCAAGATCGCCGAACGTTGGGAGAAGAAAACCATAACCGACGATCCGGAACGCTTCGGTAAGACGTATTATGAAGTATACCCCGAATCGCCATGGAACTATGGCATCATGGATTTCTCAAACAAGGACATGGACGAAGCGTTCCGTGTGGTGAAACGCAAAGATGTTGATTTCTCCTATCCGTGGAACCCAGCAAATGCGCCGATTGAAATCAAGGCGATCGGCAAGCGTATGCCTTCCTGGAAGCTTTACAACGGCATGGCGGGTCCGTTGCCACACAGCGGTATTATCTACGGCATTGGCTCCACAAACGCTATGCCCGAAGAAGAGATTACCCTCATCCCATACGGTGCAACCACCTTGCGGATTTCAGCTTTTCCCCTTATTGTACCCTACTAACTAAGAAACATCATGATTATATCTCGTTACATCTATAAAAAAATTATCACCGCACTAGGTATCTTGGCTACGACGTTTAGCCTACACCCGGCACTTCGCGCCCAGGGACTTCGGGAGTTCACCCTTTCGGACCATCGGAACGAGGTTACCGCGTTTGTTGATAACCAAGGAAGCACGTTGCATGCGCCAATGCCGATGCCGCTTGTTGCTTTTGAGGTAAATGACCGCCCACTTACCGCTGCCGACGCCGGTGGGGTCGTTGGGATTACTTATGAAACGGTGGCTGGATTCGGGCCTGGTACAAAGGGCGTGCTGCGGTTTACCAACATCTCGCCCGATACTTTGATTTTGGCCAATGTAGTACCGCTGGGCCGCAATGGCAAATCGGTCTACATCACGGGTAGGGGGAAGCATGGCTTATCGCGTTCGCACCTGTTCCTGCCGGATAGGCAACCTATTAACTGCATCCTGCCCGACAACGCCTGGGAGCTGGGGTACAGCGGCACGCCCCTCGGTAACGGTATGTCGGTATGCGCGCTTGTTCGCCGCGACGGTGCCAGTGCTCAACACGCTTCGCTCCGGCGGTTCGAAACCACCATCGCGCCCGGCGGATCCATCGCCTACAACTTTTTTGCCGATTTGTACCATGGCGATTGGCAGCAGGGGCTGAAGAAAATCTTCCAGGAGCGCTACCTCTACGACGTAGAAAGGTTCGATAACAGTTTGTTCGAGCGCGAAGACCTCAAATGGATACGGCATACCTACGTGATGCACCTCATCATGGCATGGGATAAACTCTATTACGACAGCGAGAGTGGCAAATCTGGGCTCCCCGCGTTTATTACACGGGGAAAACGGCTTTACGGGGGCGATGATGTTATCGGTCTGTGGCCCACGTGGCCCACGCTGGGCATCGACCAGCGCAATCAGTTCGACATGTTCCGCGACCTGCCGGGAGGTATGGCTGGGATACGTCGCGATGCCGAGTACTGCCGCAGCCAAGGTACCGCCTTTTTCCTGTGCTACAATCCGTGGGATGAGAGCACCCGCGATGAGGGTCACATGGACGGCATTTACGATTTGATTATGCAAACTGGCGCAGATGGTGTAGTACTCGATACGAAAGGTGGTTCCAGCACGGAATTGCAAGACGCCGCCGATCGGGCCAAATCGGGCGTTGTCATGTACAGCGAGGGGTTTGCTGTACCTAAAGATATGCAAGGTATTGTATCGGGCCGTGTACACAACGCGTTGTATTACCCACCCATGTTCAATCTTAATAAATTCATCAAGCCAGCGTTTACCATTTACCGGGTGGCTGAGCTAGCGAAGGAACCCATAAAACGCGAGTTTGCCACGGCGTTCTTCAACGGCTATGGCACCGAGCTAAACATCTTTGCTCCGGGCCAGCCCGAATGGGTCGATGAGCAATACCGCTACCTGGGCCGAACCAGCAGAATCCTTCGCGAAAACACCCATAATTTCTTGACGAATGAGTATATGCCGCTCATCCCCACGTTGGTAGACAGCATGTACGTAAACCAGTGGCCCCTAGCCGACAAAACCATTTATACCATTTATAGCATCAAGCCCGGAGGTTTTGACGGGCCGTTGTTTGAGGTCGCCCCAACCGAGGGGACCCATTTTGTGGACCTGTGGAATCACGAGGAAGTGACTCCCGTTCAACGGAGCGGAAAGCATTATATAGCAGCCCGTGTGCATGCTTTTGATCGGTTTGACTTAGGGACCAACAACGAGGGTGAGGTGGGGTGCGTCGCACAGTTGCCTGCCGTACTGGACGTGGCTTTGCATAACAACACACTGCGCGTCCGTGCCGCCCGGGGTACCACCATCAAGGTGTGGGCCGGAGTACCCGATTATGAGAAAAAGCCATTGGAGCTAGCTGTGGGTGACCATGAGTTGGATGTGTTTCAGCATTTCGGTCGTCATGAAGGCAAGTTGGTGGTCCAGGTGTTTGATGAGGGCATTTTGCTCGACGAGCGGGTGGCAACGATTAAGGCCGGCACTCCGCGGCTGGCTAGCCGCGTCTCTCCGTCGCCCGCCGCGGGCAGCACGCGGGGCATGGTAGCCATTCCGGCAGGAGCGTTTGTATTTCACGCTACGCATGGTGATGAGTTTATTGCCTATCCCGAACACAACGAAGGAAACACCTTTAAGCTGCCCGGTTTTTGGATGGATAAATACCCGGTTACGAATGCCGACTTCCTGCAATTCATGGAGGCGAGTGATTACCAGCCCAGTGACACCAATAACTTCCTGAGGCATTGGCGTAATGGCCGGCCGGTGAAGGGCCAGGAACGGTTTCCTGTCGTCTACGTAAGTTATGAAGACGCGCAGGCCTACGCAGAGTGGGCGGGCAAGCGGTTGCCAACCGAAGTGGAATGGCAATATGCCGCCCAAACACCAGACGGTCGCGAGTGGCCCTGGTCCAAAAACACCGAGCACATTACCCGCGAACTGGAGCCGGTAACCAACAGCCTCACCGTCTACAAAATCAAGGGCATCGACCCCGGACTGGCCAATTTGGGAGATGGCAAACTTTATCCTGTAGGCCGATACAAGCGTGGTGCCAATCCGTATGGACTGGAAGATTTAGTGGGCTCCGTGTGGCAACTTACCAACGATGTGTACAAGAGCGGTTCATATACTTACATCATGATGAAGGGTGGCTCGCACTTCAATCCCACATCCAGCTGGTGGTATGTGCAGGGCGGTCCGCGCGAGCTGCACTACCGCCAATATTTGCTTCGTGTTTCGCAAGGATTTGAACGTAATGCCACCGTAGGGTTCCGTTGCGTCAAAGACAACGAGTAAATACCGGCAACTTACGGTTTCTTGGTAGAAAATGGTTAATTTAACTCGCTCAACAAGTGAGAGGAGATGCATTTGAATGGTATAAGTCGTAGCGTGGGGTTAGGCATTGCACTGATGGCGATTGGCTTTGCGGTATGTTTCGGGCAGGAGCTTCACGAAGGGCAAGGAAACTATTATTTTCGGAGCTTACAAGTGGAAGATGGGTTATCACAAAGTTCCGTTTACACCATTTTCCAAGACCGGCAAGGGTACATGTGGTTCGGCACCCAAGATGGGCTAAACCGTTACGATGGCCACACATTCAAGGTGTTCAAGAAGAATAGCCGGGACAGCTGTAGCTTGGGAAATAACACGGTGACGGCCCTGAGCCAAGACGGTCAGGGGATGATATGGGTAGGTACCGGTGACGGTGCCTACCGTTATGACCCACGCACCGGGGAGTTTAGGCGGTACACCACGCAAACGATCGATGGGGAACAAGTGGCTGGTTTGGTTCGGGATATCCAAGTAGATCAGCAGGGTGACGTGTGGATGGCCGTGTTCAATAAGGGCATTTTCCGTGCCACAGCATCGGGCGCATTGGACTATTTCAACCTCACCACGGGTAGCAGCCCTGCGCCGGTTTGGATTCGGCGCATCGCCTTTGACACCAGCGGCCGCGTTTGGGTGGGCACTTACCATCAGGGCATGTATTGCCTCGACCCCGAGCGTGGCACCGTTACACAATACCTCATTCACCCCCGGTCGGTTACAGGTCAAGATAACGATGTGAACGATATTTTCTTACTCGACGCCGAAAACCTATTAGTAGGAACCACCAATAGCGGCGTGCAAATATTTAATTTACGCACCCTATCGTTTGCGCCACTGCTCGAAAGCGACGGCCAGGGCAAGCCGTTATATGTGAGGAGGATTTCCAGGTCGGATAACGGTGAGCTCTGGATAGGAACGGAGAGCGGTCTCTACATCTACCACCCGCAGTCCCGGCAATACGAAAACTTGCGCCATGTCAATGGCGACAGCTTTTCCATCACGGACAACGCCGTACATGCCATTTACCAGGACCGTGAGGGTGGCATGTGGCTGGGCACTTTTTTCGGCGGGGTCAACTATTATATCAAGCCGTACAGCCTCTTTGAGAAATATTACCCAATAACCGGTGGCAATTCGATCAAGGGAAAAAGCATCAGCGAGTTTTGCCAGGTGGATGATCATCATATCTGGATCGGCACCGAAGATGCGGGGCTGCATCGGTTCGATCCCGTAACCAAGCGATTCACTAACGGATACCTGCCCGCCACCAATATCCACGCGCTCATGCATGATGGCAATTACCTGTGGGTGGGTTCATTCACGGAAGGGCTATTCGTCGTCGACCTCCGCACGTTGCAATATAAGCAGTACAAGAGCTCATCAGCGCCTGGCTCGCTAATAAACAATAACATATATTCGATTTACAAGGACTATACCGGCACCATTTGGGTAGGCACCATGATGGGGTTGTGCCGTTACGAGGAAGCGACCGACACATTCATCCCTGTGCAAGATACGTGGATCAGCACACAGGTAAATGATATTGTGGAAGACCATCGCGGCGTACTTTGGTTCGCTACCATCGGCGGCGGCCTCTATGCGTATGACCGAAGCACCGATACATGGAAGCATTATGCTACACCCATAGCTGATGACGCAACCAGTGGAAAAATAACATGCTTGCTGTACGATAAGCAGAATCAGCTGTGGCTCGGCACGGAAGGGGCGGGAATGTTCCGGTACGACCGACAGCGAGACACGTTCACCGACTTTTATTCCGAAGACAATGGCCTGCCCAACAATGTTATTTATCAACTTGTTGCTGACCTCTCCGGCCATATTTGGGGGAGCACCAACAATGGCTTATTCAAGTTTAACACCAAAGACCACAGCATCACCGTATATACACACGCCAACGGCCTTCTTGGCGATCAGTTCAATTATAAGTCGGGATTCCATAGTAAAGAAGGAAAGTTGTATTTTGGTGGTATCAAAGGGTTCATAGCCTTTTCGCCCTATACGATTTGGCAAAACGAAGTGCCGCCGCCCGTGGTAATCAACAGTATTCAGCTTTATAACAAAGAACTGGTGGGGGAGCGCGAGCTTGAAATCCCGCACAATGCATCGGTGTTTAGTATCAGTTTCGCTGCGTTGAGCTATGTGTCGCCCCAACGCAACAAATACGCCTATATGCTTGAAGGAAAGGACGGTGAGTGGATTCGTACCGATTACCAGTCTCGGGTAACTTATTCGAATCTCCCGCCCGGTAACTATGTTTTCCGGGTTAAGGCCTCAAATAGCGATGGGGTATGGAACGAAGAGGGCGATAGCGTAACGATCCACGTAATGCCACCCTTTTACCGCACCGGATGGGCTTATTTTGTCTATTTCCTGCTTTTTGCTTTGTTGACTTACTCGGTAGCGCGGTATTTTGCGGATCGAGCACGTGCACGGAGCAAAAAGATTTTACAGAAAATCGCCCGTAAGAAAGAGAAGGAGCTCTACGATACGAAAATTGACTTTTTCACCAACATTACCCATGAAATACGTACGCCACTTAGCCTCATTAAGGCACCCCTGGAAGAAATCATGAAGCACACCGTACCGACGGACAATCATTGGGAAAACTTATCGATTATGGAGCGGAACACCAACCGGTTGCTGAAGTTGGTGAATGAATTGCTCGATTTTCGTAAGGCGGAAGCGAAAGGCGTGCCGGTTCATTTTGTTCAAACGGATATCGCTTTCGTTATTCGAGATGCCGTTAGCCGGTTTGTTTCGGCCGCCAAGTTGAATGGAATCCAAATCGATACCACATTGCCCGCCGGCGCTGTTTGCATTGATTTGGATAGCGAAATCTTCAATAAAGTTTTCAGCAACCTGCTGGACAACGCCTTGAAGCATGCAAAGCAGCGTGTCAGTGTTTCTTTAGACGAGACTGACGGCTATGTGACGGTGGCGGTCGCGAATGATGGTCAGCCCATCACGCATGATGCTGCGGAAAAAATCTTTCTCCCATTTTTTAAGCTCGATGAAAAATCCCAAGGATCGGGATTGGGTCTAGCGTTTTCCAAGTCGCTGGCCGAACGGCATAACAGCAACCTGTATTTGGCGCAATCGGCTGCGGAGACCAGGTTTCATTTTGAGCTTCCCCTCCGCCAGACATGCCATGAGCGGTATGAAGATTCTTTGGATTCGTCTGTTTCGGATTGTCTCCAGCAGCAACTCGCTGAAGTGGACGGTTTGTTGCGATTGGACGTTAAGAAGGCCATTCTCCTCGTGGAAGACAATGCCGAGTTCCAGCGTTTCGTGGCGGGTCAACTTCAGGACGATTACCATGTGATTATGGCCAATCATGGCCAGGAAGCGATTGAGCGGTTAGCCGAAGAGCACGTCGATCTCATTATCAGTGATATCATGATGCCTGTAATGGATGGCGTTTCGTTTTGTAGGCATGTAAAGGAGGACCTGAAGTTTAGCCATATTCCCGTCATCCTGCTTACCGCTAAAACGAGTCTTCAATCCAAAATAGCCGGACTGGAAACCGGAGCAGATGAGTATGTTGAGAAGCCTTATTCCATTGATTTCCTGCGTGCGCGGATTGCGAATCTACTTGAGGGGCGGAGAAAAATACGGGAGGCGTACCAAAAGCTACCCGAAACGGCCTATGAAACGATGGCTCATTCAAAGGCAGATGAATGTTTCCTCAACGACTTGATCAAGACTATTCACGCCCATTTGGACGAAGTGGACCTTGATGTTGATCGGCTGGCCGACGCATTGAATATGAGTCGCGCGACTTTTTACCGCAAGGTTAAACAAATATCTGAACTGACACCCAATGATTTCATTCGGCTGGTACGTTTAAAAAAGGCGGCAGAGTTGCTTCGCGCGAAAGACTATCGGATCAGTGAAATCGCCTATTTGGTGGGATTCAATTCTCCATCATACTTTTCGAAATGTTTCCAAAAGCAGTTCGGCGTGTTACCGAAAGATTTCGAACGGGTCGGTACATGACTTCGTCATCTCCGGCCCTCATTAATTCGTTCCAGCAAATTTCTTGAAATTGTCAAGAATTGGTTGCCATCCGTTCCGTTTGCATCGCAATCAGATTTCATTTTTCGGCATCAAATACGATCCTTATTTCCGTTCCATTATGCCTTTCTGTTATAATTTCAACCGTTCTACCGTCAGTCATCGTGTAGGCTATTTCTTGCCGTATATCCCGCGTATCCACGTCATACGAAATACAATTCGGAAGTTTCGGTCCTTGTAGCAGCTAGACTATCCGCCTTTCCTTTTAAACCCACGGACAATATTGATGACCACCGGAATGGTGACCAACAGGATGATACTGGCAACCACGTAACTAAGAAAGGGGCGTAAAAACGGCATACTTCCCACCAAGTATCCCGCGGTTGCAAACGATAGAATCCAACCTACGGATCCTAAAAATGCAAATAGCACAACCCGACTAAAGCTCAATTGGATAATGCCGGCAACTAAAGGGCTAAACGTACGGGTCAGTGGAAAAAATACGCCCATAGCTAGCGCCCACGCACCGTATCTGTTGTAGAAGTTTTCAGCAGCCGTTAAATGCTGTTTTTTAAAAAATCCAGAATCCGGTCTGCGGTACAATAGCGGACCAGCTTTATAGCCAATCATATATCCGGTTATGTTTCCCAGCAAACACGCCATGATGCCCATGGCGCACAACGTAAAAAAGCTATGCTCAAACGAACCGCTAGCAATCAATACGCCCGCCATGAAAAGGAGTGCCCCGCTGGGAAAGAAAAAGCAAAAAAAGAGACCCGTCTGCGCATAAATCGCCAAGAGAATGATTAGTAATCCGCCAAATTGAATTATCGATTCTGCATCAAACATGTCTTCGCTCCAATTATAGATAGTACGCTGCAAAGATAGGAAACAGGAAGAGTAGCCGAAATGCCCGTGTTGCATAGAACCGGTGTCCATCAGCCTGCACGGTAGAGGGTTTGTCGCCAATTCATGAGATTTGTCTAATGAAGCGAAGCAACATACTGCGAATGGACAATGTCCGCATTATCGTGACGTTCCTTGATGACGTTATTCCGCTTTTCACTGAGTGGGCTTGAAGCTGGAAGGGTGGGCCACCATAACCGGCGAAGAGGGGCTTCTTATCGGTCTGGCACAGCAGCTCACATAGCTAGGTGTCTGTTTCCTTTTGGTCATTTGCATACGCCAAAATGTCGCCCGGCTGACAGTCCAACGCGTTGCAAATTGCCGCTAAAGTGCTGAAGCGGATAGCTTTAGCTTTTCCCGTCTTTAAGATAGAAAGGTTGGATAATGTCAGATTGACTTTTTCGGAAAGTTCATTCAGGGAAACTTTTCGCTTAGCCATCATCACGTCTAAATTTACAATAATAGGCATACTTACATAATAGAAACCCGTAGGTTGCATGAATTCGCATGATTTCGCTAAAATAATCAATAGTTATTGAAAAACAGTAAATATTTATTCCTAGTGCGGATTTTCGTAAATCTCAGCAGTCGAACTAATCACCAGCATTCCCAAATTGCGGCCCTTTTAGTACGGGGTTGGACCACCGCAGTAGATGGTGATTTTAACCTTTTTTCAACAAATCATTTCGGGTGGAGAATTAATTTGCCTATCTTCGCGCTAGGTTTAGGTTGATAGCCCCTAACCCCATTGGGGCGGACCCGTCTTGTTAAAACGAGACGGGTTTTTTTAATGGCTCCATTACTTTTTATCGCGAAGATTGTATTGTGGTTTTATCTAACCATACGATGATGTTATCGAATACCGATTTTCGATCACTCTCGTTGAGTATTTCATGGCGCATGCCAGCATACAACTTTATTTCAAGGCTGTCGAACCCGCGTTCCCGTAACGCCTGCGCGGTCTTTGCCACGCCTTTCCCAAAATCTCCGATGGGATCGTTGGCTCCGCTTACAAAAAGCAAGGGCAAATTTTTGGGAAGGCTTTCCGCCCAGTTTGATTTGGTCGCTTCCACATTGACGGAAATGAGGCCGTAGAACGCGTTTATGCTAAAGCTTACCCCGCATAACTCGTCCTGTATGAAAGCTTTTCGATTGGCTAAGTCGGCACTTAGCCAATTCGTTCCGTCCGCTGGATTTTCATGCCTGAATTTACTGTTGTGAATTTTCAAAAAGAGTTCATTGAGCAGTTTGCTCCGGCTT
Organism: uncultured Parapedobacter sp.; assembly: GCA_964613725.1. Lineage (GTDB taxonomy): Bacteria > Bacteroidota > Bacteroidia > Sphingobacteriales > Sphingobacteriaceae > Parapedobacter. The sequence continues at coordinate 7,957 of CAZTJY010000026.1, read as the reverse complement.
TCTGGTGCGATTAGATTCGCAATGGAAAGTATCGGTCGGAATAATGCGGCCAATGGATTCGGTCCACCCGTTCCCGTCAAAATCGCTCCATCAAAGCGATGTGGCACCCGCTTTAACAGAAGTCGGGCAATAAACGAACCCATGGAGTGCCCCATCAAAATAAGTTTTTCATTAGCAAAACGTTGCGCCATAAAGCACGACATCCGTTCCGCATCCTCAATCAGGCGCCCACCGGGATCGTTCGTACGGAAAAAGCCCAATTCCGCCGTTGTTTTTGCCGTGTGTCCATGTCCCGTGTGGTCATACGTCAATACAGCATAGCCGTGCATTTTTAAATAGTTAGCGAATCCGGTATACCGTCCGCTATGTTCTTGCATGCCATGCAGGATGAGGACGGCCGCCTTGATTGCCGTTCCAGCAGGCTGGTATATGGTATAATGGATATGGTTTGGTACCGTATTTTCCATCAGCGGTCGGTGCTATCTATTTTTCTTACAGGCGCAACTTGTTATTCTTCCGGTGTAGCTCACGGAGTACGTCGGCAAATTCCGGAAAGGGCCCTACGGTTTCGATGGCAGGCGCCACGTCCTTGATGCGTAGCGGGGCTACTGGTGAAGACGCTCTTTGAAATTCGACCATCCATCTGCCTAGTTGCTCGGAAGAGCTTGCGAAAACAATCTTTCCTAAGCCCACCCAAGCGTGTGCAGCGGCACACATGGCGCAATGTTCGCCCGATGTATAAACTACTGCCACGGCCCGTTCTTCTTCACTCAAGTTCGTTGCCGCCCATTCCGCAATGGCTAATTCTGGATGCAGCATTTTATTGCCGCTTGCCGTATGGTTATAGTCTTCGAACAACACTTCACCCTTGGCAGATAAGAGCAACGAGCCAAACGGGTCACTGCCCTCCTCCAGCGCTTTTGTAGCCAATTCGACGCAACGTTGTAAATAACGGTGATTCACGTCTGCAATTTTGCTCATGTCATTTTTGATTGTCGTCTGCTCAAAGCTAAGCAATTATCTCCACGTTTGCGTCTATGGCCCTGCCCATCTCAACCGTCTATTCGCTCATAGTTATGCAAAACGGCGCCCCGCGAAAACACCTTGTGTCCGGTAAGCTTAAATGGCATGCATCTCACGTCATCCGAAAACAATTTGAGCCCCATCCCGATAACGACAGGGACCACAATCAGCTGTATTTCATCAACCAAATTCGCAGTCAAAAGCGATCGCGCCAACGAAAGGCTGCCCCACATGACCATGTTTTTGCCAGCTTCCTGTTTAAGTGCATTTATATAAGTTACCGCATCGTCCCTAACCAGCGAAATATTCCCGTAGCCACCCCATTGGACGTTATTCAACGATTTGGAGAAAACAATCTTCGGGATGCTGTTCATCGATTGGGTCAGTTTAGGGTCTTCCCCTGTGGCGTACGGCCAGAACGAGCTAAACATCTTATACGTGTTGGTACCGATAAGATGAGGTCTAAGCTATCCATAAGGGGGGCTTGATTTTCATCCACATCACTTTCCAGATTGTAATAAGTCCCATCGAAGAACCCTGTTGTTTTCTCCCGGTCTGCGCAAAAGCCGTCTAACAAAACAAATTCCTGTAAAATTAACTTTCTCATGCTATGGCGTATTATATGCATAATTTGATTATTCCGAATGCATTCGCTCAAAATTGCCATTTAAGGGGCATATTTCAACAGGCGAAAAGAGACAATCCTGAGGGAAAAAAAGACAATCGCTTGTATTTCGGTGCAACTTTACCTAAGTTTGAATATATGATTGGCAAAGGCTTTCGGTTTCCAACAGATAAAACAAATATATGAATACCAAAGTAATCATTGGCGCCGTTTTTTTGTTGGCCCTGTCTTTCTCATTTATGGCCAGCAGGTTGATAAAGGGCACACAACACCCAGCACCATCCAAAAAAGAGAATATGCCAGACAAACAACAAAACAAAAAACATATGGCAAATAGTAAAAAAGTATATATCGCGGGCGGGTGTTTCTGGGGGATGGAAGATTTATTCAGATACCGGAAAGGCATTTTAGATACCGAAGTAGGCTATATCGGAGGAGAAAATGAAAATCCTACCTACGAGAATCATCCCGGCCACGCCGAAGGTATCGAGATCACCTTCGACACTACCCAAACCAGCTTTGAGGAAATCTTGGATTATTTTTTCCGCATTCACAATCCTACTACGGTTAATCAACAAGGTAATGATATCGGATCGAGTTACCGCTCAGCCATTTTCTACCAAAATGAAGAAGAAAAGCGAACGGCCGAAGCGATGATAGCCCTTGTAAATCAATCGAACCGGTGGGATGGAAAGGTCGTTACAACGTTGGAGCAGTACACCAAATTCTGGCCTGCTGAAGACTATCATCAAGATTACCTGGTTAAAAATCCCAATGGCTATACCTGTCACTTCGAGCGATTTGGAACATTTTTAGCGCGTTGAAAGACGTAATTTACGATCGTCAGGTCGGTCCCATAAGCTGAATTCTAGGCGTTTATGTTCGCCCTTCCAACTGTCATGATTCCGCTACGGTTCGGTCCAACAAAATGAGGGCAGCCGCCTGGATTGCCGTTGCAGAAGGCTCATATATGGTATAAGGCATATGATCGGGCGGTATTTTTAAATAGTTGCTCAAGGTAAGGGACAACGCGGCTTGGAATGATGGCGCAAACGCCCCCTCAATTTGGCGCGTCAGGCCTTTGTGACTTTCGGCTTATCATTCTATTTTCGTAAATAGTAAAGTAGTACGTGTCATTGAAATACACCAACGTTTCCTGAACGCGGTACAGTTTACACGGTTATTATTCTTGACGGAGATGAAAAACGAAAAGCGTCATGTCGCAGAGGAAACCCATGCACTTGTCAGATCCAAAGACGGGACGTTGATTTCCTACCAAAAATCCGGCGGCGGACGCCCCCTCTTGTTAGTCGGCGGTGGGCTGGATGATGGCAGCGAAAATCTTCCATTGGCGAAAGCGCTATCGAATGATTTCACCGTGTATAACTACGCGCGCCGGGGCCGGGGTGCAAGTGGCAATACCCTCCCTTATGCTGTGCAGCGTGAGGTCGAAGATATTCAGGCGCTCATGGGCGTGGCTGGCGAGGGTGTAGGCGTTTTCGGCATATCGTCTGGAGGTGCCTTGGCCCTCATTGCAGCGTCGTACGGGTTGCCGATAGCCAAATTGGCGGTGTATGAAGTCCCTTATATCACCGACGACAACCTGGCGCAATCCTGGCGGAATTACACGTCAGCGCTGCACCGCTTGTTACAAAACCACCAACTTGCTGAAGCCGTAGAGCTATTCATGCGTTTCGCAGGTTCGGGCGACGATAGTATAGCCGCAGCAAAAGAATCTGATTTTTGGTGGCCGCTGACCCGTCTGGCCCATACATTAGCGTATGATGCGGCATGTTTGGGCGACGGACGTCCACCTAAAGAGATTTCCCGAATCACGCGGCCGGTCCTTATCCTCACTGGCCGCAGCGTCGGTCATTCAGCAGGCATGGAGGGGCTTGATCTAGCGTTCTTCGATAAGGCAGCAAAAAGTATTTCCGCGCTGTTGCCGCACGCGCTGCGAACGACGGTCGCAAACGAATCGCACATTCCCGATTCCGACAAAATCACCACCATATTGGCTAATTTTTTCAAGGAATAGGGAGGAGGGGAGGCGATGGCGAAACTAATAAGTAAAAGGAATAACGATGCAAAAAAGCGACCTTCAACGGATGGACAATGTGGGCATTGTCGTCGAATCGCTCGATAACGCGATTGCATTTTTTTCGGAACTTGGACTTACGCTCGAAGGGCGAGCATCTATCGCTGGTGATTGGGCCGGCCGTGTTACCGGGCTAGGCGATCAGCAGGTGGAAATTGCCATGATGGTCACGCCCGACGGGCACAGTAGGCTCGAACTTTCTCAATTTGTGAGGCCGGTCGTCGTCACCGACCATCGTACAGCTCCCGTCAATGCTTTGGGGTACCTACGTATAATGTTCACCGTTGAGGACCTTGATGAAACGGTAAATCGGCTCTGCAATCATGGCGCAGAACTTGTCGGCGAAGTGGTCCAATACGAACATGCATACCGTTTATGTTATATCCGCGGTGTGGAAGGGCTCCTCATCGGCCTTGCCGAACAGCTCAGCTAACCCGTGCCACCTTGCAACGACCACAGCTAAAGCCAGTTGTGGCGTTGCCGTGATCGATCTCATTGCCAATTCACGACACTAGGGGTTCAGACTACATTAAAGTTCCAGTTCGCCCGTCCGCCCGATGTCCATTGGCTTGCCGGATATGGCACTGGTTGCTATTTTAATAAACATGACCAGTTTATTTGACTTTTTATCCCAGTAGTGTCCTTCCGAGGGTGTTATTTTGAGCACGCGGATACGTGGATCCTGCCGGCCTTGCTCGAACCAAGCCTCAACCATTTTGTTCCAATATTTATCGATGCGGGCTTGGTCTTGGGAGATCTCTCCGGTACCGTTGATGGTGACGAACTCGTAGTTGGTGACATCCGAATACAATAGGCTCACTTTATTGTTTTGCTGCACATGATGGTGGGTTTCGCTTTCCGACGAAAAGAGAAACCATATCGCACCATCTTCGTCAACCTCCTGCCGGCTCATCGGTACCGCGTGCGGATAATCACTACCGGCTACAAAAGTACATACCATGCCAACGTCAATGCTGTCGACGAGATCCTTCAACTTTTTGATTGCTTCACCGCGCTTCAAATTTTCTGTGCTCATCAGTCGTGTGTTTAAAATGTTTATTTATATCAACCTGAACGAAAGCGATTTGTTTTGCAGACTGCTATCCACGATTTGCAAAGCCGCACAAAAGTGACCAAAGAGACTTCACGCGGGGGTAAGGTTAACGAGTTACGGACGTTTTCATAACCGCGTTGGCGGTAGGGTGTAATATTTTCTATATTTAGCCACTAACTAAGGAAAAAAACAGTAATCAATGAAGCTATTAATCCTTTTTTCCGTGTTGTTTCCCTGTTTCGTGCAAGCGCAGGACATCACCGGACAATGGCACGGCACACTTCGTGTGCAGGGCGTGGAACTCCCGTTGGTATTCCATGTATCCCTTGAAGATTCAACGTATGGGGCTAAAATGGATAGCCCGGCACAGCATGAGTTCGGTATTCCGGCAAGTGCCACAACGTTTGAAAATGCAACGCTATCGATTGAAATCGCCGCCCTACGAGCTCAATACCGCGGGAAGTATGGTCAACAGAGCTTCGAGGGCATTTTTACCCAATCTGGACATTCCATTCCGCTCCGGCTCACGCGGGCCCCGGTCGAAAAGCAGGCACCCTCCCGACCACAGGAACCCAAGCCGCCCTACCCGTACCACAGTGAAGAGGTTAGGTTTCCCAGCGAAGGGGGGCAGGTGGAACTGGCCGGAACGCTGACCTTGCCTGCCGGCAAGCAAGAATTTCCGATCGCCATTTTGATAAGCGGCTCAGGCCCCCAGAACCGAGACGAAGAAATCATGACGCACAAGCCCTTCCTGGTGCTGGCCGATCACCTAACCCGAAACGGCATAGCAGTCCTCCGCTATGACGACCGAGGCTTCGCACAATCCACTGGAAACCACGGAAGTGCCACATCAGCGGATTTCGCCAACGACGTGCGGGCTGCCATCGCCTATCTGAACACCAGGAAGGAAATCGACCCCAAGCGGATTGGGCTCATCGGCCACAGCGAGGGCGGATTGGTTGCGCCCATGGTGGCTGCCGATACCGACCTAGCATTCATCGTGCTCCTCGCAGCCCCCGGGGTTCCCGGTAGCGAGGTGCTGCTCAAACAAATGGAGTCGATAAGCCGCGTTCATGGGATGGATGAGAAACGTATTCAAAGTGCATCGCGGATTAACCAGCATATTTTTGAATTATTCGGCCAGTATGGCGACGACGGATCTTTTGAGTCGAGGCTGGAAGGCTATCTTAGGAAGGTGCTATCCGCCGATAGCCTGATTGCCGAAGGGGTGGATGAAGCCGAATTCGTAGCAAGGCAGATTGCTCAATTCAGGAGCCCCTGGATGCGGTTTTTTTTAACGTATGATCCGGCGGATGCATTGAAGCGCGTGAAATGCCCGGTACTTGCACTCAACGGTGGAAAAGATGTGCAGGTAGCGCCCGGAAATCTGGCTGTTATCGAGCATGCTGTCAGGCAAGGAGGGAACGCCAACATAACCATAAAGGAGTTCCCCGATATGAACCATCTATTCCAGACCTGTACAACAGGGGCGATCGATGAATACGCAACCATTGAGCAGACAATGGACCCGTCGGTGCTTGGCGAGATTGCCGATTGGGTGCTAAAACAGACCAAGTGAGCAACGATTTTTCACAATTGCTCAAATCGCCAAAAATTGTACTCAACCACGCGACCAGGGCAGCCAGATCACGGTTTGGGAAGCGCCATGATGCGTAGTGAAATAAAATGGCCCAACGAGCCGGAATCCTCCGCTGTCGTTGGGCCATACCTTTGGTCGTTTCCTTATTCCGCGATAATCGACCATCCGTTGGCGACCGCGCGCGGCGTCCCATCCGAAGTGCGGTTGCGCACTTTGTAGGTCGATTCCGCCGGGTCGTTGACAAGGAACGTGGATGAGCCACCCCCATCAAGGTTGATGGACTCCGTCACGCCCAAGGCATGCATCAATTGCCCAAGGTCGGTGAAGCTGATGCCGTAGGAGTAGTCGTATTTGCGGCCATCCACTACCATAAAATACACGTGGTTATCGGCGGTATATCCCACCGCGGTGCGGGGTTCGATGGTGTTATCGGTATGAATAACGGGCTCTCCCGCCTTTACCAGCGTCTGGTTGCCACCCAGCGCATGGTAGATGTTGGCTTTCTCCCGTTCGTAGTCCGCATCGTTGCCGATCATTAACCCACCGGATTTACTAACGCCAAAAAATGTCCAGCCAGCCTGTATGGTCGTCCGGATGGGCACGCCCGATTTGTAGACGATACCACGCGGTTCGCCGGTGGTGCCGTTGAAAAAGTCGGCATTGCTTGCGAAAAGCACCCGACCCTCCGATGCTGCATAGCTGACCATTTCCGGGACGGTCTGCCGTGCATACGCTTCCTCGCCGAAAGGCGTAAGCGGGTGCAGCTTAACCGCCGGCTGGTTCAAGTCGGCCTCCAGGATGAAGATTCGCAGGCTGTGCCCATTTACATCCATCAAATGCACATGAGTTTCGGTGACACCGGTCGACAGTTCGATTGTCGTATCGCGGTAAACGCGGTGGACCAACTCACTATTTTCCTGTAGGCGAACGGTCAGTTCACTGCGTGTATGGTCTAAAATCTGTATGGGTTTCTGCTCGGTTTTCTCACATCCGGCAAAGAGGATGGCCGAAAGGGCAGCGACAAGAAACCATTGATTACTTTTTTTCATATCTTGCACGGTTAATTAATTAATAGCCATCGTTTTGAGTGAGATTAGAGTTTACTTCACGCTCGTAATCCGGTATGGGGAATAAGGTCCGGTAAGGCTCGATTTCGAGCTCCTCCACCGCCTTGCCCGTCCGCACCAAGTCATACCAACGGAATCCTTCGGCAAGCAGTTCCCGGCGGCGTTCGAGAGCCACCGCCTCTTGGTAGGCCGTCTCGGTGGTGGGATTGATCGCCGGAAGGTTCCGCGCTTCCCGAAGCTGGTTCAGGCGCGGAAGACCATCCAGTCCTTTCGCCTCGGCAGCGATCAGGTACATTTCCGCCAGGCGGATGACCGGGAAGGGGTCCGTTCCCGTTTGCCCACTCGGGTATTTATTGATAACATTGAGGGCGCTTACGGTGGCTATGCTGAAGTCTTTACGGTTGTCCCCTTCATCAAATAGCGTCATCACCGGATCGGTCGGCTTGTACACATATGAGCCGCTGACGTCATGCGCATAGGTATAAAAAAG